>NZ_JAVRCC020000019.1:0-123872 GCF_034530975.2 Nostoc sp. DedQUE07 | reverse complement strand
GGAATAAAGCTGTACTGAGTTTTTTTCACGCAATCAAATATGAGTCCTATATATAGATAATAGATAAATGATATAGGCACAATTCATAAATTTTGCCCACAAATTATTTTGGGCAACGCACAATTAATTTCTGGAGATGTCTAATATCATTTATTACTATGTATTAAATATCGCCACTCGGTCAATATATGAGTAATATTATCGACATAATACTCTCTAGGGAGTATAAGAATTTATGATTACTTATAAGGAGTGGTGTTAAATATGATTCTACCTCGTATGTTTACTGAGTACCATAGAGTAGATGTTTTGTTTGCAAAGCTGAAGTTTCTGAAATCAGCAAGGCTTTTATTTTTTAGTTTTTCAGTATTATCTTTTATTCTAGGGATGGGGGCGGCAAGTATAGCGTTTCTGGGTATCAGCCAGGATAGTGCGTTAGCGCAGCTCGCCGTTGGCAAAGCCTCTCGTAGAGAAAGCATCGCTCAGATTCCATCGACACCAAATTCAGCGCCTCTGAATCAGAAAACACCTTCTCAAGCTAATGTGCTATTTGTCAATCCTGGTGTTGGAGATGACAAGGCAAGCAATGGCAGCGAATCCGCTCCTGTAAAAACTATTACCCATGCATTGCGATTAGCTAACGCCAATACTGTAATTATGCTCTCTACTGGCACTTATAGCGCCGAGACAGGAGAGGAATTTCCCTTAATATTGAAACCGGGTATTTCAATTCAAGGCAACCCCAGCAATCAAGGTAAGGAGATTATCATTCAGGGAGGCGGTGATTACCTGAGTCGAAGCTTTGGCGGCCAAAACGTCACAATTGTCGGGGCAAACCAAGCCTTGCTCACAGGGGTAACAGTGACGAACTCTAATCCTCGTGGTTACGGTTTATGGATTGAATCTAGCAATCCGGTAGTCGCAGAAAATACTTTTACTGGCAGTACTCAAGATGGAATTTCCGTCAGTGGTAATGCCGCACCTACCATTAGTAAGAATTACTTCGATCGCAATGGAGCCAATGGCATCACAATTGCTGGTAACTCTAGTCCGCAAGTGAAGGAAAATGTCTTTCAGCAAACAGGTTTTGGGATTAATATTGCTCAAAATGCTGCTCCTATAGTCATAGGTAATCAAATTCAAAACAATAGATCGGGAATTATCGTACAAGCAAATGCCCGCCCGATTTTGCGGAATAATTCTATTCAAGATAATAAAGAAGATGGTTTAGTCGCGCTCGCTCAAGCAATGCCAGATTTGGGTAGTGCATCCGAACCTGGAAATAATACATTTCAAAATAATGGCCGCCACGACATTAACGCCAGCGCCGCTAAACAGGTGATTTCTGCTGCTGGTAACAACCTTGTGAGCGATCGCATCACTGGTAAGGTAGATATTAACGGTACAACAGCACTAGCAACCCCAAATTCTCAACCAGTTCCCAACAACGTATTACGACAAATACCACCAAATGGAGAAATCACCTTCTCGGCTCCCGAAATCTCTGAAACTACTAATGGGCAAACCAGCAACAGCATTTCAGCAAATAATCCTGTTTCTGGGCAATTAAACAGTCAACTGCTGCCATTAATGCCAGCCAATAATGTACCGCCTTCCTTGCCTATATCCAAACAACCACCGACTTCTAGCGTCGCCGGATTTCCTACTCCTAGCAGCTTGTCAGGTAGACAAATACCAATTAACGCCCAGCCACCTGATACACCACAGTTAAATTACGTGCGGATCGATCCTAATACCATTGAGTTTACTGCCCCTGAGTCCCCATCCAATTCAGTTGCACAGCCACCAGTTGCAAGTATGAGGAATCAAACACAACAGCCATTACCAATACTAGAAACTGCTGCTCCTGGTGCTTCAGAACTTTTACCACTTCCCAATCCCAATATCCCCATTGTTAATACTCGCAATCTGCAAACAAGTTCTGCAAGTATTCCCTATGGTGGTAACTCTGCAACACAATTTGGTGTACGTTATCGCGTAGTAGTGCCACTTGCAACCGATCGGGATCGAGATTTAGTGCGATCGCTTGCTCCTGGTGCGTTTCTTACAGTTTGGGATGGTCAAAGAGTTATGCAAGCAGGAGTATTTAGCAGTGAATATAACGCTAAAGAAATGCTTAAAACACTCTCTACTAAAGGTTTAAGAGCCATTATGGAACCGTTGAATTAATTGGGTATGGGGCATTGGGCATAGAACGAAATACGGCTTAAAACCTTGCTTCTCTGCAAGATGTTACCGCAAACAGGGCTAATTTTTTCTTTTCTGTTCCTATTCTCTGTCCCTTATTCCCTATCTCTAGGAGTGATTCACCGAATCAAAGACGCTCGATAGCAAAGCGTTAGCGACGGAGGAGCGTCTGACTCGCTACCGCTTCTCTACGAGACGCTGCGCGTAGCTTGCTTCCCCGCAGGGGTACGCTATCAGATTGCTATATATTTATCATAATAAAATCATCACCCATTTTATATTTGATGGCAATGTCTCATTTGTGTGAGCAAATTTTACAAACAGTAGAAGCATTATCGGCAGAAGAGCAGCAACAGGTTTTGGACTTTGTAGAGTTTCTACGGACAAAACGTCACAAGCCAAGGACTATGGAATCTGAAATGTCTTCCCAATCGTTTTTTGAAGTTGCCCAGGCCGCAATTGGGGCAGGGGAAGGCCCCGGCGATCTTTCAACAAATCCAGACTATATGCATGGCTACGGTCAGTAATGCTCCATCAAGTGATTGTTGACACAGGTGTTTTGGTGGCTTTAATTGATCGACGCGATCGCTATCACATCTGGGTAACAGAGCAGTTGACCCAGATTGCGCCACCTTTGCTAACTTGTGAGGCTGTGATTTCAGAGGCCTGGTTTCTGTTGCAAAGGGTGAATAATGGTCGGGAAACGCTGCTTCAACTTCTGGCTCAACGGCAAGTCGTGATTCAATTTAATTTGGATGAGGAGTTGACAACAGTATTGGCACTGCTGACTTGCTATCAATCTGTGCCAGTCTCTTTGGCAGATGCGGAACTAGTAAGAATGGCAGAGCTTTATCCCAACAGTTTTATTTTCACTCTCGATAGTGATTTTCAAATTTATCGCAAGAATCGCGATCGCCCAATTCCTCTGCTCATTCCTCAGTCAGGAGTTTGAGAAAATTGGTAAAAAAGCAATGCACCTCAAAATGAAATCAATCGACTTGAGAGAGCGATCGCTTTCCTACTGTGGGGAGGCATCGCTTTTTTAGTCAAGGGGGCGATCGCCCTTAGGCATAAGTTGAATTAGCGATCGCGTTCTTGTTTTAGGGAGCGATCGGTGAAAGCATCCTTTATCCATCACCTTCATCTAGATATTTTAGGAAAGAATGAACACCCAGTAACTGAATGCTATAGCTTGCCATTACTGCTCTTAAATCATCATCAGCCCGCAAGTCATCATCCCCAGATACGATAATCCCCGCTTTGCCATCAATCGCTGTAGCCAACACAGGTAAATCTTTGGGATCTCGACAATTAGGCGGAACAGTTTTCAACTCAACCCATAAGGCGCGGTACTGCAACTGTTGTTCTAGGCGAATCGCCTGATTAGAGTCAATCCGCTCTCTTAAACGGGGGCGATTCCAAACAAGATGGAGTTCTTCCATGAGGGGTTGACTCATTACCAACTGGAATTTATCCTCATTAAATGCTGCCAAAATCGGCAATGTAACTCGCCCTTTCAGCAAAATGCTCTCTCCAAATGTTGGTGTCGATGACCACTCGCAACATCAGACCTGCTGGGATTGCTGACGCACAGCTTTAATTTCAGCCTTGATTTCATCATCTGTAATCTCATTTACGGGGGGTTCGGCATAAAGTTCTTGAATTAAAGCCGTCAAATCTGAACGTAAATCTATTTGAATCAAGGCTCTAGCGACTTTTGCTCGTTCGTCTGGCTGCAACTGTTGTACCGCCGTAATGAGTTGTTCCAAAGTAATTGGGATCGATACCATGTCAGTACCCATCATGATGGTTTCTTAAATTTTAGTGCGTTTGTGCGATCGCTATCAGTCCCAAGGAGAATTGACAACTTATATTTATTCGTTCGTTGCAGTAAGTTTGGTGAATATGAAGGTCAGATCCTTTTTATTCCTTTTTTTTATTGTCATTGGCGATCGCGAGTCAACCCCTTCCCTACGGGACGCTGCGCGAACGGGGAAGTCAAAAGTCAACGATATAGCATTGGTTAGATTTGATGAGAGGACAAGCCGAATCGTGATTTTGATAGGCGAAACCATCCAAGTAGAAATTCTTAGTAATGGGGAGAACATTATCCGATGACAGACTATTTAACTCTTAATGAGCAAGAATTAAGACAATATGTGATATCAAACCCCCAGGATGAGGAGGCATTTCAGCATTACCTCAGCATCATGAGAGCGAAACCGGGGGTAGTGGTCAGCACTCCAGAACAATTAGAGGCTGAGTTAAAACGGCGTATTAATCAAGCTAGTTAACATAAAACCCGTTACCGACATTCCAGTAACGGGGTTTTTTTAATTTAGCAGCTTGACTCAATGTGAATTTTGGGACTTGCCTTTATTCAGCAACGCCGATATTCTCGCGATCGCACACCCTTATATCTGCGCTGATTTGGCGACTTGCGTCTGGATACAGCAGGCTCAGTTTTTTCCGTTTTACTAACTTTCGGTGATTGGCGATCGCCTAAGATATCCAGGGCAGACAAATGACCGAACTCGACGGAACAAGGAGTAACGTTAACGTCAGTATGCTAGATTTTTATCGTTTTACCAACTTTCGGTTATTTGTTGGGTAAAAGCGCAGTCAGGTTAACGGCTCAAATCAGCGGTGGTAGATCGCCTTGGATTCTGCCCTAGCAGCTAGAGTCCCTCCCCTGTTTTAAATTGCTAGCCCTTTGCTGTATACTTTAAAGCAGCTACTCCCAACGTCAGCAATGACCATCAAAACCCAAAAAATTTTGATTTTGGCAGCAAATCCCAAGCAGACAGCACGTTTGCGTCTTGATGAAGAATTGCGTGATATTAAGGAAGGTTTGCAAAGGGCGCAAAATCGGGAGAATTTTGATCTGCGGTATGATTTGGCAGTACGTCCGAGAGATATTCGCCGCGCTATTTTGGACTATCGACCAAACATTATTCACTTTTCTGGGCATGGTGCAGGGGTACAAGGATTAGCTTTTGAAGATGAAACTGGAAACGAACAGCTAGTTACGGGAGAAGCATTAGCTGGACTTTTTGGACAGTTTTCTAATCAAGTAGAATGTGTGCTGTTGAATGCTTGCTACTCCGAAGTCCAAGCAAAAGCGATCGCCCAACACATCAATTATGTGATTGGCATGAACGATCAAATCCAAGATAAAGCGGCGATTGAATTTGTTGTGGGATTTTACGATGCACTTCTGGCTTACAATTCCGAATATGATTCTGGTTCGCCTGTAGAGTTTGCTTTTAATATTGCCCGGAATGCGATTGAGTTAGCTGGTGTGTCTGGCGAGTCGATTCCTGAAATTAAAAAAAAACCGCTTTAATTCCCTATCACCTACCTTTAGGCAATCTTACCAACGTCCCAGAATTACCGCCGCACTTTTTACTCCGTCCCGAACAACTTACGCCCTTAAAACATAAGGTATTGTCGCTAACAAAACAACCTGTGGGGATTACAGGAAAGAGTCGCCGTGTTGGTGTACAAGGAATGGGCGGAATTGGCAAAACAGTCTTAGCTACAGCACTGGCGCGGGATGAAGAAGTCAGAAAGGCGTTTCCTGATGGGGTGTTTTGGGTAACATTTGGACAAACACCCCAGATTTTAACTTGGCAATCCTATCTTGCCCAGGAATTTGGCGATAAGCAAGCGGCTTTTACCGAGATTGGATTGGCAAAAGCGCGTTTGCGGCAGTTGTTTGCAGATAAAGCTTGCTTGCTGATTTTGGATGATATTTGGTGTTTGGATGATGCGACGGCGTTTGATGTGTTAGGAGAACACTGTCAAATGTTAGTTACCACCCGTAATACAGCGATAGTTACGGGGTTAGGAGGGGAAGAATATCAGCTTGAGGTTTTAGATGAACAACAGGCGTTAGCACTTTTGGCAGATTGGGCAAATCAACCGGAGATCATTGACCCCACACAGCAAAATGATGTCATCTTACAGGTAGCCCAGGAATGTGGATATTTGCCCTTAGCATTGGCGATGGTAGGGGCGATGATGCGCTTTAAACCGCCAAATCGCTGGCAGAATATTTTAGAAAAACTACGTAGTGCTGATTTAGAGAAAGTCAAACAACAGTTTCCCGATTATCCTTATCCGAATTTACTCAAGGCAATTCAGGTGAGTGTGGAGGATATGTCTGAAAATTATCAACAGCGATATTTAGATTTTGCGGTCTTTCCTGAAGATACACCCATACCAGAGGCAGTTTTGCAGACTTTTTGGCAACCTTTGGGGTTAGATAAGTTTGATACCCAAGATGTGATTGATGAATTGGTGAGTAAATCTCTGGCTTTGCGGGATGAAGTCGGAAATTTGCGGTTGCATGACTTGCAGTTTGATTATGTCAGAAAGCAGCACGCTACCTTAGTAACCGAAAGTGAGGGGATAGGTTGTTTACACACTCGTCTATTAAATGCTTACAGCGAAAAATACCCCGAAGGCTGGCATAGTTTAGATAATGACGGCTATATCTGGCAAAATTTAGCCTATCACTTGCTGGCTGGCGGAAGTCCAAGGGAATTACAACAACTGCTGTGTGATTTTCGCTGGTTGCAGGCGAAGTTGGAGAACACTAATGTTAATGGTTTGATAGCAGATTATGATTTTTTACCGGAGGATGAGAATTTACAGTTAATTCAAGGTGCATTGCGATTGTCGGCACATTTTTTAAATCAAGATAAACAGCAATTGCCAGGTCAATTGTTAGGGCGGTTGCTGGGTTTTGAAAGTTCAGAAATTCAGGTATTGTTAACACAGGCGCAGGAATGCAAAACCCCAAGTTTACTTCCCCAAACAGCCAGCTTGGCTCCCCCTGGCGGTTCCTTAGTACGTATTCTAGAAGGTCATAGCTACTGGGTCAATACAGTTGCCCTCACCCCAGATGGCAAATACGTAATTTCTGGTTCCCGTGACAAAACCCTCAAAGTCTGGGATTGGCAAACTGGAGAACAACTGCGTACCCTAGTAGGTCATAGTGACTCGGTATATTCACTTGCCCTTACCCCAGATGGCAAGTACGTGATTTCTGGTTCCGTTGACAACACCCTCAAAGTCTGGGATTGGCAAACTGGAGAACAACTGCGTACCCTAGTAGGTCATAGTGACAGGGTATATTCACTCGCCCTTACCCCAGATGGCTTGTACGTAATCTCTGGTTCCCTTGACAAGACCCTCAAAGTCTGGGATTGGCAAATTGGAGAACAACTGCGTACCCTAGTAGGTCATAGTCTTTGGGTACATGCAGTTGCCCTCACCCCAGATGGCTTGTACGTGATTTCTGGTTCCGGTGACAACACTCTCAAAGTCTGGGATTGGCAAACTGGAGAACAACTGCATACCCTAGTAGGTCATAGTGACAAGGTAGAAGCACTCGCCCTCACCCCAGATGGCTTGTACGTGATTTCTGGCTCCCGTGATAATACCCTCAAAGTCTGGGATTGGCAAACTGGAGGACAACTGCATACCCTAGTAGGTCATAGTCTTTATGTAAATGCAGTTGCCCTCACCCCAGATGGCAAGTACGTGATTTCTGGTTCCGGTGACAAGACCCTCAAAGTCTGGGATTGTCAAACTGGAGAACAACTGCGTACCCTAGTAGGTCATAGTGACTCGGTAATTGCACTCACCGTCACCCCAAGTGGCAAGTACGTTATTTCTACTTCCCGTGACAAGACCCTCAAAGTCTGGGATTGGCAAACTGGAGAACAACTGCGTACCTTAGTAGGTCATAGTGACTCGGTAATTGCACTCACCGTCACCCCAAGTGGCAAGTACGTGATTTCTACTTCCCGTGACAAAACTCTCAAAGTCTGGGATTGGCAAACAGGAGAACAACTGCGTACCCTAGTAGTTCATAGTGACTCGGTAATTGCACTCACCGTCACCCCAGATGGCAAGTACGTGATTTCTGGTTCCGTTGACAAGACCCTCAAAGTCTGGGATTGGCAAACTGGAGAACAACTGCGTACCCTAGTAGGTCATAGTGACTCGGTAAATGCACTCGCCTTTACCCCAGATGACAAGTATGTGATTTCTACTTCCCGTGACAAGACCCTCAAAGTCTGGGATTGGCAAACAGGAGAACAACTGCGTACCTTAGTAGGTCATAGTCTTTGGGTAGATGCACTCACCGTCACCCCAAATGGCAAGTACGTGATTTCTGGTTCCTGGGACAAGACCCTCAAAGTCTGGAATTGGCAAACTGGGGAAGTAATTGCCAGTTTCGTAGGGGATGGGGCAATATTGTGCTGTGCTGTTGCGCCTGATGGAGCGAGAGTTGTTGCTGGGGAAGTATCAGGACAGGTGCATTTTTTGCGATTGCAAGGCACAAAAGAGTAATTCATAACTTGTAGTTGGGGTGAGTCAGCCAGCCTGACATTTGCGTCACTTACGGTGCGCTTCGCGCACCGCAAGCGCCATAGGCAGGCAAGAGACAAAAGGCACTCTTGCAAAAGAATTCTAGAAGATTAAGGTAAAGCTGAGTTTTTTTCACGCAATCAAATAGGACTCCTATAGTTGAATTATATTTATGATACTTTTGTGCGCGATCGCCTTCGCCGTAAATCGGGTTAAGGCAAAAAAACTCATCATCTAATACCTCAACACGACTTTGGAGTACCTCAAAACGACTTTCAGGTACCTCGAAACGACTTTCAGGTACCTTGAAACGACTTTTAAGTACCTCAAAACGACTTTCAGGTACCTTGAAACGACTTTCAGGTACCTCGAAACGACTTTTAAGTACCTCAAAACGACTTTCAGGTACCTTGAAACGACTTTCAGGTACCTTGAAACGACTTTCAGGTATCTGTTGCTTATTAAGTGTTACTTTTTTGACAAGTTTAATAAATACCTCAGTACAATCAACTAAAAATAATTAGGTCGCTCTTAGTTTGCTTTAATTTTTCCGAATTATCTCTCAGAGAAGTTTATTGTTGCATTGGCTAGAGTACATGCAGTAATCCTATAACTTCCTTCAGGAGCGCATTTTATGGCACGACTAAAACGCAGTTCACGTACTCTCGAAAACGCTCTCCGTCGAATTGCAGGAATGCGATCGATTAGCCCGACGCTAGAATTTGGCAACGGATTAAATTTGACAGACTACGACAGCCGCATCCAAAACTTGCAAACCCAGCTATCTACATACAACACTTTACTCTCTACCCTAGATGAAATGGCAGGTCGCCTCTCTCTAATTGAAGAAGAATTGCGCGGCTACTCTGAAAAGATGTTAATGAGTGTGGCAACCGATTATGGCAAAGACAGTTTGCAATATATCCAGGCGGGAGGCAAGCCACGCAAGAAATTATCACGCCGTTCGAGCAACACCCAATCCCCATCTGAGACTACAGCTACAACCTTGAATGGTGCAAACAATGGTAAAAGAACCTCTATTGTTTGATTTTAATTGTTTAACTGCATCTAATAAATTCTTAATTAAGAATTAGGAATTACGAACTTGTACTGAGCGTAGCCGAAGTATTACGAATTACGAATTATTCGCTCACTGGCTCTGCGTCAGAAAACACGACCTGATACTCCCTATCCTGGCTTATGATCCAAACGGGTAGCTTGCTCTAGGGCGGCTTTTTCTTTGGCTCGGCGGACATAAGGTTGTAATTGGGTGCGATCGCAACCTGTTAAAATAATCAGGTTTTCTAAGGTAATCCCCCGCATTAACATTTCTACGCGCCAGGTTTGTTGTGCCTGAGCGATCGCTGGCGCTTGTGCTTGGGGAGTTAACAATCTTTCACTCCATACTTGCCAACGTGTTTCAAGCTCTGATTCTGAGATGGGTGTGCCTGTATCATTCAAAAACATGGCTGTTTGAGCATCCTTACGACTTTTCAGCCATTTAATTAAAGGATTATTAGTAAAAGAACCGTAGCGTTTGCCCAAAATCCACTGATTCACGGGTACTTGACGGACAAATCCGGGGATTGTGATTTGCAGGAAGTGCCCTTGACTATCGTAAATTTGGTGCGATCGCTCCAAGCTAGTTATTTCTGTAGCGGATAATCCAGCCCCAAATAATACGTAAGCTAAGGCATAATCTCGTACTCCAAATTTCCTGGCCTGTTGCAGAATTTCGTGAACCAAACTAGCTGGTAAATCAGCTATTTCTGTGGTGGTGAATCCTCCTTGTAAGGAGTTTATTGCTGATTCTGTTGAAGATGACATGGCTCCATGTAAAAACAACTCCACCAAATTTTCCAGAAAGTCGTCCCGATCCTCCCAAAGTTCGTGAAATTCGCTGGTGAACTCAATTACTGCATATCCCAAAATCATCCCATTCAGCAAACTGGCTAATTTTTCTGCGGGTAAATAAGTATTTAGGTGTCCTTGCTGGATTACAGTAGCTAAATACTGAGCTACATAACGGTTTGCTTCTGTGACTCCCCTGCCTAGTGCGCGGCGATTTTCTGCCGGGAATTGGTCGGCTTCACCTACCACAGATCGGACAAACTCTGGTACTCGTTCTAATGCATGTAAGCTATCACTTGCATAATCTTTCAGAGCTTGGTAGACATTGCCGGGAGGTGTTGCCCGCCGCACCAGCGACTCACCTAAATCCTTAAAGGCTGCGGACTCTTCCAGTACAGCTAAAAGTAATCCATGCTTATTGCCAAAATTCCGAAATAGAGTCACTTCATTGACCTCGGCTTTTTCAGCAATTTGGCGGGTTGTGGTAGCGCTAACTCCCTGAGCAGAAAACAACTCAAGTGCAGCTTGAATCAGGCGTTGACGAGTGGAAATAAGTTGAGATGACATAAAGAAATGCAAGTGGCACTTGCAGGGGTATCAGAGTTCTGCTAGCATAACAAATGTAAGTGATACTTGCTTTACTCTACTGTAACTAACTAGTGAGAGGTTGGATAAATCCTTAGTGGGATTATGCCCAATAAAAAGTAAATCACTGCATCATCCATCAACAGGAATTTTTATGACCGCAAATTTTGGGGCGTTCGCTCCTGAGAGAGGCAACTCACCTCAACTCAGTTGGACAAATGTAGTATTTTTTACTACATTTCATGCCTTAGCACTTCTGTCTCCTTGGTTTTTCTCCTGGCCAGCATTAGGTTTGCTAGTGTTTCTCCACTGGTTGTTCGGGAGTATTGGTATTTGCCTGGGATATCACCGACTACTGAGCCATAAAAGTTTCCAAGTTCCTAAGTGGTTAGAGTATGCGATCGCCCTGATTGGAGCGCTGGCTTTACAAGGCGGGCCAATTTTTTGGGTAGGTGGACACCGCCAACATCACGCCCACACAGAAGATATCAATTTAGACCCCTACTCTGCCCAAAGAGGCTTTTGGTGGAGCCATATATTGTGGATTTTCTACCCACGTCCAGAATTTTTTGACTATGACACTTATAAAAAATATGCCCCTGACTTAGCCAAACAACCCTTTTATTGTTGGCTAGATCGTTACTTCTTGCTATTGCAAATACCCTTCGGTTTGCTGCTTTATGCATTAGGAGGATGGTCTTTTGTATTCTACGGAGTGTTTCTCAGATGTGTCTTGCTTTGGCATTCAACCTGGTTTGTAAATTCAGCATCACACCTGTGGGGTTATCGCACCTTTGATGCCAACGATGGCGCTCGTAATCTTTGGTGGGTATCCCTCGTCACTTATGGAGAAGGCTGGCACAACAACCATCATACTTATCCCCACATGGCGAAATCTGGGTTCTCTTGGTGGGAAATTGATGTTACTTGGTGGAGCATCTTAGTGTTGCAGACTTTGGGTTTAGCTAAAAAAGTTGTCTCGCGTCCTCCTCAAGGTGCAACTCACGGCTAAATTGCAACTAAACGATCGTGAATTTGTTTGTTATGCCGATTGCTTCTTGCAGTCGGCTTACTAATTTTTATCAGTAGTGTTTCACGGTAAAATCTAACGAATTAAATCACCATAGTGCATTAAGTGTGAAAACTGATAGCATTTTTTATCGCCTTTTTCAAGAACTTCCTAGCATCTTTTTTGAATTAATTGGTAATCCACCCCAAACGGCAGAGACTTATCAATTCTCCTCAATTGAAATCAAGCAAACGGCATTTCGTATTGATGGTGTTTTTCTCCCAACACAAGGGGAAGAAAATCTGATTTACTTCGTTGAAGTCCAGTTCCAAGCTGACACAGAAATTTATTCACGCCTATTTTCAGAAATTTTTTTATACTTACACCAAAATAAACCGAAAAATTCTTGGCGAGGAGTAGTTATTTATCCCAATCGCAGTTTAGATACAGCAAATATCAAGAATTACAGTGAATTTTTCACTAGCGGGCGCATTAGTCGTATTTACCTTAATGAATTAGGTGAAACTGCATCATTGCCAGTTGGAATTGCTACGATGAAATTAGTGGTCGATGAAGAGGAGACAGCAATTACATCTGCTAGGCAGTTAATAGAGAGAACCCAGCAAGAAATCAACATCGAACCACAACGGCGGCAGTTACTAGAATTGATAGAGACAATATTAGTTTATAAGTTTCCGACGATGAGTCGAGAGGAGATTGAAGGTATGTTTGGGTTAAGTGATTTGAAACAAACACGAGTTTATCAAGAAGGTAAGCAAGAAGGCAAACAAGAAGGCAAACAAGAAGGAGCGCGTGAAGAAAAGTTTAGAATGATACCTTTGTTGTTGAGGTTGGGATTGAGTTTTGAAGAAACTGCGAAAGAGTTAGGTTTGAGCCTAGAAGAGATTCAGCAAGAAATGCAAAAACAGCCTCCAAGTCAGGATACGTAACCTACAATTACAGCAGAATTCAGAAGTCAAAATGGGCTACGCATCGCTGCGCTAACAGAAGTAAAACAGGCTTTATACTTGGTTTTGAGACTTAGCTTGTGTAACTCACTAACTTGAAATTAGCTGTATCTTTTATCACGGATTTATCTACATATTCTTACTATTTCCCATTCCGATAATTTTTTCTATGATTTCCCTCTCTCCCATTCTGCAAGCTAGACTCTCCCAACCCTTAAAGATTGGCTCTTTCGAGGTAAAAAGTCGGGTTCTCCAATCGCCTCTATCTGGAGTCACAGATATGGTGTTTCGCCGGATTGTGCGTCGCTATGCGCCAGATTCGATGATGTATACCGAAATGGTGAATGCTACGGGGTTGCATTATGTTAAACAGTTACCCAAAATCATGGAGGTAGATCCCAACGAACGCCCAATTAGCATTCAGCTATTTGATTGCCGTCCCGATTTCTTAGCAGAAGCAGCAATCAAGGCAGTTGCCGAAGGTGCTGATACTGTTGATATTAATATGGGTTGTCCGGTAAATAAAATCACTAAAAATGGTGGTGGTTCTTCGTTGTTGCGGCAACCAGAAGTAGCAGAAGCAATTGTGCGGGAAGTGGTGAAAGCTGTTGATGTACCTGTGACAGTAAAAACTCGTATTGGCTGGAATGACAACGAAATTACGATTCTCGACTTTGCCAAGCGGATGGAAGATGCCGGGGCACAAATGATCACAGTCCACGGACGCACCCGCGCTCAAGCGTACAATGGCAATGCCCGTTGGGAATGGATTACCCGTGTGAAAGAAGTACTTTCTATCCCAGTGATTGGGAATGGAGATATTTTTTCCGTTGAAGCGGCAGTGAAATGTTTAGAACAAACTGGCGCTGATGGCGTCATGTGTTCCCGTGGAACTTTGGGTTATCCGTTTTTGGTGGGAGAAATCGATCATTTTCTGAAAACAGGAGAGATATTACCATCACCAACCCCAATTGGGCGTTTGGAATGTGCAAGAGATCATTTACAAGCCTTGTGGGAATATAAAGGCGATCGCGGTGTACGTCAAGCCCGTAAGCACATGACTTGGTATGCTAAAGGTTTTGTCGGTGCTGCCGAACTCCGCGGACAGTTAAGTTTAGTTGAAAGAGTAGATCAAGGTTTGGCAATGATTGACCAAGCAATTGAAAAATTAGCTAATGGTTATGAACTAGAGGAAGAAGCAGAAGGTAGTTTGGTAATGCTTTAAGAAGCTGATTTTAACCTAGCTTGGGGTGATATTGTTGGTTGCTAAAAGTGACGCGATCGCTTGAATACGACTATTTCAGTTAGGGTTTAAATCTCCTGATGTAACTCTTTTGAATTTTGAATGTTTAACTAGCCCAAATGGAGGCTCACAATGTTAGTTTCCAAACACAATGATGTTGTAACCGTCCCCGAAATCCTTTCATTAGAAGACTTCATGGCAAATCCTCCAGAGGGGATGGAGTGGGTAGACGAGCAATTAGTAGAAAAAACAGGGATGACATTAAAACATAGTGAAATTCAATTGAATATTGGTTTTTACTGGAGAAGTTATATTAACTCCAATCAACAAGGTGGGAAAGTTTACACTGAAGTACCTTGTCGTACATATAAAGAGGGTCGCCGTCCTGATGTGGCTTATCTTACGCCTGAATTGGTAGCTCAGTTTGGTGATGTTCCTACTTTGCCACAAAGTTTCCCACTAATTGCTGAAATAGTTTCACCCACCGATTTAGCTGAAGAATTATTTCTCAAAGCACAGGAGTATTTGCAGTCCGGTTGTGAGGAAGTTTGGCTAGTATTTCCTGAAAGTCGGTTAGTTTTTGTCATGACAGATAATCAGGTTTGCGGGTTTAAAGCTGGTGATATGGTTAGTACTCAAAGAGTATTACTGGGTTTTAGTGTAGCTGTAGACGAATTGTTGGCTTGAAAATGAATTAGGACTTACACTTTAGAGAGTCAAAAAGTTTGAATCCCTAATAGGGATTTTATTGAATTGCAATGTAAACATCACTTATCAAAATGGGCGTTTTAGGAGTTTCAATCCCTAATAGGGATTTTGATGAATTGCAATTTAATAAGCCCTCAGAATACAAGGCAGTAGGATTTGTTTCAATCCCTAATAGGGATTTTGATGAATTGCAATGACGCGGTGCAGGTAGCCAATCAGGCCGCTACTGTTTCAATCCCTAATAGGGATTTTGATGAATTGCAAATGCGGCTGAAAGAGATTTTGGACATCTCAAAAATGTTTCAATCCCTAATAGGGATTTTGATGAATTGCAATTCTCCCCCTACTCCCGGCTCGATCCGCGAAACGACGCGTTTCAATCCCTAATAGGGATTTTGATGAATTGCAATTTGTCTGTAAAATATTCTAAAAATGTTAGCGGAAGGGTTTCAATCCCTAATAGGGATTTTGATGAATTGCAATTTTAGGAAGTGTAGTACAATAAGGAAAGTAGAGTTTCAATCCCTAATAGGGATTTTGATGAATTGCAATATATTGCGCCAGATACACAAATGTTTATCCAGATGTTTCAATCCCTAATAGGGATTTTGATGAATTGCAATTCTCAAATTTTTGGAGAGGATAGGCGAACGACCCGTTTCAATCCCTAATAGGGATTTTGATGAATTGCAATAATGGTGCTTCATCTAATACCAAAACTTCTTCTGTTTCAATCCCTAATAGGGATTTTGATGAATTGCAATGTTTCGGAATGTAGAAGCATCCTTTGTTCCAAGAAAGTTTCAATCCCTAATAGGGATTTTGATGAATTGCAATATTTTGGGTTTAAGAAAGATGGTAATGGTACAGCAGGTTTCAATCCCTAATAGGGATTTTGATGAATTGCAATATCATTATAAGCGATCGCCTCAATTACCGATTTGTTTCAATCCCTAATAGGGATTTTGATGAATTGCAATAAATAGAGATAGAGCGTGCTATTTGAATTTCTGGTTTCAATCCCTAATAGGGATTTTGATGAATTGCAATGTTTACTTTCTCTTTTTATCCATCTAGGATAAAGGTTTCAATCCCTAATAGGGATTTTGATGAATTGCAATGCTGGCTTCTGAAAGCGTTGCTGTATTTGATTTTCAAGGTGCGGTTGCGCGAATGAGTGAATCATAGCATAGGGAATAGTCATAGCACAAGATGCAAATCGCTGAAAACCAGTCCCCATAAGGTGCGCGGATGCTTTGAAAGTACCAGTGCCCTGAAAGTTTTGTATAGAAGGAGCGTACAGCCTTTTTCGCTCCTTCTCGTTTTGTACACCTACCCATCCGCGCATAAGGCAAGAAAATTAATCTGATTGGCGATCGCTACCTCTATTAAAATGAAATAAGCGATCGCCTAATCCTTGCATACCTTAATTGACCAAATCAGGAAATACCTCTTGCACAGCAGGATGCACTAAGCGATGATTCTGCACATTCACACCCTTAGCTAATGCTGGGTTAACCTCTAATGCCAAAATTCCCAAATTCGCCAACTGGACAACATAAGGTAATGTACTATTATTAAGTGCCTGAGTTGCTGTCCAAGGTACTGCTCCTGGCATATTAGGAACGCCATAATGCACTACACCTTCTTCAAGGTATACCGGATTTGTATGGGATGTAGGGTGTAAAGTTTCTATGCAACCGCCTTGGTCAACGGCTACATCAACTATCACCGAACCAGGACGCATTTGTTTGACCAATTCGCGGGATACTAGTATTGGCGCTCTACGTCCTAACACTAAAACTGCACCGATGAGCAAATCGGCTTCAATGACTGCGGCTTCAATATGAGCAGAGTTGCTGTAAAGCAATTCGACTCTAGAGCCAAAGAGGGTTTCTAAGTAAGACAAACGCTCGACACTCACATCTAAAATCTGCACGCTCGCACCCATGCCTACGGCAATTTTAGCTGCTTCTGTACCGACAACGCCGCCACCTAAAATTACTACTTTACCTGGTTTGACTCCAGGGACACCGCCCAAAAGTACACCTCTACCACCTTGCTGACGTTCTAAGAATCTGGCTCCAAATTGTACTGCTAGCCGACCGGCAATTACGCTCATGGGGGTGAGCAAGGGTAATCTGTTAGCACCAGGTTGTTCTACAGTTTCGTAAGCGATCGCAGTTGTGCCACAATCAATTAGATTCTCTGTCAACTTGCGATCGGCTGCTAAGTGTAAATAAGTAAATATTACCTGCCCTTTTTGCAAAAATTTATACTCAGCCGTCAGTGGTTCTTTGACTTTAACAACCAATTCCCGATTCCAAGCTTTTTCTGATGTGGGGACAATTTCGGCTCCAGCACTTTTGTAGTCATCATCGGAGAATCCAGCACCATTACCTGCTTGCGTCTCGACGAAGATGCTATGACCATTTTCTCGCAGCACCCGCACACTAGAAGGACTTAACCCTACCCGAAATTCTTGATCCTTGTTTTCCTTGGGAACGCCGATTTCCATATATCGCCTCTGATAATTTTTTTGTTTAACTGTACCCTTCCAATCTCAAGCTTGCTACTTCTATCTTGCTAGTTCCGTATTAGAGATAGCTGGATTAGAGATACCTAATTTCTGTTCTAACTTTCTTAATTCAATCTGAGTAGCCCAAACTCTTACTCTTGACTATTGCCCCAGTATTTATACAATATATAAAGAATAGTAACAATTTATTAAAAAAGCGATTGTATAGCTCCCTAGTAGGGAGCTATTGCTGAATTTTTCAAGTCACCTTGGCATTCCAGCACTGCAATTAGCTTTTAAGTTAACCTGACTTTTCAACGTCATCTGAGAATTTCAAAGTCTCTCTTTTAAAACGAGAGAGATTTAGAGAGGGGTTTTCCAGATACCATGAAAAGTAAGTAGTGATTATCCCTATTTTTCCCGACTTCTACCAGAAGTCTGATATCAAGTCCCGTTTGCCAAAAAAGGTTTCTTAAAAAATGACACAAACACAACCAACAATTACACCTAAACTAGAAGAGCCTAAGTTTGGCTTTAACGAATATGCCGAACGCTTGAATGGTCGAGCTGCAATGATTGGCTTTGGTTTGATGCTGGTGATTGAGTATGTCACTAATCAAGGAGTGCTATCATGGCTGGGTCTGAAGTAGTGCCATCAACAAGCACAATCTTGAAGTTGTAAGCTAGTAATTAAAAGAGTTTCAACCAGCTGGAACAACCAGTTGGTTTTGACTTCAATAATTAATAGCGGAGTACTTCGCTCTAGATAGATTAATTAAACTTATTCATAAATAACTGCCCTAGAATGTAAGCAAGAGAGGAATCGAAATACCTATTAGCGATTGAAATATTATAGACTTGCAACTAATATGTGCAAGGCGATTAATGAGTAAATTTCCTCCCCATACTAAAAAAATCATAACTTAGTATCTGCCTTGAATGAGAAAGGCAAATTATGGGTGAGGTATTCTTGGTAAATATACACAAAAGGTGAACTGGAACCAACCAAGCTGTGATGAATGCTGTATTACCTCGTTTTTTGAAGTCAACCTACCGAAAAGAGCCACTAATCAGTGTATTGATGACGATGGGCGTTATGGATGCCCTGATTGGCGGATTGAATGATAGCTGGTCGTTGTTTGCTTTTGGTTTGGGAACGGCAGGGATAGCGCTAGGCTTTAAGTTGTGGCGTGTCCAGCAGCGTCGTTCTTTACCAGAGGAGCCTGTAGTGCAACATTATTTGCCCTCTCGTTCTTCTAGTGCGCCTTTACCAATGTTAAGCGTTTCTAAGAAAAAACCACCTCTTTAAGATGTGCAGAGTTATGACTTAAAATAACTCTGCAAAATTTATTGGGTTTAACTGTATCTATAAAAGTGAGGAAAAAGAGTGAGTAGTGAGGGAAGAGGTGGCGGTAATTTTCTGCGGCCGTATATTATCCTGGCATTTATGGCAGCTGTTGCCCTTCCAGTGAGTACCTGGGAAGGGTTTTATATTCATCAAGCTCATGCTGCCATTGAAGTAACGCCAAACTCCCCCCCAGCTAACACTAACTTTGCTAATGCTCAACTACTTTACACACTCATCGGACATAACGGAACCATTAAATCCCTCGCTTTCACTCCAGATAGCAGAATTCTGGTGAGTGGAGGTGCAGAAAACGAGGGTATAATTCGCCTGTGGAATTTAGCAAAGCGCAAAAAGTTAGCGACTATTAACAAAGCACACAAAGCAGCCGTAGAATCTTTAGTGATTTCGCCAGATGGACAAACCCTCGCTAGCTGTAGTGATGACAATACGATTAATCTCTGGAGCCTAAAAAATTTAAAATTTAGCCGCTCTTTTGTCGGACATACCAGTAACGTCTTATCTTTAGCGGTGTCTCCTGATAGTAAAGTTCTTGTCAGTGGAGCTTTAGATGGGATTCGGATGTGGGATTTGCTACAGCAGCGTCCTCTAGGGACTATAGTACGCTTTGATAATTTGATTTATACTCTCGCTATTAGTCCTGATGGACAGACCTTAGCTAGTGGTGATAATAAGGGTGTAATCAAGCTGTGGAATTTGAGTACTGGTAAATTCATCAGTCAATTGCCAGCTCATTCTAGTGCTGTTAGCGCTGTGATCTTTACACCAGATGGACAAACATTAATTAGTGCTAGCCACGATCGCACCATAAAACTGTGGAATATTAATACTAAAGAATTAGTCCGCACTCTTACAGGACATAATAACTGGGTAAATGCGATCGCTCTTAATCCCGATGGACAAACCCTTGCTAGTGCCGGTAGAGATGGAATTAAATTGTGGGATTTAACTACAGGTGAGTTAATAAATACACTAAATGGACATACAGACTGGGTAAGTGCGATCGCTTTTAGTCCAAATGGTAAAATTCTTGCCAGTGGTGGATTCGATCGACAAATCAAGATTTGGGGGATTCCCACAAAACGAAACTAACAGCGATCGAACAAAATAATCGTCAAAGAGTAAACTATATCCCCTATTTCTTTTAAGAAGTCGGGGATATTATTTTGACGCTCCTTTCAAGGCTTTGTGACTTGTCATAGCTCGAATTCTCACTTCATATAGAAACTTAGGCGATCGCTAACGCCGAAAAATTTCCCCAATCATTTCCTGTATCTGCTAAACTTTGGACTTGCCTTTTTAAAGTTTTTGTAGTAAAAAATCAACCAAAGCTCAGATCGAATTTTGCTATAACTAGTCAAAATCAATGATGATAGCAACCAATAACGATGTCTACGATGGACTACGCCTACCCCAAATCTTGAAGAACTGTGAATACTTGATGAAAATACAGCCGAACTAATATCTTAATCCAGCAAATTACTGTAAGTATAAACATAGGTAATTTCAAATTATCTGTGCAGTTACTTGCCCTCTAAATCGGAACAATTTCTGAACTTAGACAATCTTAGAAATGGTCATCGTCAGTAAATGCACTCAGTTAAAAGTCACAAACTCGTGTAAAGCCAAGGTTTGTAGTGCTTAACCGCTATTTTGAAGATAGGATAACTTGCTACTTAAATGATGTTTAATTTTCCCGAACTGCTTTTGATCCCCATTTCGATAGAATGACTAGGCAGAACCCTAAAACTAAAAACCGCTTTTGACTGCGACGCACATGAATCAACTGAACAATGGTTTTACGCTATTTTTAAGTCTGCTAGTCGAGGCGATGCCTTTTTTGCTTCTTGGGGTTTTATTCTCCAGTTTGCTGCTGTTTTTTGTTGATGAGCGCAAACTAGTAGAAAAAATGCCCAAAAATCCGCTGTTGGGTGCTTTAGTTGGCAGCGCGATCGGCTTTTTGTTTCCGGTGTGTGAGTGCGGGAATGTACCAGTAGCGCGGCGATTCCTGATTCAAGGAGTACCCACACCAGTCGCAATTGGTTTTTTGCTAGCAGCACCAACAATTAACCCAGTTGTAATTTGGGCTACTTGGACAGCATTTCGAGATCAGCCAGAAATAGTAGTCTTACGAGTCGTATTTTCCTTAACAATTGCCACAATTATCGGGTATGTTTTCAGTTTTCAAAAGGACTTAAATCCCATAGTCCAACCTGCGATCGCTCGTTATATGAAGTTTAATCCAGCCGCGCAGCCCCAAACCAAACGCCGTAGTAAGCCTTACCAAGGACAACAAGAAGAAACAGTACCGAATTTGTTGCAATCCGGGACTTATATCTTAGGAGGAAAAGCAGGTATACCTCTACGGATAGATCCTAATTTAGTACTGCCTACCTCAGTCTCTACTGCTGATAAACCGCTAGCAGCTAAACTGCGCCTAGTTGTGGATAATAGCATCCAAGAATTGCGGGAATTGGGCGGAGTGATGATTTTAGGAAGTGCGATCGCTGCTGCTATTCAAGTCCTAGCTCCCCGTGAATTAATTCTTAGTTTGGGTGCTGGGCCCATTACCTCAATTGTGGTCATGCTGATATTAGCTGTAATAGTATCAATTTGTTCTACAGTCGATTCTTTCTTCGCCCTATCTTTTGCCTCAACCTTTAGCAGCGGTTCATTATTGGCATTTCTGGTGTTTGGGCCAATGATTGACATCAAAAGTGTTGGTTTGATGTTATCTATTTTTAAACCCAAGACTATTTTTTACTTATTTGCTTTAGCAGCACAATTGACATTTGTCTTTACTCTTTTCCTGAACTTGCACGTCTTTTAAGAAAATATTTGTCATTTGTTAGTTGTCCTTTGTCCCTTGTCAGTTGTCCTTTACAAATGACCAATGACAAATGACCAATGACTAATGACCAATGACTAATGACTAATGACTAACAAAAATCCCAAATCTAAAATCCCAAATCTGTTACTTCCTTGGCTGGATGCTCTAGCAATTACGGCTTGGGGCATTTTGATGCTGAGATATTGGCTAACTAATAAGCTGAACCTGTTGATTCATCCAAATTACTTTTGGTTGGTGATTGTAACTGGTATCAGCTTCATCATTATTGGTTTGTTCAAGATGCAGGAACTTTGGCAACGGCGTCGCCATGATGTTACGCCAAACACCCAGCATATTAGTTTATTTCCCCCTGGTTGGGGCAGTACTTTATTGTTGACTACAGCGATTCTAGGTTTTATCGTTACACCGCAAGTTTTTGCTAGTGACAAAGCACTCCAAAGGGGGGTGACGACTGATTTATTGGGAAGCACACGCGTCAAACCCCAAGCCTTTCGAGTTACTGTTCGTCCAGAGGAGCGATCGCTTGTAGACTGGGTACGCACTGTCAATGTCTATCCTGAGCCGGATACATATACAGGGCAAAAAGTCAAGGTACAAGGATTTGTGATTCACCCGCCCGATATCGGAAAAGAATATTTGTTTTTAGCACGATTTGTCTTAAGTTGCTGTGCAGCAGATGCTTACCCTGTGGGATTGCCCGTCAAACTACAAAATAATCAAGAGCCTTACTCTGCTGATACATGGCTGGAAGTAGAAGGACAAATGGTGACAGAAAATTTGGCAGGTAAACGCCAACTTACCATTGCCGCCACCTCTCTCAAAAAAATTCCTCAACCTCAGAATCCTTATAGTTATTAGTCATTTGTCATTTGTCATTTGTCCTTTGTCATTTGTAGATAACTAACAACCAATGCCCCATGCCCAATGCCCCATGCCCAATGCCCCATTCCCCATGCCCAATGCCCAATGCCCCATGCCCAATGCCCCATGCCCCATGCCCAATGCCCCATGCCCAATGCCCAATGCCCCATAACCAATGACTAAATCTAAAGCATTCCAACCACTGGATCGTATAGCGATCGCACTAATGTTACTGCTGAGTGTGCTGATTGGGTTAATCATCTTGCAAGGTGATGTGGTAACTGCTCGTGTCCGAGAATTTACTTGGCAAAATCAACAAATTGGGGCAGAAGATAATTCCTTCACCCTCACCTTCAGCCGCCCAATGGAAACAAAAAGCGTCGAGGATAACTTGAAAATCGATCCACCCCTAGCAGGTAAATTCAGTTGGGCGGGGCGGCGGATGGTTTATACACTGGTGACACCAGCCCCTTATGGCACAAATTATAAAGTGCAGTTACAAGGAGCTAAAGATAAGTTTGCGGAGCAAGAAGGCAAAAATCGGCTGATACAGCCCTTTACAGGTAGCTTTCGTACACGCGATCGCGTTATCCTTTACATCGGAACCGACAAAGAAGAACAGGGACGGCTAGTTCTTTACAACTTAACCCAAGAGCAAAAAAGGGTACTTACCCCCAAAGACCTGATAGTAATCGACTTTGAGTCATTTCCTGATGGAGAGAAAATTTTATTTTCTGCTCGCGCCGCAAACAATCAAGACTTACTTTCAGCCCAACTGTATACAGTGACAACAGGCGTTTCTGCTAAATCTGGACAAACAGCAGAACCAGAAGGCAAAGTTGACCTGACTTTAGATAGTAAAGATTATCAAAACCTGAAATTTGATTTATCACCTGATGGGCAAACTATTGTGATCCAACGGGGAAACAAAACTAATCCTGGTGATTTTGGACTATGGTTTATGCCAGCAACCAGTGATGGTTCAGCAGAAAAACCCACCCCGAAACGCCTAAAAAGCCAGCCGGGAGGAGACTTTATGGTGACACCAGATAGTAAAGCCGTAGCGGTTGCTCAAGGACAGGGAGCAGCCATTTTACCACTGCAAGGTGATGCCAGTAAACCTTTGGATTTTCTGCCGCAGTTTGGTTTGGTACAAGCTTTCTCCAAAGATGGCTCTCAAGCAGCGATGGTAAAGTTTAATACAGATTACACGCGGGATTTATTTTTGGTGACAAACCAAGGCGTGCAGAAACAGCTACTAAAAACAACAGGTTCAATTCTCAGTTGCCAATTTGACATCGCCTCACCCACTCTCTACTGCTTGCTTACACAGTTAGTATCGAAGGAACAATACATAGAACAGCCTTATGTAGTGGCAATTGATTTGAAAACTGGGCAACAGAAACCACTGTTAGTACTGCCTCCCGCTCAACGAAATGTGCAAATGAGTTTATCTGCCGACGGTTTGGGCTTATTATTTGACCAAGTAGTACCGCAGACAAATCCCCCAGGATCATTACCCCCAAACACTTTAAAAACCGATGATGGAGATACAATCGCTACCAGTAGCTTGTGGTTAATGCCTCTATTGCCCATCGCTGATGCTACGACTGTTGAAATTAAACCAGAACAACTCCCCTTAGCCGGATTTCATCCTCGCTGGCTACCTTGAGCGAATAATTCGTAATTCGACTTTGGAAGGTTAGTTAAGGTGTCGCCACCAAAAATCAAGTTGAATCTAGTGGAGTTCAGTTCCATCTTTACGGAGTAGATAGCGATCGCTAATCAACTTCAAGACTACTCTACCTATTTCTGGATGCGTTTTCTCAATAACCGGTTGCACAACAACGCCTTCCATGATGCAATTGGGACTGACTACACTATTGGCATTATTGAACTGAGACACCGCTTCCCAAGTGTAAGCACCGATATAAAGTACAGGTACTCTCGGCAAAGCAAATTCTTCGCAAAAAGCCACAAAATCGCTGTAATTGAGAAAATAGCTACCGCGACGCACAGCAAATATAGCAATTCCAATATTGCCATTATTCAAGCCATATTTGATATCTTGCACGCCGTAGATTTCACCAAAAATCTGAGTTTCTGGCGGAAGTTTCTGGAAAGCTTCGTTTTCGTTGTAAGCACGAATATAAACTAATTTTTTGTTGACTTCGCTGTTTTTCCAGAAGTAATTATGGCTGCCAATTTTAGTTGTGCCATCAGCATCAACTAAGACAGTGAAGTTAGTTCCATGCAACTTTTCTGTGACAACAACTTCTTCACCTTCCATTAGGATGTTTTTGTAACGTTTCAGGTTTTCTGGACTGGGGAATTTGTAATGTCCAATAAAACTTTCTACTTCCCCACTCATTCCTTGAGGAATTGGATATTCGTACTTTGTTACACCAAAATACTCCGTGTAGTCGTCTCCGATATTTCCCGTAAAGTTTTTACCAACGGGAATAAGCAAACCCTCAGAAAAAATTCCGCGAAGTTTCGCAGCACGCAGTTTTTTCGAGTAGTAGTTACGAATACCAAACTCATCTAAAAAGTTTTCTGGAATAACACTATCAATAGGAAAGTAAAAAGCTAAATCTCCAGGATTCAAGTTACCTTTGACTATAATTACCTGATACCCCATATCTTCAATAGAGGCAATATCTAGCCGATCGGCATTGGGATGAGGATTAATGCTATTGATTTTGACAACTTCAACTTTAAAAATACTCATAGCTCATCTATTTTCAAAATAATCAATTTTAGGAAAAATCTAAATTTGTTACAAAGTATGAGTGCATAGTTAGCCATACATAGGTGTCAAATTAAAGCTGAAACCCTTGAAGATATAGACTAACCAAATATAATATTACGAATTACGAATTAATAATTATTTGTTGATAATTTATCCAAGCTTGCCAAAAAATATAAATTGATAGTATTCCTAAGAAGATACGAAGCACTAAGCTGACAGTATAATCTGGTAGTTTTGGCAATGTGCGAGTACTCATTTGAACGCCTAAAAGACCACCACATCCCAAAACTAGACCTTGAGTAAAGAGAATATTTCCTTCTAATGTATGTCCCGTACAGGCAGCTAAAGCAGTGATGACAATCACACCCAAACTAGTCTGAATTGCTACTTTAATTTCTTCTCCTAATAGCAGCATTTGCAGTGGCACCATAATCGTACCGCCACCTAAGCCGAATAAACCTGCTAAAATTCCTGCTGCTCCCCCAGTGCCAATTTTAGAAACTAGTGGGTTAAATACTGGATCTGTATCCTCTTTTTCCTGCAAGGACAGTTGCTTGCGAAGCTCAATCAGATAGATGTTAGCAAGTAGTATGATGCCAAATGTAAACAGTATTATATAAGATGGAATTTTATTGGCGAAATATACACCTATTCCAGTAGTTAAAAAAGCTGGAATTCCTAAATAAATTACTCGTTTAAAGTCAAAGTAACCCATCCACCAATTTTGCAAACTTCCAGAAATTGAAGTAATTACAATAGCAAGGCTACTAGTAGCGATCGCCTGAACGGGAGTATAACCTAGTGTGACTAAAAGAGGAATTGTGATAATACCGCCACCTATTCCTAAAAGTCCAGCTATGACTCCAGATATTAAACCTCCACTCACTAAAATCAACCAACTAAAATCAATCATAAATAATTATTTTTCTAGAGAACTGATAGTACTAAATGGGCATTGGGCATTGGGCATTGGGCATTGGGCATTGGGCATTGGGCATTGGGCATTGGGCATAGATTATTCTTCTTG
This sequence comes from Nostoc sp. DedQUE07, assembly GCF_034530975.2. NCBI lineage: Bacteria > Bacillati > Cyanobacteriota > Cyanophyceae > Nostocales > Nostocaceae > Nostoc > Nostoc sp. DedQUE07. The sequence goes on along the minus strand of NZ_JAVRCC020000019.1, from coordinate 97,541 downwards.
TACCCCTGATACTCCCTTATTTTCCTCATGCCTGTACTGTCACCGGATGGCTAACAACGCCTCCGTAAAGCAATCCAGAGTCATTCCACGGAACTGTACTCGGTTGTGTATTACCTAAATTGTCAGTAGCACGAGCCTGGAGAAAATATTCCCCAGGAAGTGGGTTCCATTCAATGTCCCAGCGTACCCACGCAAATGGAAAATTTGGTTCTCTCAGTCGTGCAAATTGCCAAGTTTTGCCACCATCCAGGCTGACTTCCACACGGACAATCTTTCCTTTCCCAGACCAAGAACGTCCACGTAGTAAGTGGGTTTTAGCAGAAAGCGTAGCTGGCCAAGCCAACTCGAAAGCGCTCTTAACATTTTGATAGGTAATCAGCTTACCTTTATATGGTGCGATCGCTGGGTAATCTGCACCAACTAGCACCATTTGCTCTGTTACCCACTGCGTATATATCGGTGTTTGGGAAACTTCAATTCGCTCAATCCATTTAACGTCGGCGTTTCCTCCCCAACCAGGGAATAACACACGGCACGGCTGACCATGATCTGGAGGTAATGGTTCTCCATTCATTGCGTAGACGACGAGCGAGTTATCTGCTAATGCTTTGCTAATTGGAACTACACTGCTGAACTTGGATTTATTTGTCTCCTTAGAGTCCAGCGAATCCACATCTGCACCCTCAACGAGTACGTCTTTCGCTGTGGATTTCAATCCAGCTCGCTCTAATAACATACCAAGTGGTACACCAGTCCACTCAGCCACACCAATAGCCCCAAGTCTCCACCGTGTTCCAGGGAGTGGTGTGTTGTAAGCCTCTTCAAAGAAGCGCCGACCGTTAGCAGCACATTCAATGGCACAAGTGACTGAGATGGATGGCATGGCGATGATTTGATCGTAAGTAAACTCACTAGGGGCAGAAACGCCAGTTCCATGAATTTGCAAACGCCATGTAGACGGATCAAAAGGGGGAGGTGCGCTGCGGTTGTGAACATAGAACCAATCATTTGGTACTAAATAACCACGCCCATACATCGCTTCCCAGTTCATCTCTAATGTACCTTTGCTATGAGAGATATACCCTGGTGGCAATGGCTTAAGTATTTTACTGCCTTTAGTTTTAATAGCTGCCTGACTGTGAGCAAGCGCAGGTTTAGCTAACCCCCCGATGGCTGTAGCGCCAACCATAGTAGCTAGTATTTTCAGAAAGCGCTGGCGCGAAATACCCGCATCTGTACTTTTTTGCCAGATGCACTGTTCAACCCGTGCCTGTAAATACTCCTCCTGGTCAAAGAGGTTTTCATCGCTCAAGCTATACCCCCTTATAATTTGTAATTCGTAATTAAGGCACAGAGAATGAAGGGGCAAAGGGAGATGAAAGAGATAAGGGAGACAAGGAGAAAAACCAATGCCCAATCCCCCATGCCCAATGCCCTAAAAAACTAGCTGTTTATTGCTGTCCAAACACCAGTTATCGGATCTTGTGTGTAGTTAGGCAAATAGTGAGCTAATCCGTTTTTAGCTATTTGAGCGATCGCATTTATAAAGCGATCGCAATCTTCTAATGTATTATATACAGCAAAGCTGGCTCGGATAATACTAGGAATGTTCCGTGTAATTCCTCTGTCTACTTCTTGAGCAATCTCACAGTCTTGTTCGTCTGAAACATTCTTGAGTTTGCGAATGTATTCATAAGTGCAGAAAGCCCCAGCCCGAACCCCAATACCGTATTCTTGTGCCAAAATTTCTGCTACTAAGCGTCCGTCAAATCCATCAATATCAAAGGGAATAACATGGGCTAAATTATCTCCAGGAATATGTAATTTGACACCAGGAATCAGCCCAAGCCGTGTATATGTAAATTCAACTAGAGAGTGTTCATACTGAGCAATGCGCGAGCGCCCTACTGCTTCGATAATTTCAATCGCCTTGGCAATAGCGATCGCACCCATTGCGTTTGGTGTTCCGGGGTCATGGGCCCGTTCTGTATAAAAACGCTTGATCTCTAGGTTTCTAGTGATATAAGGCAAGTTTCCACCCCCAATTTGATAAGGGTAGGAGCTATCAAAAAATTCTTTTGGCCCCAGCAAAACCCCGGTTCCATAAGGGGCATACATCTTGTGTCCAGAGAAAGCTACAAAATCTAAATGACATGGATCGTCATCAGCACACATATCGACTCGTTCATGCTGAATTAACTGACACACGTCAGCGAATATCTTCGCACCATACCGATGTGCTAAAGCTGCGATTTCGTAAATTGGTGGTCTATAACCTGTAATTGTCGAAGCACCTGTAATAGTTACTAACTTAATTTGCTCGGCTTCGGGGAGATTTTGGTGTGCCTTGAAGATATCTTCAATTTCTGCAATACTTACACTCCCATCTGGCTGTGTTCTGTACTGCACAACCTCGTCTCTAGTAACCCAAGGCAGCAGGTTAGATGAATGCTCGATATCAGAAACTAGAATTTTTCCAGGTTTTTTTGCCCAAAGTGTGGCAGCTCCATTAATTGCTTCTGTTGTATTCTTGGCAAAGATTACATAGTTATTTGAAGATGACCCGACAAAGTCACGAATGATGTTTCGACTGGCGTCATATTCTCGTGTAGTGATGATGGATTTTTGCCCAGAACCTCGATGTACGCTGCCATAGGTGTCAAGCATTTCGTCCACGTACTGCTTGAGGGTTGCAAAGGGTGTGGTTGTAGCTCCATTATCCAAGTTCACGTACTTGGCATAGTTTCCGTTAAGAGTTTTAACCTTGAAAGATAGAGACTCATCTGTAAATAACGGTCTGATTTCTTTGTCCCAAAAGCTGTCACAATTTTCTACAAACTGCGGTAATTTAGCATTCTCTTGCTTGATATTTGCGCTCATTGCAAGTATATCAGTCATCTTTAGCACCCCGATTTTAAATTTTGATTTTTTTGAAAAAGCCTAACTGCTGCAACACTTTATTTCGCGCTACAACCAGATTAATTTTCAGTAATTATGGTCTTTATAATTACTTTACTTATAGTAGAAACCGCGGTTATTACAATTATTCTTTAATAAAAAAATTAAAATTAGTATCCGTATTAATGCTCAACTTAAATATTTTTATCGTAAATTAATATACAGTGTAAATAATGTTATTAAGTAATAAAGTATACTTTAAACAATTTTATTCCAGTCATTAAACAAACTTGACGTATTGAAGATAAGTCGATCGAAAAGCTTATAACTAATAAAACCTGCAATTCCCTACTGGCAATGTATTTATCGAGAAAAAAGTCCTCACTAAGTTGAGATTACTCTTTAAAAAAGTTTTATATTTTACTTAAACGAATTGTTACGTCTTTATTAAGACTTTATAAGTATTTATTCGTATTGAGCGATATCTCTTAAGATTGCAGTTATAGCGAAAGCTCTTAGTTGTTTGCTGACATTAAATAGCGATCGCTTCGGATGAGAGAATTATCATTGAAGAGTAGATACTTGTACGGACATCTATATCTAAATCTAAGTACTCAATCAGGAATTACAAAATGTATTTCAGAAAAGAATCATATTTTATATCTTAAGACAGATGCGATATTAAAAAATAAAGTATATCAAGGCAGTTTTTTATGTAAAAAACTTCATCAGCCAGCCAATACAGTTTAATTTTTAATGTATCGGGTTTCTCCTTGCTCTGGCCTATCTTCAAAGGCGGCCAGAGTTCCCCTTCCACCTCTTCTTGACGGGGCAGAGCATCATAATGTTATAACGGCATCAGTCTAGATACAAAATGGGGAACACCAATTGATAATTAATTGCTGGTGCTTGGAGAGAGTTAAACTTAGCTTCTAGAGCAAACCCTGATTAGACACAGTTGATAAGCAATGCTAATGCCAGCACTGCTAAATATTTTTAAGCAGGTGAGTCAAGAGTGATGAATGAAGCTGACACCTCAAACAAGGGGGCTGTGATGGAATCCCTAAATTCTGCTAATTCGCCACAATCAGAGCAGGCGAATTGTCCCTTTTACTCAGTTGTGCCTAATGACAATATGACGGTTAAAAAACTGCCACTCCTTATGCCAGCTGAAGATACACAATTTTCACAAGATACCACCCGGCAGGACTGGGTTGCAGAGCCTGAAAGCGGCAAACAAGCACTTATTGACTCGGAATTTCAAAAATTGCTGGCATTGAACGAAGAATTACGTGCGGCTAACAATAAATTGTATGAACAAGTAGAGCAGCTAAAAGACAACCTAGCTGAGTCAGAAAAGGTTTTGCAGTGGCAGAAAACGCGTTCTAGCGTTAGTGAGTCGATGCTCAACCAACACACTCAGGAACTAGCTGCGGCTCAAGAACAGATAAAATCTTTATTTCAACAATTAGAAACTGCTGTACAGACTGTTCAACGTCAGGAAATTTTCACTGATACTTATAAAGCACAGCTACAAATTAGCCAACAACGCCTAGCCCAGTTAGAGCGAGAATGTACGTTGCTACACACTAATAACAACGAACAATCTCAGCAGTTATTGCAATCAGAAAATGTTTGTCGGGAGTTACGTACTAGACTGATGCGACAACAACGCCAGACGCTGCAATTCAAAGCAGCTTTGGAAAAATGTCTAGATACCTCGGTTCCTAGCTATGACTCCTTAGAGGATGCTGCCAAACATCCTAAAGACATAACTAGTAGCCAAGGAAGATTTTCTAGAAAAGCTCGGTCTTTGTTTCCTAACGCCCAGCCAATTCAACCTTGGTCAGGAGAAGAAGAATCATTAAGTAACGATCTAGATAATTCTTGGGGTGAACCTTCAGCACCAATTCCATTCCAAAGAAATGAAGCTCCTGCAACACCGCCATCATCTCCTTGGAACTGGACAGTTAAGAAAGATACGCCAACACCAACACAACCCGCGCCATCTCCAAAAGTTGATGATCCAGATACAACTGAAGCGGTTTCACCTGCGGATTCATCAAATTTAGATCGGCAATTAGATAGTTTAATCCAAATGTTTTTCACCTCCCAGCCTGCATCTACATCACCACCACCTGCTGCGAAAACGGATGTTAGTGATGTGCCTATTTGGGAGACTTTAGCAACAATCTTAGAAGACGATGAGGAACTAGAAAATCCACACGAGGAAGATTTGAAGGCAGAAATTAATCCTTCTGCAACTACCTCTACTTCTTGGACGACGGATTCTGTGCTTTCACCAGCTAATAACTTACTGCTTTCCTCTAATCCATCTCACACCGAAACGTCTGTTGGAGAAACTGAAGACTACTGGTTAGAAGTTTCCCAATTGTCAGCAAGTGATTTGTCCTCAGAGTCATTAGGTGATAACACCAATGATGACAATTCACCTTCACCAGTAGTTTATCCCCAGCGCCCACCCAAGGGGCGTAAATCATTGGCATCTGTAGAACTGCCGAATTTTCGCCCCAAGAGTTAGGAGAGACGCGATTAATCGCGTCTGTACAAGTGATTAATGCCTAATGTTCCATGCTCCATTCCTAATTCAGAATTCTTGCTTCTGACTTCGGAATTATGGCTTCTGGGTTGGTTTTTGCTACCTGACTTGACGATCGCGGTTTGCCTGTGGCGATCGCATAATTAATCGCCAATAACCACAGCCACAAGCCTGGATTCCGGGGTTCTAGCCAAGAACCTACCCGGTTTAAGAAGCGCGGCAACCACGGGCTTAATAAAGCATTAACCAGGGCATGACGACCGAAGTTGAAATAACTACCAAGCCATCGCACTAAATCTCTAGGGCCAGCAAGTTCCCAAATCCATAAAAGCAAGGCAGGATTTTTCCTGGCTGCTTTCAGTGCTAAACGGTTAAAGGTTAACCAATCACACCGATCTTTGATGAAGTTATCTGCCACCTCTGGCGGTTCGTCTGCTAACAGCCCAAAAAAGGTATTGAGCATGGAGTTAATCCGTTGTGGTGGTAAAAATTTCCCTGTGGGAACCATCATCCCTTTGGAAAATAGCCAAGTCACAGAAACGTTACTTTGGTAGGCGCGAATTTGGTTCAAGTGGCGGAAACTCAACAAGTCATGTTTGAGGGCAGTATCCAAGAGCGTTGTTAAGCGCTCTAAGTTGCGAACTAGGGAACCAAAACCGGTGAAAACGAGCGGAGATTGGAGTGATGCTGCATCACCAATCGCCATCAATCGATCGAAGGCAACTGTGCGATCGCGACTCCCCACACTAAAATGCCCTGGTATATACCCAAATGTCGGCTTTTTCCACACCAATTTGTCCATATCGCACCTGCGATACTCTGGCAAAATTGTGAAAAAGTCCTCGTACATTTCCAGCAAAGAACCGGGATTTTCAGCATTGACTTCGTGGTAATGAAATAAATAAATCGTCAGTTCCTCATCTGCTGCGGGAAACAATTCCCAAATCAACTGCCTTCCCCGCGAAATATCCCCATGACTGTAAAGAACATCCCCATATTGGGAATCCCATACCCCTGGTTCAAATCCGCTCTCAATTGCCGCTCCCACTGTCGGACAGACACTATCAAAGGCACGACCACCATTTAATTGCCAAGCGATAGGGGACGCGGTTCCCATTGCATCTATTAGCAGTCTTCCACTTACTTGCTTCTCAATCTGACTGGGCAAGTGCTTGACTTGCAAAACTACCTGTGATATATCAATATCTGCACGGATAAATTCTGTTTCATCCCAAATTTCACCGCCTGCCGCTTGCAGTTTTTGCCCACACATTTGGAGCCATTTGTCGGAATCCAAGCCTAAATTTAGGACTGTGGGTGTGTGGAGGACGGGCGATCGCAGTTTGGCTGGATTATTAGCATCAAAAAACTTATTGAATCCGTCTTTGTATTCCCTGGCAATGATGGTTTCTAACTCAGCGGGGGTGAGTAAACCCAAGTTAACCAAGCTTTGAATCTCGTCGCGGGAAATATTCCATTCTCGGTTCATCCGCCCAAAGGGCATTCGTTCTACCAGCAAGACTTTATATCCGAGTTTTGCCATCAGTGCTGCATGGATTACGCCTAATGCGCCGCCAATGTAGATGATGTCGTACTGGGCATAGGGCATGGGGGATGGGGCATTGCTTATTTCCCCCCTGCTCCCCTGCTCCTCTGCTCCCCTGCTCCCCTGCTCCTCTGCTCCCCTGCTCCCCTGCGAAAACACCACTTGACGCGGCTGTTGCGGATTCCGCACCCCTTCGCGCCATCGTTGTTCCCACCAATAGGCACGAGTTAGGTCATATTCACCGTTGGGCATTTTCTGAAAATACTTGACGGTAAGGGGGTAAGTAGAGGCTAGTGCGGCAAATATTGATTGCTGGGATAAATCAATTGCTGGCGGTTCTGGGTAATGATGCGGAAAACGGCTTCTGATTTCCTTGGTCAAGCGTTGCAGAATTTGTCCTTCACTGGGAAAAGGTTGTTCTGCCCAGCGAAACACTTTCAGATAGGTAGTTCGTTGCACCGACCAGACAAATACCGAAAGTTCTGTAGGCAAGTTTTCGGAAAGACTCACTTTTGCAGGTGTAATAGCACTGGGTATTTGAAGGCGAAAGCCTTCCGGGGTAAGCACTTTTTCTCCATTTCCAGGTTCAAAATCTGTTTGTAACCAACTACGCACAGTGTCTATATCTGGAGTTGGAACTTCTAAATAAAGTATTTCTTTCATTTTTTCCTGACATCTCCCATCAATCTACTCACTAAGACAGATTTTCTTAAGGCATAAAATAAGGTAAACTCCGCCCTATTAGTTTCGTAAAGATTCAGTGAAGAAATTTTAAGAGTTTGTCAAAGTTATTGTTCATTTTGTATTTCTGTAAACCCACGCCATGAATTATCCCATTCCAGACAGTCCCCAAGAAATTATTGCTCTGCGACAACAGCCGATTGATGAAGAACTAGTTGCCAGTGCGATCGCTGGAGTAATTAAAATTGTCCGCGCTCAGGGTCAATCTTTGGAAGAATTGACCGCTCAGTTGTTAGCAGACGATCCACTACTGGATCGGGAACAACGCCGCTGGTTAAGCCAATTAGTTGCCCAATCCTGGGAAAAGTTCTCCTAAAATCTTGCATAAGATGAAGTTTTGGTCGCAGCATTAGATTTCTATATCTGTACCTAAATGTTGGCGATGCCTGCGGCGGGCTGCGCCTACGCATTTTCGGTATAGGAGTAATAATAATGGTCAGTATGGGATTGGCAATTGGGTTGCTATTTTTGTGTTCGTGGCACAAAAGCCACTAAATTAACCATATCAGCGTTTTACATTGCTTATAAATTTTACAATGTTCTGAAACAGAAAGACCTCTGCTTTACGCCAGAGGTCTTTTTTTGGGAGCAATCTTGATACTATTTGTTGAACAACGCCTCAACACATAAATTAATTGAGCGATCGCTAACTAAGTAAAAATAAATACATTTGCAAGCCTTGACAAAGAATAATCGTAGTCAGCGGCTCTAGCCATTTAAAATCTTATGCAGAGCGATAAATCGCTCACTACGAACAAAAGTTTTATCTCATAGCACAAGCCTTGGTGATTAGGACATCAACAGATGATAAAACTTAGACACAAAAAGACTTTTCACCCAGTCCCCAGTCCCCAGTCCCCAGTCCCTTGCTATAGATTTAATGATGTCTACCGATTTATCTACTAACGATCGCTTTCGACCCATCAACCTTTTTGAGTACGAAAAGCTAGCAAAAGAATATCTATCTCAAACGACACTTGATTACTATAGCAGTGGTGCTTGGGACGAAATCACATTACGAGATAATCGTGCTGCCTTTGAGCGAGTCAAGCTGCGACCTCGAATATTAGTCGATGTGAGCGATCGTAATCTAAGTACCTCTATTTTAGGACAACCCCTGCAACTACCTTTGTTAATTGCACCGATGGCTTTCCAATGTCTAGCCCATCCAGACGGAGAAGTTGCCACGGCCCTAGCTGCTGCATCAGCTGGTGTGGGTATGGTGTTAAGTACAATGGCAACAAAGAGCATTGAAGAAGTGGCGACTGCATGTAATCAGTTTCCAGATTCTCTGCGATGGTTCCAACTTTACATCCATAAAGACCGGGGATTAACTCGTGCTTTGGTAGAAAAAGCCTATAAAGCAGGTTACAAAGCACTTTGTCTCACTGTGGATGCACCCGTTCTCGGACAGCGCGAGAGAGATAGACGTAATGAATTTGCCTTACCTCAAGACTTACACCTGGCTAATCTTGCTAGTATCTCAGGACTAGATATTTCCCATGAAAAAGGCGAATCTGGTTTATTTACCTACTTTGCCCAACAACTCAACCCAGCAGTCACTTGGGACGATTTGAAATGGTTGCAGTCTTTATCTCCACTACCTTTAATTATCAAAGGAGTTTTACGCCCAGATGATGCTGTGCGGGCTGTAGAATATGGAGCCAAAGCAATTGTTGTTTCCAATCATGGTGGCAGACAACTTGATGGTGCGATCGCTTCTTTAGATGCCCTCGCTGAAATAGTAGCCGCAGTGGATGGCAAGGTAGAAGTAGTGTTGGATGGCGGCATTCGTAGAGGCACAGACATTCTCAAAGCTCTGGCATTAGGAGCAAAAGTAGTACTAATCGGACGACCTATATTGTGGGGACTAGCCATAGCAGGGCAAATCGGCGTATCTCATGTCATCTCGCTCCTACAAGATGAGTTAAATGTGGCAATGGCACTTAGCGGCTGTGCCAAAATGCAGGATATTGACCCTAGTTTATTAACCCTGCCACGCTTTTAGTCGGAGAACTGTTAGAAATGTGATTCCAGCAAAACTTTCAGAAATAATTTTCAGACTTGTTACAAAATCCCTTAATTAGAGTATACTAGTTAAGGTTAGATACAAGGGCGGGTGGCGGAATTGGTAGACGCACCACACTCAAAATGTGGCGGCCTTACGGTCATAGGAGTTCGATTCTCCTCCTGCCCACTACCAAACAAGTACTAAAGAGGTTAAAAACTTATGCGCCTGAAAAGATGGGAATCTCCCCGTAAAGAAGGCAGAAATGATAAAGGTAGAGGCGGTTCTGCTAGGAAGCGTCAACTAAAAAAACAAAGGCAAATGTTACGCCAAAGACTTAAAGAAAGTAACAAGCCAGACAATAGCAAAAACGATAGACCAGGGAAAGATAAATTTATCTTTCCCTTATTTTTTGGGCTTTTATTTCAGAAAAAAAGAAAATTTAGAGATTTTTCAATACAGACACTACATTATTAAATCTGTAATAAATTTGGAAATTATTATAAGAGAAAAGAAAATTATTATTTTTTAAAATATACTAAATTAATTCAACCTCTTAAGCGCATATTGACGTATAAAACCCGCAGATTAACTGGTTAGCATTTTACATTTATACTTAAGTAATTAAGTAGTGTATACTACTTAATATACAGTTTTTCTCTAGGAATTTATCGCAATTATAATGCTTGGATGAACTAACTGAAAATTAATTATGAAGGAAGTATGAATTTTGTCAAGCAGTGTCTAAAATCCTTAACATAAAACAGTAAGCTAGGACACAACAGTAAATAATTCTAGTATTACCGATTAAGCCAAAAGTATACTAAAAAGGCAATTGCACCTCCACGTGTTAACTTCCAACAATCACACAAGTTTACAAAAAGTCAGGAGTCATCCAATCTAAATATTAAATCGTTGTGATTGGTCTAGGTAATCTATGAATTGTTTTCTTGGATACAGGAGTTATTGATGGTGGCGAGAGTGCTTCTACCTACTAAAAAAGTGCTTGATTTTCCTATTACTGCTTTACGGTTTGACGAGCAGATACAAACAATACTGAAGTGGGCGAGTAGGCGTGAGAGTAAAACAGTATATGTAGCCAATGTACACATGCTCATTGAAGCCCATTGGAATCCAGAGTTTGCCATCGTATTGCGAAATGCAGATATAGTTACTCCTGATGGTATGCCTCTGGTGTGGATGATGCGAAAAATGGGAGCGCTTTACCAAGACCGTGTGGCAGGGATGGATATTTTTCTCGCCTTGTGTCAGCTAACTCAAACACAAAATCTGAGCATTTTCTTTGTAGGTTCCCAAACAGAAATTCTTTCTAGGATGCAAAACAGGTTAGAGAAAGAATTTCCGCAGATAAAGATTGCGGCAATGGAACCTCTACCCTTTCGTCCCCTAACTGAAATTGAAGACGAAGCCTTGGTTAAAAAGATTAACTCTAGTGGTGCTAGCGCTGTCTTAGTGTCTTTGGGATGTCCCAAACAAGAAAATTGGATAGCTCAACATAAGGGCAAAATACAAGCTGTAATGATTGGACTGGGTGGAGTTTTCCCAGTTTATGCCGGAATTCATAAGCGCGCACCCCGCATAGTTCGAGACTTAGGACTTGAATGGCTGTATCGATGGATTCAAGAACCGCGCCGACTTTGCGGCCGCTATGCTAAGACTATTCCACTCTTTATATGGCTGGCTACTAAGCAACTACTGTCATCAAGTCGGATTGCAGGCGTCTTTCTTCACGAGACTGGAGATTAAAGAAAAACAAATAGGTTAAGACGAGACTCAAAGCGGTTCATCATCAAAATAACCAGACTTTAGATGCTCAGGAAAAAATCTTCTGCTTGAAGCACGAAGATTCAAGGGTTCACCTGAAGTGATGAAAGAATTCAAATACAAGGATTCCCACCAATCACTATCCTGTTGTAAAAACCCATTATCTGAAATCAACTATTAAAGTACTTGACATTAACCCAGGACTAAGTGTTATATTAACCATAGTGAAATTATTGGGGCGTCGCCAAGTGGTAAGGCAGCGGGTTTTGGTCTCGCCATCCCTGGGTTCGAATCCTAGCGCCCCAGTTAATCTAAAGACAGGTTATCATACCTGTCTTTTACAGTATTTAATTGAATTTTTAAGATCTATCTCAATGCATCTAATTCTGTGAATGTTACTTATCAGGGGATTTGAGAGCTTGATCTAGGGTCTGCCTAGCTAGTTCTGCTTTAGCTCGTGCTTCTTGGTAACGCACATTAGCTTGGGCAAAGTTTTTGAGAACTTTAAAACCTTCCTTGAGTCGAGTCATTTCCTCTTCTGTCACCGAGTCATCGGTAAATAGAATATCAACAGCTTTACGAATTTCCAACGCTTCAGATCGTGACTCCTGAACTTTCAGTTTGAGCGTGGCCAGGTTACTCAGAATCTGGACAGCTTGTGTAATCGTATCTTCACCATTAGCAGTATCAATAGTTGACTCTTTTACCTCAATTAATTGTTGAGGGCCAAATCCTTCTTCCAGTTCCGTGGGTAGCTTACCTGCATCCATCAGTTCCATTAGCTGATCCATTGCTTTATCACGAGCTTTGGATGAATCTTTTCCAGAAACAGTAAGGATAATTTCTGGGCTTTGAGCGAGAGTGTATTGAACCATATTTGAGCAGTAAATTTGCTGATTTAACCAAGCTGAGGCAAGTAATTATATCATTTTGCGTGTCCGATCATTTGTTGATTGTCTAGTCAATTAAAGAGTTGAAGACCGAACGTCAACACTTTGAATTTTGAATTGTTACCTCTATCCCAGCTAAGTCGCTCAAAATAAAACTTTATACTTAAGAAAAGGAATAATTTTCAATAGGAGGGGAGAGCAATGGCTCCCAGTCCCACCATCATGCAGGCTGTGGAACAACTGGGCTACCGTGTCACCGTTGGTGATGTGGCAACTCAGGCAGGATTGAACGTCGCTGAAGCTAATCAAAGCTTGTTAGCTCTGGCATCTGATGCTGGCGGGCATTTGCAGGTAGCGGATTCAGGTGATATAGTTTTCCTTTTTCCACAAAATTTTCGAGCAATTTTGCGTAATAAATACTTTCGGCTACGATTGCAGGAATGGTGGAAAAAAGTCTGGAGTGTTCTGTTTTACCTGATTCGCATTTCTTTTGGAATTTTCTTAACTGTTTCCATCGCTCTGATAACTGTTACCATCTTCATTATCATTACCTCTATCAATTCAGACCGTGACGGCGATAATCGGGGCAGTAATTCCGGCGGTGGAGGCTTCTTCTATTTTCCAAATTTCTTTTGGTATCTTAGCCCAAATTATGACACCCACTATCAGGAACGCCGACCTGAAAGGCGGGAAGAAAGCAATCTGAATTTCTTTGAAGCTGTGTTTTCGTTTTTGTTTGGCGATGGTAATCCGAACGCCAACTTAGAAGAACGTCGCTGGCAAGAAATTGCTACGGTGATTCGGAGTAACCGTGGTGCAGTGGTAGCAGAACAAATTGCCCCATATTTGGATGACATTGGCGAAGGATACACAAGAGAGTACGAAGATTATATGCTGCCCGTTCTGACGCGGTTTAATGGGCAACCAGGGGTAAGTCCAGAAGGGCAAATTGTTTATTATTTCCCAGAGTTGCAGGTGAGTGCAGTTAAAAAGCGTCGTCATGCAATATCAGATCGTTTAGAGGAATTTCCTTGGCGTTTTAGTGCCGCAAGTTCCGGGCAAATTATGCTGAGTGCTGGGTTAGGGATACTAAATTTTGTTGGTGCTTTAGTACTGGGAAGTTTATTGAGAGATGGAACTGTTGCCGTCCAGTTAGGTGGACTGGTAGCTTTTGTACAAGGAATTTATTGGCTGCTATTGGCTTACGGAGTAGGTTTTTTAGGTATACCGTTATTGCGTTATTTCTGGATTGGGTGGCGTAATCGCAAAATAGGCGATCGCAACCGCGATCGCCTTTCCAGAGCAAGGCTATTGGCAAGTCCTGATGCACTTTTACAACAAAAAATCAACTATGCTCAACAATTTGCAACAGAAAAAGTCATTGGCAACGAAGATTTAGTGTATTCTAGCGAAACTGACTTACTCGACCAAGAAGTTGAACGTTCTGCAAAAATTGATGCTGAATGGCAACGGCGCTTAGAACGTGGGAGTGGGGAATAGGAAGCAGAGGGGCAGGGGAGCAGAGGAGCAGGGGAGCAGGGGAAGCAAGGGGACAAGGGGACAAGGGGACAAGGTGACAAGGTGACAAAAGTTTAGAACTTACAACAAGTCTTTCCCCTTGTCCCCAATTCTCCTTGTCTCCAAGTCCTCTTTCCAATGCCCAATCCCCAATGCCCAATGCCCAATGCCCAATCCCCAATCCCTGATTACTTCGCCTGAATTGGTGTTAGAGCTACACCTTGATAATAATGTCCCAAAATTTGCAGATGGTTCACTCCTTGCCGAGCCAGATTGTACGCCCCCCACTGACTCATGCCTAAAGCATGACCATAGCCAAGCCCTTGCAGTACAAAACTACCATCGCTCCCCTTGGTGACGCTAAATTTGGTACTTTTTAACTTGAGGGCTGTTCGCACTTCTTCACCCTGTAGCACCTTCGTACCCTTGTTACCGACAATTTTTAAAACTTTAACACTGCGAAAAGGTGAGTATGTCTCTGGAATCATCGCCGTCACGCTGCCCACTTCAGGAAATTTAGCGCTAATTTCACTGGGCGAGAAAGTTTTTACCCAATTACATTCGCGGATATTTTGATCGTAGTCTTGAACCGCACGTAGGTAAGGGAGGGTATTTCCCCAAACATCTTCTACGTTTTCGGTGTGTCCCCCAGAACAAGCGTGGAAGACTGAGAGAATAATCCGGTTTTTGTAAGTTAGTACCTGCCCTAAAGTAGAATCCACTGCGGCGTAAGTAGCAGGAGATTCACTGATGACACCTTTGTAAATTTGCCAGCGATCGGGGGTATTGCCTAAATCGTAAACGGGATTATTGCGTTGTCTTTCTCGTTCGTAGAGGGCGTAAGTGCGGGCTGCGATCGCTTGGGCTTTTAGTGCTTCTTGGGGCCAGCTAGCATCCATTTCCCCACCAAGAACGCTGTAAAGATATTCTTGATCGTCAACCCAGTTAACAGCCGTTAAGCCTTTTTCTGTGGGGACAACCAGAGTTCTGCCTCGATACCAGCGATCGCCAATATAAACAAATCCTTTACCAGTTGGCTCAATCCAAAATAAACCAGACTGCCACTTATCTAAAGCAACTCCGCCAGGAACGGCTTGGGCATAATATGCGCTCATCGCTGGCAACTGTCCGAGAGTCCGGCCAGTACTATCCTTAACAATCCCAGTGGTGGAACTGCCTACTTTTACCTGATTAACACCCCTCTCAATTGCCACGCGTAAAATTACAGACGCTTGGGCTGGGGCAACCAAAGCAATCCACAAAAAGATACTTACCCACCAATAACGTACTTTAATCTGAGAAAATAAGGAGCCTAAGTAAAGTTGGAATTTCATACCGATCATCTAATCACACTAGTATCTAATTGACGCTCTGGATTATGGCGTCTACTACTTTAAGATGAGACAGTTCTCCAACGCGGGAGGTTGCCACCTCCTACTAATTATGCATTTTGCTTTAAATATAAGGTAGAAATCAGAAATCGGGGAAAGTGAATCGTCCAAATCTGACTGCTGTGGAAGAGAAACTTTTATTCTTCGATTTACGATGCCAATACCTTTTGAGAATTGCTCGCTTCATTAGCGATAATTCCAATTAAATTCAACTTACTCAAAATTTCTGTTGCTTGAGTCAGTTCAGTTCGAGTCACTTTCCCCATACGCTCTACCATTACAATACCATTGCAAAAAGATGCCACAATCCTGGCATCAACCGTGCCTAAAATAGATGGAGCATCTATTAGTACTAGATCATAACTTTGCTCAAATAGCTCTATTAGTTCCTTCATTCGTTGAGAACTGAGCAACTTCACTGTGTCTTCTGGTTCTGGCCCAGCAGTCAAAATATCAATAGAGGGGTGAATCGGCTGGATGTAATCTTGAAAATGAGTAGTTGTCTCATCAACTAATAACAGAGAGAGTCCCCAATCATTGGATAGTTCCAAGATTTTGTGTAGGCTAGGATTATGTAGGTTAGCATCAATTACTAATACCCGTCTATGCATCCGGGCAGCGCTAGCTACAAGTCCTAATACTAAGGTTGTCTTTCCTTCCCCTGGTAATGCTGAAGTGAACATCAGCGACTTGAATGGTAAGGGGTATTTTAATATTTGAATATTTTGATAAATCATGTCCAAAGTTTCATGGACGGGCAATTTACTGCTGGCTTCTATTACAGAAGAATTTGACCTACTTCGGACATTCCAAGGCAGGCCAAATCGCCGTTTTTTGACACCACGTGACGGTAGTTTTGGTACCGATCCTAATATACGTAGGTTCGTCAGTTTCTTTAAATCTTCGGCACAATAAATAGCGTCATTAAACTTTTCCAAAATCAGAGCGGCTAAGATACCTAAAATCGGCCCAATTACTGCTCCTCCAACCAAAAGGAATAATCTGTTGTTGCCCATATAAATACCGGGAGAAGGTTCTGTCAAAACTTGCCAGTTATATCCTTCCTGAGCAATTTTCAGTCCTAATGACTGTTGCGCCTGGATTAGTTGTTCAAGGTTTTTACGACTAGTTTCTACCTTTGGCAACAGACGATTATATTCTGCTATTAAGCTTGGATATTTGTTTAGCTCAGAGCGTAGTTGCTGTTCTGATTCGACTAAATTTTTTTCATTGGCAGTGAGTCCTAAAACACTTGTCTGTACCAAAACAAACTCATCTACTAGCGTTGGATCGACCCCTAACATTTGTCCTTTGAATAAAGGCTTTTCCTTACTAGTATTAGTAATAGTTTTCACCTCTTCTCGCAAGAGGGAAAGTTGACTTTGGCGTTGCTGTTTTAATTTTTGTACCGATGGATAATCATCTGTGTAGCGGAGCCGCTCCTTAGCCAACGCTAGTTCAGTCTTTTGAATTTCACTTAATAATGCTTGATAGCGGCTTGACTGATTTAAACGAGAAGAAAGTAGTGTATTCTGCTGAGACGAAGACGCTATTAATTGCTCTAGATTCTCGTAGCGAGCGTTTACATCTTGAAGATTGGCACGAGTGGTTTGTAATTGTTGTTGAATATCGGCTAGAGATTCTAGCAGAATTTTACTTTGGACTTCGGGATCGAGTAATTTATGTTTTTTGCGAAACTGTTCTAAGTTTTTCTCAGCTTTACTTACCTCTTTTTTCATTTCAGGTAGGCGAGTGTTTACAAAAGCTAATCCCTGATTCAGACGTTCTTTTTGCTGCTGTTTGTTGTAGTTTTGATAGACTTTCTGTAGCGCTTGAAGTACTCTTTGTGCTTTTACTGGATCGTCATCATTAAAAGAAACTTTAAATGCTTGATTAAAAACTTTATTTGCTCCTATACCTCCCGCTTCTGGAGTTACTTCTAAAGGTGCTTTTTTGTTATGTTGTTTTTGACCATTGATATCTTCTAAAGTAAGCTCAGGATAATCATAATGGAGTAAATCTACAGCTTTTTGAAGCAACTTAGAACTCAGCATAAGTTTCATCTGAGTAGTGGAATCAACAACTTGAGAATTTGAATTAGTAACCTGAGTATTTGACTGCGATCCTTGAGATAAATGGGAATTCACCAATATTTGCATATTGCTCTGGTAAGTAGGTTTGGTATTGATAGCCAAGAGGCTAGCAACTGACATAACTACACAGGAAACCCCAAAGATCAGAAAGCGTCGGCGAAGCAAAATAGTAGATAGTTGTCTGATGTCAACTGCGCCTTGTGTTGAAGTAGTAACCTGTTGCTTTTGATTCAGACTAGTCTTAGCCACTATTAAACTCCTCTAATATCGAAACACTATATTTATTTGGAAGATTGATGAGAAATATGAAATGATTTTTTTTACACCTAATACCATTTTAGATTTTGGATTTTAGATTTTGGATTGGAAATTGCCTTGGTGCGTCTGGCTTGGTGTGAATCCATGTGTCGCAATCATTTTTCAAAATGGTATAATAGCTGCGATCGCATACTTAATTCTTCTTCCAACAATGACAAGCTAATTTGGCACAACATTATGCCAATTGGCGCTTTCATGTTCATCAATTCATGCATATAAATTCTGAATCAGTGTTAGAAGGATAAATTTTTAATAAATATTTTATTTAAGGAATAAAAATCTTGACGAAAAATTAATTATTTTTCCTAAGTATTTGAGTATAAAATTATCCAACTCATAATATTACTAGATATATTATAGTTATTTTAATAACTTGTAATAGAAAAAACACATTGATAAAAATATTTAAACCATACTATTTGTATATTCTTGATACATCTAGTTAACCGTAAATTGTTGGTTAAATAGTTTACTTACTCAGAAAATAAAGCTACTGTTTATTTGCTTGATTTTATGATTGAGACTATTAAAATCTAAAATAGAACCTGGTTAATTTTAGATTTTAGATTAGAAGCGCTCAGTAGGAAATCTAAAATCTAAAATCGTTAGACTTAGCGTAGCCGTACCCTTCCAGGGAAGCTACGCGTAGCGTTACGCAGGAAAGTCCAAAATTTAAACGCTTACCTTGGTTAACTCTATTTCCCGTCGTCTGGGTACTTCATGAATCATAAAATCGTAAGCCATATCAGTACGGGGAAAAATAGCACGAGCTTCTTTGAGGAGATCCTTCAACTCTAAAGTATTTCCGGGAGCATAGCGGGGACTGAAATGACTCATAATCAGTCGATGCGCGCCAGCAGCTAAAGCTGTTTGCGCTGCCATTGTGGTTGTGGAATGTAACCGCTGGAAAGCCATATCTGCATCTTGATGGGCAAAGGTTGCTTCGTGAATTAATACATCGACATCATCAGCTAATTCCACTGCACCATCACAATAAATTGTATCTGTACAATAGGCAATCTTTCGACCAATTTCTGTAGGGCCGCACAATTGGGTGCCATCAATCACCCGTCCGTCTGTAAGGGTAACTGTTTCACCCCGCTTGAGTTGACCGTAAACCCGACCAGGAGGAATTTGCAACGCCTTGGCTTTTTCCACATCAAAGCGTCCGGCTCGGTCTTTTTCGGCTACGCGGTAGCCGAAAGCTGTAATTCGATGATGCAAATTACCGCAGCTAACGGTGAAGTCATTGTCTTCATAAATTATCCCTGGACGGATGGCGTGAACCTTGATCGGGTAAGAAAAATGCGTGTAGGAATAACGTGAGGCGGATTGAATGTAATCATTTAATCCAGGTGGGCCATAGATATCAATTCGTTCCACATTGCCAGCCAAGCCGCAAGTAGCAAGAAGTCCCATCAAGCCAAAGATGTGGTCGCCGTGCATGTGGGTGATAAAAATTCGGGAGAGTTGACTGATTTTCAGTTCACTCCGCATAATTTGATGCTGAGTACCTTCGCCACAGTCAAATAACCACAGTTCTGCCCTTTGGGGTAATCTCAGAGCGACACTGGAAACATTGCGCGATCGCGTGGGTACACCGGAACTCGTCCCTAAGAATGTTATCTGCACAGTGTTCTTTAGTCTTCCTATTGCTCAATTTGCAGCTCTATTTTCTATAGTGGCACGGTTATTGAGCAAAATATTTAGGAATTTGAACATTGGGTATGGGCCAAAACAGTTCAAAGTTTTATTAGCGGGGCATTTAGCCCGTTCTCAGTCCTGAGTAAAAAAGTAAGATTCCCCATTCAGCACTCTTGAGAAGCATAAGGCATTTGTTACTAGTTACGATCGCAATTTAGTATCTGCAAGTGACTAGATAATAAGTTGATAAATACCAAATGACTGCTGTATTATTGGTTGTGTTATGACTTATTCTTGGGAATCGAAGTACATCTCTTAATACAAACATAAGCTTGCACTCAATACTTGATTTTGGACTGAAACAGATAGATTGTTTTGCTTGTTTTTCTTAGTCAAATGGCTTTAGAAAAACTTCAATTTCTTTGTTTCTCATATCTTCGGAATGGCGCTCCAACTGAGTTAAGTCTCTATTTGCAATTAAGGAGAATGTTCATGAGTTCTTTCCGAAAAGTCTTGCATACAGCGTGCTTTATCGTTTTTCTTGCATTCTGGTTTCCTTCAGGAATCGCTCATGGTGTACAAGTTACATCTTTGGTAGGAAGTCCTACGCAATTAACGATTACCACCTTTAACGTCGAAAACCTCGATCCTAAAAAGGAAAACGTCTCTAAGGTTGATAATAGGTCGGCGAGAAACGTCGATGATGATGTGAAAAACGGTAAGTTTGCAGCTTTGGCAAACCAGATTGTTACTAATCTTGAAGCACCAGACATTATTGCTTTGCAAGAAGTACAAGACAATGATGGAGCTGAGTTAAGTTCTGTAGTTGATGCTACTCTGACTGCTGAGACTCTAATCAGTTCTATCCAATCTGTAGGAGGCCCAGCCTATGAATATCGGGAAATTCCTCCTCAGAACGGACTTGATGGAGGCCAACCAGGTGGCAATATTCGGGTAGGCTTTTTGTTCAATCCTCAACGAGTTAAGCTACAAAAGCTTGAACGCTTTGCGGACGATCCAGCTTTTTTAAAAAGTCGCAAACCTTTAGTGGGTGAATTTACTTTCAACGATATTCCCATCACCCTAATAAACAATCACTTTGCTTCTAAAAGTGGAGGAGCAGCTTCCAACCCAAAACGGATACAGCAGGCAACAATTGTTAACAAATTTGTCGAAAATCGCTTAACTACTGACCCAAATGCAAATATTGTCGTCCTTGGCGATCTAAACGATACTCCAGACTCCCAGCCGATTAAAATCCTTGAAGGAAATCAGCTGAAAAATTTGGTAAACAAAATTCCTCAAGATGACCGCTTCTCTTATGTCTTTCAAGGGAATAAGGAACAAATTGACCAAATCCTGATTACCCCAAATTTGTTTAACAATGGAAATCCTGAGATCAATGCTGTTCACGTTAACGCAGGGATTTCTAGAGTAGTCAGCGATCACGACCCTGTGATTGCTCGATTTACTCTATCAGCGATTGGTGAGACTACTCCCATTCCATCAGTCCCAGTTAGCAGTCCTGAACCACCAGTTACACCAGGCACAATTCTTTCTGGTGTTACAGGAGACGATTTACTGGAAAAACTAGACAGCCTTTACTCCCCTCGTGCTAGCCTCGGATATGGTAGCGCCCGTGATTTGCTCTACACCAAAATAGATAACCAAGGCGGTACAGTAACGGACATCTACGCTGGTTACAGTGTTCCGCTCGACCCAAATTCAGATAAACCCAGAGAGGAAGCAGCACGACACAGAATCAATGCTGAACACGTCTGGCCACAGAGTATGGGAGCTGAAGGCCCAGCAAAAAGCGATTTGCATAACCTCTTTGCTTCACGTGTGGAAGTTAACAGCGATCGCGCAAACTTTCCATTTGGAGATATTCCTGATAATCAAACTACGTCTTGGTATCTCGATGATGATGAGCTAAGTTTCCAACCAAGTCCGCAGGATATTGACAAATACAGTGAATTCAGACGGGGATTTTTTGAACCACGGGAGGCAAAGAAAGGAGATATTGCTCGGGTAATTTTCTATTTCCGCACAGTCTATCCAGAACTGGCGAATGCAAGCTTCTTTGAAGCACAAAAGGATACTCTCTGTAAGTGGCAAGCAGACGATCCAATTGATGCTGGTGAGGTAGCACGCAGTCATGCGATCGCTAAAACACCCCAAGGTAATGATAATCCCTTTGTATTAGATTCTACCCTGCCACAACGAACCTACTGCAACTAAAAAATACATAGGTCTTAACTCTATCCTGGTGGGAAGAGTTTTAGACCTGCATTTTTGAGAAATTGAGCAGATGGGTTTTTCGACAGCCGTTGAAGTTGCAATTGGTTTTATAGGGAACTCCAAAAAATAAATTATCCCGCTTGAAGTTGCTGACTGTTAATTGTGGGATATTTTTTTCTTTGGAAGTCCCATAGCAATTTTTTTATGTAATATTCTTTACAAGCCGATCGCGAATTGTTTGGAGTTGGTTTTGAGTTTTAATTGGCTCTCGCGGTGCTGGCAATTCAGTATTCGGCCAGTTAGGTAAATCATTGCAGGGACATAACAACGCCGGCATCCCGACGTTTCGCGCAGCTATTGGCATACTGCATCGGCTGCAAGGTAGCATATTCCATGTTGGCGTCAACAATTCAGCAATAGTTTCATGTGTACCCTCAAGGTAACAATCACCCGATTCCGATGAAATAATTTTTTGCCAGCATTCTTCAAATTCTTCACTATAGCGATCGCCATTTAGCACCGATTGGGGCAAAAAGCTTGCCTCACCGTTGCCCGTAATCACTCTCTTACCCAACTGAAACCAGTAGGCAAGGTATTTTCTTACTTCTTGTTTGGTTGCCATATTACAATTCTAGATTGTTAGATTTTAGATTTTGGATTAATTTGAATCAACAGTTAAGAATCTTGACTTCTGAGTGTTCCAGCATCAACTCTATTTGGCAATGGCGAACCAAGGATGCTGAGATTGAGAACATGGCCGCCAGTCACTAAATAAACAATTTCGCTAAGTGTTGCTAGCTGGCGTACTAAAGAACCGAGGCGATCGCGGAACATCCTTCCAAGGGGATAAGCTGGGATCACACCCCAACCCACTTCTTCTGCTACAAACAGCATATCAGCAGCAACCAATTCCACCGTCTCTAATAATTCTGCAAGGGTATTTTCCCAGCTAGATTCATCCTGTTCTAGGAGATTGGCAACCCAAGTCCCTAAAGAATCAACTAAGAGGCAAGTATAGGGTTTGGCATCAGCAAGGGTAGCAGACAGTTCCACAGGTACAGATAAAGTTACCCAGTCTTGGGGACGACGTTGTTGGTGTTCTAAAATGCGTTGGTGCCACTCTTGGTCATCTGGGTTATCGGTGGCTGTTGCTATATAAACAACTGCTTTTCCTGACTGCATAGCTAAAGTTTCTGCCCATTCACTTTTACCAGATCGTGCTGGCCCTGTTACTAAAATGATTTTACCCAAAGTTTTTTACTGAGTATTTTAACAAGAGAGGCAGGAGGCAGAGGGCAGGAGGCAGAAGGCAGAAGGAATATTGCCGTCGCCTCCTATGGTTATTATCGCAAGTAAGCTTGTGGTTTAAGTCCTCCAGCAAAATCTACAATTTCGTGGTCTGGAATTAGATGGGGTTAAGAGCAACAGATAAATTCCAATCTCCTGCCTCCTGCCTCCTCTACATACCCACGGTTACAATTGATCGCCACATTTTTTTACTTCATGGGTGAGATTTTTGGTTTCAAATAACTTTTAAGGGATAAAATTAGCACCAGCATCATTAGATGCTACAACTGGCAAAAGCCAAAAATCCCAACTACCCCATTCTTAATTATTCAATACTACTGGGGACAGCAAACTTTAGGATGTCTTTATGAACGCAGGCTTAAAACGCATTGAAGCAACTCTACACGATTTAGGGAATCGCGGCACTGCCTCTACTGCCGAAACAACTGATTCGACAACAAAACGGCCTTTCTCCTTTAGAATCAGCGTCGGAGCTAACGAACCTACAGAAAGTACACAAATTCCATCCTCTCAGGATGAGGAAGTAAAGTCACAAGGACAAACAGTTGACTTAAGCGTAAATACTGAAAATTATTCTCCTTCTGACCAAAATTTCTTTCCTCACCATGAATCTGTGCAGACCTTTCAAGCAGAAGAGAATGGTAACAAAACACCCAGCCTACCCAAGTTGAAAACTCCCACTTTTAGTAGCCATCGCCACGGAGCGAATCCAGCATTGGCAATGAATCTATTGCAAGAAATTCAGGAAACTGTTGCTGGTTGGCAAACAGAATTGCAAAATATTTTGAAACAAATTCAGGATATTTACTTAGAAGGGCCAATTGTCAATGGCTGGTTAGAATCCAATCCCCCCGAACCAGAACCAGGAGGAACTGCGACACTGCGCCATGCAGAAGTTGACCGCCTGATGAACTACGTAGAAGAAATTTGTGCCACTGGTGGAAAAGTATCTTATCAATCATCTATTACTGGCTATCGCCTCTGTGGTGTAGACGATACTGGTAAAGTTTGGTCGCGTCCATGTCCACCGGATCAGGTTCCCAATGTTAGTATGGCGATCGCTCGTTACCAAAAGTTACGTCAACTGTTAGGGCGCAAGCAATCTTTGGAAACCCGCCTTAGTCAACTGGCGCAAACTCTTGTAGTTTTACACAGTCATATTCAACAAACGTAAAGTTTTAAAGATTATTTCCGAAGAAACTCGGTTGGTAGGTCGGTAACTTTTGGTTTAGATTAACTCTCAGCAGTTATAGCGTTGGATTTAGATTTTAATCTAAAATCGTTCGACTGAGCGACTTGCCTTGACTTGTGCCGAGCGAAGCCGAGGTAGCGGAGTCGAAAGGAGCCGAAGTCCCAAATCTCAAATCCAAAATTCAATCTATGCCAGACATCCAAATCTCTGCCATTATCTGTACCCACAATCGAGATACCTATTTAGGGGCTGCAATTGATAGTCTTTTAGAGCAGGATTTTGCTGCTGACTTTGAAATTGTGGTAGTTGATAATGGATCTAGCGATCGCACTCGTGAGGTTGTAGAACAAAGAAGCCACAATCCGCGCCTGAAGTATGTTTTTGAACCCACCATTGGTTTATCTGTCGCCCGCAACACGGGTGCAAAGGTAGCCAGTGGTGATATTCTTGCTTATCTAGATGATGATGCCGTTGCCAGTAAGGGCTGGCTACAAGTTTTATATTCTGCCTATTACAATAATTCTAAGCTAGCGATCGCAGGTGGCAAAGTCACTCTCCTGTGGCCTCCAGGAATTCAACAACCACGATGGCTATCTCCGGGGCTAGCTGCAAATCTGGGTGCATACGACTTAGGTGACAGTAACATTTACATTGAGCAACCTGGTTTAACACCCAGAGGCTTAAATTATTCCATCCGCCGCAGTTTCCTCGAAGAAATTGGCGGTTTCGATCCCCATCTCGGTCGAGTGGGTAAAAATTTATTATCTAACGAAGAACTGCAAATGACCGAATTTGCTCTACAGCGTGGTTGGCAAGTTGCTTATCTTCCCGAAGCACTCGTCGCTCACAATGTAGCCCCAGAACGCCTCCAACGCTCCTGGTTTTTAAACCGGGGCTGGTGGCAGGGTATCAGTGAATGCTATCGAGAACAACTCGCTGGTAAAGCTGGGATCGCTCAATTACAGCGAGGTAGCGAACGGTTTGTGCGAGGCTTGTATAAAGCTTTACAGTATTTCTCCGATCCAGCAGAACGGTTTGACAAACTGGTGTATGCTTACGGTCAGATTGGTTACTTAAATGCTGCTATTCAGGGTCTTTTATCTACATCAAATAAGAAATAACCAGTAACATAATTTTTACTCAATATGTCATCTAAAATACCAGTTTCAGTACTAATTCCAGCAAAGAACGAACAAGCTAACTTGCCTGCTTGCCTTACTAGCCTCAGCAGAGCAGATGAAATATTTGTAGTAGATTCTCAAAGTACCGACAACAGCATTGAGATTGCTAAAAGTTACGGTGTAAATGTCGTACAATTCAACTTCAATGGACGCTGGCCTAAAAAGAAAAATTGGTCTTTAGATAATTTGCCTTTTCGTAATGAATGGGTGCTAATTGTAGATTGTGATGAGCGCATCACCCCCGAACTTTGGTCAGAAATTGAGCAAGCAATTCAAAATGATGAATATACAGGTTATTATCTCAACCGCCGCGTATTTTTCTTAGGAAAATGGATTCGTTATGGCGGGAAATATCCTGATTGGAATCTACGTTTATTTCAACATAAAAAAGGTCGCTACGAAAATTTAAATACAGAAGATATTCCTAATACTGGTGATAACGAAGTTCACGAACACGTGATTTTGCAAGGGAAAGTTGGGTATCTCAAAAATGATATGCTCCACGAAGACTTCCGCGACCTTTACCACTGGTTAGAACGGCACAACAGATATTCCAACTGGGAAGCCAGGGTTTATTTTAATATTCTTACAGGTAAAGATGATAGTGGTACTATCGGCGCTAATCTATTTGGCGATGCCGTACAACGCAAAAGATTTTTGAAAAAAGTTTGGGTACACCTACCATTTAAACCCGTTTTGCGGTTTGTTTTATTTTATATAATTCAACGCGGTTTTTTAGATGGCAAAGCAGGATATATCTATGCACGTTTACTCAGTCAATATGAATATCAAATTGGCGTGAAACTTTACGAATTACGCAACTGTGGTGGTCACTTAAATACTGCAACTATCCCAAAAGAGGGAGCAGAGGAGCAGGGGAGCAGAGAAGCAGAAGCAAAGCTATTGACCATTGATTCCTGATAATGACTAATGACCAACCTTTCGTAGATTTACGCAAATATGACCAATCTTGGTTTGACCGGGGGCGTCCAAGTTGGTATGTTTTATTATGGTGGTTTGTACAAGCGATCGCCTTTCCTCTAACTCCTCAACCGTTAAATATTGTACGTTGTGCTTTGTTACGATTATTTGGCGCTCGTATCGGCAAAGGTGTATTAATTCGACCTACAGCCCGATTTACCTACCCCTGGAAAGTTACCATTGGTAACTACAGTTGGATTGGAGATAACGTAGTTTTATATAGCCTCGATCAGATCGAAGTCGGCGAACATTGCGTAGTTTCCCAAAAAAGTTACCTGTGTACTGGTACTCACGATCTCCAAGATCCTGCCTTTGGGTTGAAAACAGCAAGTATCACCATTGAAAATGGTGCATGGGTAGCGGCAGATTGTTTTATTGGGCCAGGAGTGCAAATCGGGGCTAATGCTGTAATTGGCGCTCGGAGTAGTGTTTTTACTAATATGCCTTCTGGGCAGGTTTGTTGGGGAAGTCCCTGTCACCCCAAAACGGCTCGGCTAAAACTCGATCCCTCCACAACTCCATAGATTTTTTATAGATAAACATAGTAAGGGCGTGCAGCTAGCTGTGCGCCCTTAACTTTTCCATATATATATTTATTTGTTTTTGGAAAGAGAATAAAAGTGCGATCGCTATATAGCTTTTTCTAATAAGAATGAGGTATAGGACTCCTATTTTATTTTTGAACAAGACTCAGTACGGATCTATGCCTTCTTTCCTGTTCCCTGCTCACGCAAGTAAATTCAGGAATCAAACCGGATTCCTATATATACTTCATCACTTGGAAACCGCTATTTTGTGGAAATAGTTTACTTTTATTTAATTAAATCTTTTTAATTTAAGTCTAAAATTTGTGTGTATCTAAAAAATTGGCAGAAAGTATGGTATCTCAAATCAGCCAAGAGACATTTTAAATAGCAAAATTATTTTTGCTATTCCAACAAGTAGGCGATCGAGTGCCATCTGCCACACATCTTCATCAACTTGCTAAAGCAGGAGTTACACAAACAATAGCTGAAACCCTGATTTTTAGATAGGAGTAATTTATGAATTGCCCCTACCACCTGTAGTTTTACGTAAGTATTATAATTTTTTTTCAAGGAAAACAAATTATAGAAATTTTAAAATAAATTTAATAAGAGGCAAGTATGAATTTTAATAAAAAGGAAAAACCTGTTATTTTAATAGTCGATGATACTCCTGTTAATTTACAAGTATTATTTGACTTTTTAGATTATTACAGCTTTCAAGTTTTAGTATCTGAAGATGGACAAAGTGCCGTTTATATGGCAGAATATGCTTCACCTGACCTGATTTTACTGGATGTATTAATGCCAGGAATTGACGGTTTTGAGACTTGTAGACTTTTGAAAAAAAATACAGCTACTCAAGATATTCCCGTAATATTTATAACTGCCATGAGTGACAAGGTAGATAAAGTTAAAGGTTTGAATCTTGGGGCTGTAGATTACATTACCAAACCTTTAGAATCTCAAGAAGTTTTAGCTAGGATAAATACCCATTTACGTTTACGGAACCTCACAAAAAAACTTACAGAGCAAAATAACCGTTTAGAGAGCGAAATCTTGGAGCGTCAGCAGGTAGAGGAAAAACTACGATGTCATTCAGATGCATTAGATGAGTGGAACAATCGCTATCAAGCACTAATTCAAGCAAGTGGTCAGATTCTCTACGATTGGCACTTGCATACTAATGAGATTAAATATGATGGCAATGTAGAGCGAATATTAGGTTACTC
The DNA here is from genome assembly GCF_034530975.2 of Nostoc sp. DedQUE07. Classification (NCBI taxonomy): domain Bacteria; kingdom Bacillati; phylum Cyanobacteriota; class Cyanophyceae; order Nostocales; family Nostocaceae; genus Nostoc; species Nostoc sp. DedQUE07. The sequence goes on along the minus strand of NZ_JAVRCC020000019.1, from coordinate 69,490 downwards.
TATGCCTGAGATGTTGGGAGGTTTGAACCGCTGGTTAGAATTGATTCATTCTGACGATCGCAGCTTTTTTAACAAAGAGATTAACCGGGTTTTATCCACAAAAGAGCGATTCCATCTTGAATTTCGTGTATGTCGTAAAGATGGCACTTATATCACAGTTGAGAACAATGGGTATATCTTTTTAGACTCTACAGGTAAAGTTGCTCGGATGGCAGGCTTTGTAATTGATATTACCGAACAGCAAGCTGCGCTACGCGATCGCAAAGATGCAGAACAGAAAATCCGCGAGCAAGCTGCTTTGCTTAACATCACCACAGACGCGATTATCGTTCAAAATTTGATTAACCAAATTCAATTTTGGAATCAAGGGGCTGAACATCTCTACGGCTGGATGGCAGAAGAAGTAGTGGGCAAGAATGCAAATCAGCTTTTTTATCAAAAGCAAAGTTTTTGGCAATTGAAAAACATCCAGGAAACTTTAGTTGAGAGTGGTGCGTGGCAAGGTGAGTTATATCAAGTCACAAAACAAGGCAAAGAAATCATCGTTGCTAGTCGCTGGACACTAGTAAATGATGATGAGGGGCAAGCCAAATCCATCCTGATTGTCAACTCCGACATCACAGAGAAAAAGCAACTTGAAGCCCAGTTTCTCCGGGCCCAGCGGATGGAGAGTCTTGGCACTCTAGCAAGTGGCATCGCTCATGACCTCAACAATGCACTGACACCGATGATGATGACAGTACAACTTTTAGAGGCAAAGCTGCCGGATGAAAATAGTCAGAAATGGCTGACAATTATGGAAACTAATATTAAACGTGCAGCAGATTTAGTTAAACAAGTGCTATGGTTTTCACGTGGCTCTGTAGGTAACTTTAAAACCTTACAGATACGGAATTCAATTTTAGAAATCGAAAACATTGTTAAGCAAACATTTTCCAGAGCTATTGAAATCCACATTGATGTTCCTGGGCAAAACCTGTGGGATGTCTTTGGTGATGCAACTCAGATACACCAAGTACTGATGAACCTCTGCATTAATGCTCGTGATGCTATGCCTCATGGCGGTATCCTAAAGATTTCTGCGAAGAATTTCTGGGTTGATAGCCATTATGCTCGGATGAATATTGATGCTAAAGCGGGTTCTTATGTGATGATTACCGTGCGCGATACAGGTATAGGAATTAAAAGAGAAATAGTAGATAGAATTTTTGAGCCATTTTTCACAACAAAAGAAGTGGGTAAAGGCACAGGGCTTGGTCTTTCAACAGTCCTTGGCATTATCAAAAGCCACAGCGGTTTTGTGAATGTAGTTAGTGAAGTGGGCAAAGGTACAGAGTTTCAAGTTTGCTTACCCGTAACGCAAACAATCGAAGCAGATAGTAAATTAGCTAGATATCAGGAATTACCAGCAGGGCATGGAGAATTAATTCTCGTTGTTGATGATGAAGATTCAATTCGAGAGGTTACTCAAACCTGGTTAGAACAAAATGCTTATAAAGTTTTAGTGGCTAGTGATGGTATTGATGCGATCGCACTATATACAAAACATCAACAAGAAATTAGTGTGGTGTTAGTTGATATGATGATGCCATCTATGGATGGGCCAACAACTATCAATGTATTGAAAAAAATTAATCCAGATATCAAAATTATTGGTGTTAGTGGATTAGCCTCCAATCATGAAATGATTAAAAACCTTGGTAATAGTGTTAAAACCCTTTTGTCCAAGCCCTACACCTCAAGCGACTTATTAATAAATTTACAGATGGTGATTAGCACAAAGTAGAGTTTGTCATTAGTCATTTGTCATTTGTCATTAGTGAATAACTAATTCCCAATGCCCAAGCAAAATGGTCAGTAGCAGTGGTAATATGTTTTTATGGCTGCTCTAATCCTTGCTATTGATGAACAAACTATTGGATGAAACGCTGTCAATCAAAATTGCTGAACAGATAAACAGCAGAGCTAGCACTCCGTTTGATAATGCTTATAAAGCAGCATTATCTACTGAGGGAGCAAAGTATATTCAGGGATTTTTAGCTTTTGCTGGAAAACCATATAGACCGATCGAACACAGTTGGATTGAGCTAGACGATACCTCTGATGTTCGGATTATCGATCCCACGTTACCTCACCTGAACAAAAATCCTCAAGAAATCTGGTATTTTGCAGCACATAGTCTGACTGTTAAAAAACTGAAAGCTATCATTGAAGAATCAAAAGAAGATTATCCAGAAGACGATCCATTGCCAATTTATGGCGATCCACCTTATGAATATTACGGTGATGTAATGTTGGGTGGTCAAGATTATCTGGCAGCATATCAAGCCGCAGAGGCTAAGTGCAGAGAAATTAACGAACTCAACCCTGAGAGTAACTAATAAAAATCAATTAAATAATTCATAATTCCGACTTATTTAATACGATTTACCATCGCTGCCAAAATATTCCCTATACCCACAAATTTTGTCTCCACGCACATCAAAAGAAACTGCTACCCGATTTCTGTAAGGCTGTCCGAATAAAAGCCCCTCGTCCCGAAACTCAAAGACAGCAGTCGTTTCATTACTAGTAACACGGTCTAGACCAATCAGCTTCAACCCAGGACTAAAGGATTCAGAAACGTACTCGAAAAATTCTCTAGCTCTTTCTTTTCCCACGTTTAAACCGTGGAATTTTGCCATTGGAAACCAAAGGGTGAAATCTTCTGTGAGCATATCTAACAATGCTTCCCACTCTCCTGTTGCCATACCATGCGTTAGACCCTCAAATGCCTGTTGAGCAACTTTTAAAGTATTTTCTGAATTTTGTGTCATTTTACCCTCGCCTGGATATAAACTAATACCGTGTTGCTTAAAATCTCACTACCACTGTGCCACAATTCTGAGTACTGAGGAGATATTCTACAGTGTTAGGTATAGATTTTATGCCTTGAAACTGTGTTGGTCCAAGAGCAACTTTGGGTTTATCCGTGTAGAAGAAGTTTAAGAAGCGATCGCGTGTCTCTGTATTATTTATAATAAAGTACAAGAAAGTTTTTTGCGTATTTTGGAGATAAAACCAACCACTACTAAATATCCTCGCATCGGCAAATTTGCAACACAGGTATCAAATACCCCTTTGCTTACACTCAAAAATTAAATTAATCAATTATTTTTACTTTTTCTGTGCTACCATCTGTAGCCATTCAATTAGGGGTCTTAAGGTTCCTGGCAATGCTGACTCACTGACAGTCACTGTATGTTGCTTGCCGTTATCTTCTACTGTTAATTTATATTGAAAGCGATCGCTCTGGGGATTTGGCGAAGTAATTAGTTCCGGTAGCCTAAATAAATCAGCAACTTCCACTAGTTGGGCAAGTGTGGCAGCTTCATGTGGCGGGAGAGTATCTGTATCAACGGTTGTCTTCTTGGTAATTCCAGCAAAGCCACCCGTGCGTTCAAGTGATACCCGCATTTTTTTGCTCTCCGTTGTGTTATTTAGTTGAAATACATACTAAGACTGGGAGATGATACTTCTCAACTCCCAGTTTAACAACAACAAACAACACATCTAAAAAGTTAGAAGTTAAGAGTTAGGAGTTAGAAGTTAAGAAAAAACTCCTAACTCCTAACTCCTCACTCCTAACTTTAAATAACTCCTACCTTTTGCCAAGCATTTCGCACAGCTTTTTGCTCATTACTGTCATTACCGTAGAGTTCGCCAGCAACTTGAATGGTGACGCTGGCAGCTTTTTTAAAATCTGCTTTGGCACGCAAGCGATCGCGTAAAGCTACATACCATATTTTGCCAGCTTTTTCCCAGGCATAGCCACCAATCTCAACAGCCGCTAGATAAAAGGCATAGTTAGGGATTCCTGAGTTGATATGTACCCCAGCATTATCTTCAGTACCAGTATATTTATCTTTCACATGGGCTGGTTGAGGATCTTTACCCATTACAGAGTCATCGTATGCTGTTCCAGGTGTTTTCATAGAGCGGAGGGCAACACCTTTGACAGTCGGTACTAAAAGACCTTCACCAATCAGCCAATCTGCCTCTTGTGCAGTCTGATTTTTAGTCTTTTGTTTCACCAAGGAACCAAAGACATCAGAAAATGACTCATTCAGTGCCCCAGGTTCGCCATAATACTGTAAACCTGCTTCGTACTGGGTTATACCGTGAGTTAACTCATGCCCAATCACATCAATTGATTTCGTGAAGCGTTGAAATAGTTCTCCATCGCCATCACCATAAACCATTTGGTCGCCGTTCCAAAAGGCATTGTCATATTTGACACCATAATGCACACTTGAGTCTAAACGTAGTCCTTTATCATCAATGGAATTGCGATCGAACATCTCATTAAACAAGTCATAAGTCGCACCAGCAGCATCATAGGCTTCATTCACTGCTGGATCGCTGCTGGGAGGATCGCCCTCAGCACGCACCAGCGTACCAGGAAGTTGCTGCCCATTTTTGGCATCGTAGATGGTACGGCGTTTCTCACCAGGAGAAGGCGCGAATGAGATATTACCTACGACGTTTCTCCGTCCCTGAAATTGTGCCGAAATATTTAATGTATGAAATGCCCAAGTACGTTGCTGGGGATTACCATTGACCACGACATTTTTTAGTATATGGGGTGGGATAATACAACAAATAGGGCATCTAGAGTATGGTGATTGCTCATGCTTGAAACCGACTGATTTCTTTTTATTTCGAGCCATCCAAGATATTCTCCTTTTGAAACTAAGTGATGGCAAACAGTGGCTTTAACTCCACTGGAGAAAGGAGCAGAAAAACGAATCCAAATCGCGTGTTCCTGGTTTCTTGTTTGAAGAAAATTTTCTACTCTGTATTTTTGGATAGGTCTGTAGAGGATTGATAGTATCCTCACGGCTACTTATGATGTGGAAATATTGTATAAAAACACCAAGCCAGCTTAATTAACGCAAGTTTCAGTCAAAACCCTTGTGTAAGTTAGCAAGACTTCCTTTACAGGCCTATTGAGTTTATATATTAGTTCTTATCAACAGAAATAATATTATTTATTGCTGTTTTGTTACTATCAAGTTGTTAATTCTATAAATGCCTATTGGAGACAGGGGAATCTCAAATCTAGGCATCCAAAACTTAAAATTTTCACAAACAGCCACCAAATACCGCTAGACCATAATATTTCCAAGGTACTGCAACTGTCTTAAATCCAGCTTTGCTCAACATTTGGAAATGAGCATCTAAGCTAGCTAACTGGTCTTGACTGGAGTAACCTTGAGTGCTGCTGGTGGCACGTTTAGCGTGAATCTCTGTCAAATTAATTCCCTGTTCAATTGCCCATTCCTCTCGTGCCGCTTTGTAAACTTCTGCTAAGGCTGGTGATTCTGGTAAGGTAGGATCTGCATTCCAAAAACAGCCGTCTTGAGTGAGGCTAGCAGCAATTCGCTCAAATAATTTCAACTTCATCTCATCTTGGAGATGGTGAATTGCCAAAGATGAGACACAAGCATCAAATTCGCTACCAATATCCAAGTTCTCTGGATTATTTGCCCAGTCGCCAAAATCTGCTTGTATACCAGTCCAGCGTTGTTGATATCCAGCTGCTGTGATTTTATCTTGAGCAAATTGCAACATTCTAGGTGAGTAATCTAGGGCAATTACTTGAGAATCTGGAAAGCGGTTGAGTATCTTGAGACTAAGTTCGCCTGTACCACTACCTAATTCTAAAATACGCCGACTTGTAGAAGTTAAACAACGGGTAATTACCTCTAACATCTCATCGTATCGCGGTAACAGTTGGCGAATACCAGTGTCAAAATCCGCAGTGTTGGCGAATACCTCTCCAGGAAATAACTGTTGCATAGGATTTGGAAAAAATAGACAAATTAATCAATATTAATCATCCATCATTACTGTGGTATATGCTACATCGATAAGAGAAACTTTTAGTATTAAAATATATGGACTAAAATATATTTTTTCAAAAACAACCTACAATCTTGCTGAGAAATTGCTAAAGTCGTTCAGAGTGAGGATGAGCAAAGTTAATTCTGAGCAGCCTGATATAACAGATAACGATATGCTTCCAGATGAAACAAATCGTTAATTAGCATTGAGATTCTATGTAATTGCCGATTAAATCGTGATTTTTCTAACATATAGGATGAATGTTTGGTCTTTCATATAGCTGCAAGCCTTACTATGATTGCCATCAAAAAACATTGCCGCGATTATTGCCGTTGTAATAATTTCCGCATTGCTCATTTCTGTGCGACAGTCTTTTTAGCGATCGCTCTTGCATTTATGATGAAATAAGCTGAAGTTATTAGTTCAATAAGAACCTGTCTTTTCACTAACCTCTATCTTCTGTCAGGTGCGAACTGACATAAAACGTACTAATCTACCTCTAGTGGGAGAGGCTTCGCTGTGTTTGGTTGAGCAAAAGATGGATTTTAGTCAGACTCTAATTGCAAAAAGTGATGCCATTCTCGATCGATGGGTAGAAGCAGTTTACCAGGATCAACAAATTGAAGCTACTAATGAACTTACTTTCAAAGCTGTACGGGATAGCTTACCCCGCGTTTTGAAAGCATTAGCAACAGTACTTTCTGAATCTGCAACCAGCGATTTGCAGACAGTAGTAGATGCAAGTTTGGAACACGGTACACTTCGTGCCGAACAGGGATTTGAACCAGAGGAAATTGCGCGAGAGTATCGTTTACTCCGGTTTGTGATTTTTTCCTTTTTAGAAGAAGATTTATTACAGGGATCTGCAAAAGAGGTGCTAAGGGCAGTTCGCCTGATTGATACAGTAATTGATGAAGCGATCGCGCGATGCTTTAATAGTTATACTCAAGGACGATTACAAGAGCTTAAACAACTCCAAAGTCAGTTGCGGTTGACTAACCAAGAGCTAACTCGTTTGGTTCGTGCTAGTAAAGAAAGTCTCTCTCATTTGGCTCATGAACTGAAGACGCCTCTTACTTCAATCATCGGTTATGCAGACTTATTTCTGCGCCAGCAGCGTCAACAATCAGAACTCAAAGACACCTATACAAATCTTGAAAGTATCGAGCGAGTTCTCAAAAGTGGTAGACTTATTGTCCGGTTAATTAACGATACTCTGGAAATTTCGCGTTACGATGCCGGACAGATGAAATTGCAGCCGACTCTAACCGATGTCCGTAGTTTAATCAACTCTATTTTAGAGATGATTGAGCCATTAGCGCGTGCGAAAGAATTATCCTTGGTTGTTGAATGCGATCGCGCCCCAAGTCAGGCGATCGCAGATCCTCTTCGGCTTCAGCAAATTCTGACAAATCTGCTCAGTAACGCAATTCGCTACACCGAATCTGGTTCAATTCATTTGGAGTGCTGGACGGTATCTCAACAGCAGTGGGCTATCTCTGTTACTGATAGTGGTATTGGTATTTCTTTGGATGCTCAAGCACAAATCTTCAATCCTTATTTTCGGGAAGTAACTGCTCCCCAAGTGCAAAGTTCTGATGGTACAGGATTAGGTTTAGCAATAGTCTCTCGATTGGTTCAGTTAATGGATGGTGAAATTAAAGTAGATTCACAGCTAGGAAAAGGATCTACATTTACTGTAATTTTGCCATTAGAAGCGCTCACCTATAACCACGGCTGACTATTTCAGCGAAATTTGAAAGTGAAATCGCAACTTAAACTGGTGCGTTACACTCCGTTAACGCACCTAACTGGCGCATCTACTCGTCAATTTGACCGACGCGGCGGATATTCAAAATGTCGCTCATTTTCTTAATTTGGACAAACACTTGCTCTAGCTGGGGGCGATCGCGTATATCTATTCCTAAGTCGATCAATGCAGGTTGACCAGTAGAGGTTTTTACCTGGGCATGACGGACATTGATCCCTTGATCGCTTAACCGTGACAAAATATCCTTTAGCACCCCTACGCGATCCAGAGCTTCAATTTGAACATCTACGGGGTACGTGTGCGGACGACCACTATTTTCGGCGGCTGGGTTCCACCTAACTGGTACTAAGCGCTCATACTCCACAGTCTCCAGATTATGGCAGCCTTGGCGATGAATTGAAATCCCCCTACCTCGCGTTACCACACCAATAATTGGTTCGCCAGGAATCGGGGTACAACACCCAGCTAAATAATATACCAAACCTTCCACCCCAAAAATTGGCGAATCAGTGGAACGTGAGGTAGTTGCAGGTGCATCTCGCAAAGCTTTTGATGTCGCTGGTTCTTTGGGGATAAATAGCGACACAGTGGCAACTGGTTGTTGTCCCTTGGCTACTTCTCGCCAGCGATTTAGTACTAGGTTCAAGGTAATCTCTCCGTAACCTAAACCGGCGAGTAAATCTTCTACGCTGTGGTAGTTACACTTTTCGGCGACAATCTGCATCGCATCCGACTTCAGCAAACTATCAAAACCAGTTTTACCCAGTTCCTTTTCTAACAATTCCCGTCCACGGGCAACATTTTCTTCCCGGCGCGATCGCTTGTACCATTGTTTTATCCGATATTTCGCTGCCGAAGTTCTGACAAAGTTCAACCAATCTAAACTCGGATGGCAGTTCTTTTGGGTGAGAACTTCTACAATATCGCCATTGTGCAACCGCGTTGACAGTGGCACCATTCGCCCATTCACCCGCGCTCCTGAACAGTGGTTTCCGACTTCTGTATGAATGCGATAAGCAAAATCTACAGTGGTAGCACCGGGACTTAAAGGAACAACATCTCCCTTAGGGGTGAAGACATAGACATCATCTTCAAATAGATTATCTTTGACGCTATCAAGATATTCTTGGGCATCCTTGAGATCGGTTTGCCATTCCAGCAGTTGCCGCAGCCAAGTAAATTTGTCATCTGTCGCTGTCAAATGGCTAATGCTAGAACCACCTGTTTCTTTATACTTCCAATGAGCGGCAATCCCATACTCGGCGATATGATGCATTTCGATTGTCCGAATTTGCACCTCTAAAGGACGGCCAGTTAATCCAATCACCCCAGTATGCAACGACTGGTAACGGTTAGGTTTTGGCAGTCCAATGTAGTCTTTAAATCTCCCAGGAATTGGGCGAAAAGCATCATGAACCACCGCCAACGCCCGATAGCATTCTTCATTGGTTTGAACAATTATTCGCAGCGCTGCCAAATCGTAAATTTCATGAAATTCCTTTTGCTGGCGGTGCATTTTTTGATAAATGCTATAAAGGTGCTTGGGACGACCGCTAATCTCCTGAAAGTGGATTCCGGCTTGCTGCAAACGCTCTTGCAACATATTCGTAGCTCTAACCAACTTCTCTTCTCGCGCCGTGCGTTTTTCAGAAACATGCTCTTGCATTTGGCGGTAAGCTTCCGGTTCCAAATACTTAAAAGCCAAATCTTCCAGTTCCCATTTAATCCGCCAAATCCCCAAGCGATTGGCTAAAGGTGCGAATATATCTCGCGTTTCCTGGGCACTGCGGCGGCGGCTGGCCTCTGACATATATTGTAAAGTTCGCATATTATGCAAACGATCTGCCAATTTCACCACAATTACCCGAATATCTTGCGCCATTGCCAAAAACATCCGTCGGAAGTTTTCGGCTTGGCTTTCGGTTTTGCTGGTGAAATTGATTTTAGAAAGCTTGGTGACACCTTCAACCAATTGCCGCACTTCTTGGCCAAAGCGTTCTTCTATTTCTTGACTTGTAACTTCTGTATCTTCAACGACATCATGGAGAAATCCAGCTGCTATCATAGCAGCACTGCCTCCCAAGTCACGCAGCAATTCAGCCACAGCAATGGGATGAGCAATGTATGGTTCTCCCGATTTGCGGTATTGACCTTCATGCAGTTGGTAAGCAAATTCAAATGCCCGACCAATTAAGACTGCATCATTATGTCTTCGGTCATCTTCTGCTGCGCCGCTAGTTGTCGATGACTCCTTCAAACATTTTTTTAACCATTCGGGAATGGCAAGGTCAACTGATGAATTTATCGCTATACTGCTCATACAATTTGGGTTTGAATGGATCGGTAGATAAGTGAATGATAAATAAAACTAGCAGCATCGCCCTGATAAAGATGCTGTTGCCCAAAGACGGGTTGGAAAAAGCAGTGTAAGGACGATTCTCCAATTGCCAGTGGTAGTCATCCAGTTTGAATTTCAAGAATCGTTAAAGAAAATCCATTGATGGCAAACAAAGCCCCAAATTACGATTTGAGGCTTTTAGTGCTGATAAGTGTTTAAGAAAGTTTATTGTAGAAGAAAAATTACTTGACATTAATACTATCTTAACTAGCACTGGATGTCTTTAAACCGTGAGAAATATCTGGCATTCGTAACTTTATTAGAGCAATTACGCTCCGATGCCACAACTACCCAAATCGCTGCGCCAGAACTGCGGCAGCGTGTAGCCACGTTGCAGCAATTTTTCGGGCAACAGATTGTGCCTTTGGCTGATGAAAACTGGCGAGTGCAGTCTTATCAAACGGAGATGAGCAAGCAATTGCGCCTGTTGGAAATAGATGTGATGTTTTTGCAAGGAGCGCGGCAAGCATCTACTGTACAAACGAGACTTCAAACGATTAGCGATCGCTTGACAACCCTCATTCAATACTGTGATGCTATTCTGCAACCAGAAGCGGAAGGAGAAAAATAACAATTGTTCACCTTTTTCTCTAATTTCTCCATCATCTCATTTATGACCGATGATGAAAAGTTATTTTGCTAACAAGTTGAATTGGGAATTGGGAATTGGGCATTGGGCATTGGGAATTGGTTATTCTCGTTGTCCCTCTAAAGTTCTGATTTAAGGAAGCTTTATCTTAGTCTTGTCCCCATGCTCCATGCCCAATGCCCCATGCCCCATGCCCCACCATGCCCCATGCCCCATGCCCAATGCCCTATACCCCATTCCCAATACCTTTGAGGAGAAGATTCATGGTGCGGCGCATGTATGCTTCTACTGGCTCGGTTGTGGGTTTGAAAATCAGTGCATAATATAGTGAACCGCTTACAAGGTCGATAATTAAGTCTACGTCTGCGTCCTTGTGAATTTCGCCTCTGGACTTGGCACGTTTAAGTATTTTAGAAAAAGCTTCACGTCTGAGTTTTGTATATTTTGTCCAGTAAACCTCGGCAAACTGAGGATTGCTAGACGCTGTACTAATAATCAGTGCAAGTGTCTGACGACCAAGGGGACTATCTATTTTTTTGGCGGCATTCTTAATCAGGATATCCATGTCTCCCCAAAAGCTGCCGGTATCGGGGATCGCTAAATCATCTCTGAGACTTTCGATCGCGTCTGCAACTAGTTCTTCTTTGGAAGTATAACGCCGATAGATGGTTGTTTTACCAACTCCAGCACGAGAAGCGATCGCTTCTATACTCATGCTTTCATATCCTACCTCTGCAAGCAGATCCAAAGTTGCTTGCAGAATCGCTTGGTCGGCGTGGATGCTGCGTGGGCGTCCAGAGGTGCTGTTGATTTGCTTACTCATAAAAATATCATCCCCAAGCAATATCTTTTTGGTCATTTACTCCACTGTTGGGCATAGAACATCGCTTCTGGGAAACAAATAAGCTTTATAACCCAATTCTCACGCACTAAAACAGCAGCAATGACCATCCATCTTTAGCATAGGTATTTCTGCCACTTTTCAGAAAAAACTCTCTTGACCGTTTTTATATGATACGCTACCGTAGCGTATATATACAATACTTAATTTTAGCTTTGGCATTGCTTGACATCTCCCAAATATTATTTGTGCTAAATAATGGCTATCAACATTAAAGGTTCTAGTTTTGACCAATTTGGTTATGTCCACGGGCCATTGAAGTGGGCGATCGCATTTACGGCTTCTCTTGGTGCAATATTAGAAGTAATTGATACTAGTATTGTTAACGTCGCTCTCACTGATATCCAAGCTACCTTGGGTGCAACTGTCAGTGAAGTGGGTTGGGTAGTTAGCGGATATGCGATCGCTAACGTCGTCTTAATTCCCTTATCTGCATGGTTGGGAGATTACTTTGGGCGTAAAACCTACTTTATCTTCTCGCTAGTTGGTTTTACGATTTCCTCTATTTTATGTGGGCTGTCCTTCAATCTACCGATGTTGATTGCGGCTCGAATTCTCCAAGGTTTATGCGGTGGCGGATTGCTAGCGAAAGCCCAAGCGATTTTGTTCGAGACTTTTCCCCCAGCTGAACAAGGTTTGGCCCAAGCAGTTTTTGGCGTGGGTGTAATTGCTGGGCCAGCAATTGGCCCAACCTTAGGAGGATTTTTAGTAGATGGTTTAGGCTGGCGCTGGATTTTCTTTGTCAACATTCCCTTTGGGATCGTTGCAGTCCTGATGTCTTTGGCGTTTTTGCCAAAAAATAAAGATAAGAGCGATACAAAGAACCAAGCTGTTGATTGGTGGGGAATTGGCTTTTTAATTGTGGCCGTGGGTAGCATACAAACTGTATTAGAAGAAGGGGAAACAGACGATTGGTTTTCCTCTAGTTTCATCGTTTCTCTGACTATCCTCGGTATTATCGGCTTGGGGTTGTTTATTTGGCGAGAACTGAAAACAGATCACCCGGCTGTGGATTTGAGAGTTTTGCGTCACCGTTCTTTAGCTGCGGGAAGCGTTCTTTCAGCAGTGGTGGGTATGGGGCTTTATGGCGCACTGTTTGCTGTGCCGATATTTGCTCAGAGCGTGCTGCAATTTACGGCTACACAAACAGGACTATTATTAGCACCTGGGGCTTTAGCGTCTGCGATCGGGATGGTTTTATTAGGCAAGCTGACTAGTATAGTTGATGCCCGATTTTTAATTGCGATCGGCGCTGTCGGCTCATCTGGAGTCATGTTTCAATTAGCAGCAATTACTCCACAAAGCGGCACAGACGATTTATTTTGGCCATTGGTATGGCGCGGAGCTTTTACTGTATTTATGTTTCTCCCTTTGAGTTTGGCAGTTTTAGGCCCGCTACCTAAACAAGATGTTTCTGCTGGTTCTGGTTTCTACAACCTTACCCGACAACTAGGTGGCAGTATCGGCATTGCCCTACTTACTACTCTGCTTGACCGACGACAGGTTTTTCATCGAGCTATGCTGTTAGCAAAACTTAGCCCTTATGACCCAGAAACCAGTCAGCGTCTCGACTTGCTCAACGGGGCACTCCAAGGTCAAGGTATGGATGCGGCAACAGCACAACAACAAGCACTAGCTTTATTGAGTCAAACAGTAGATATTCAAGCTGCGGTTTTATCTTACGCAGATTGCTTTCGAGTCGTAGGGATAGGGTTTCTTTGCTCATTACCTCTGTTGCTATTTTTGGGTAAAGGCGGTGCAGGAGTGAAAGCGCCAGTCGGGCACTAAGGTAAAGGAAATAAGGAAATAGCGATCGCATCCCTATTCTAAATTTTCTGAGTGCAAAACTACGTAATAACACGGCTTTTGGATTATTTTCTGCCGAAAGTGATAGCAGAAAATTAATACACACCGATCGATCTGGATGAAAAAAGTAAAAGTCCCACTCAGTTTTGAGCGGGACTATATGAAGTCTTATTTCTAAAATGAGAAATCTTAAATCTTAGAAAAAGTTCATGATTGTAATAACCCCAACGCTGGTTAACATCATTAAAGCGCCCATAATTATAGACTGACCTAATGGATTGCTGAATTTTGCGTTGTTCATTTAAGTAAAATCCCTTTTATTAATAGTTCCTTAACCATATCAAAATCAGTATAAATATCTATAAAACTAATGCAAAACTTAAATTACCGTAAATTTTCTTAATAATAACTATTGTAGACACTTTTGTATAATTTATATCAAGTATTTAGCGTAATTATTTTCTTGTCCTATTCTCCATTTTCAAAATGTAGTAATTTCCGCCCAAAATAATTACCTTATCTCCGAGCGGAATACGCGTCTTGATGCAGTAAGATCGATATTAATCAAGGTAGAAATATTTGAATAGAAGATTATCATGACAGTCTCCACGGCATCTAGAAACCAAGCGATCGCTTTTGACTTAGACAAATTAAATGAACAATTTGAAACTGCCACACCCAAAGACATACTGGCATGGTCTATAGAGAATATCCCAACGGGGCTGGTGCAAACAAGCGCCTTTAACGTGGATGACATGATAATTACCCATATTCTTTACAGCGAACTGAAGCATCCCGTTCCTGTAATCTTTCTCGACACTTTGCACCACTTCCCTGAAAGCCTAGAATTAGTTGCCAAAGCCAAACAAATCTATAATCTGGATTTGCAAACTTTCAAAACTCCAGACGTAGACACCCGCGAAGCCTTTGAAGCCAAATACGGCGACAAACTTTGGGACACGGATATTGCCCAATTCCACAATATTACAAAAATCGAACCATTATTACGGGGTTTAGACGAACTCAACAGCGTTGCTTGGATTACCGGACGCCGCCGTGACCAAGCAGTAACCCGTGCAAATATGCCCATATTTGAATTTGATAATAAAGGTCGGCTGAAAGTAAATCCCATAGCTACTTGGACACGCCAAGACAGCTGGGTTTACGTAGCTGAACATGGAGTCATCTACAACCCCCTCCACGACCAAGGTTATCCCAGCATCGGCGACCAACCCATCACCACCAAAGTAGGCGAAGGCGAAGACGAACGCGCCGGACGCTGGCGGGGAAGTGATAAAACAGAATGTGGAATTCATATTTAGTCATTGGTCATTTGTCATTAGTCATTAGTCATTGGTCAAAAATGACAAAGGACAAACGGTTAAGGACTCATTTAGTCATTTGTAATTAGTATTAGACAAAGGACAAATGACTAAGAACAAAGGACAAATATGATTAAAATCCTCCATCTCTCCGATATCCACATGGGAAGCGGCTTTTCCCACGGACGAATTAATCCAGAAACGGGATTAAATACACGGTTGGAGGATTTTGTCAATACTCTATCTATATGTATTGACCGAGCGCTGAGAGATGCTGTTGATATGGTGATATTTGGTGGCGATGCTTTCCCAGATGCGACACCACCGCCTTATGTACAACAAGCGTTTGCTAGCCAGTTTCGCCGTCTGATGGATGCCAATATTCCAACAGTGCTGTTGGTAGGCAACCACGACCAACATTCCCAAGGACAGGGAGGAGCGAGTTTAAATATTTACCGCACTTTGGGAGTGCCAGGGTTTGTTGTTGGTGATACATTAACTACGCACTGTATCGAAACCTGTAATGGCAAAGTGCAAGTAATCACCCTGCCTTGGCTGACTCGTTCGACTTTGATGACTCGCCAAGAGACTGAAGGTTTATCTTTGGCGGAAGTCAACCAACTATTAACGGAACGTCTGCGAGTTGTTTTAGAAGGGGAAGTTCGCCGTCTTGACCCAGATGTACCTACTATCCTTTTGGCTCACTTGATGGCTGACAATGCTAGCTTGGGTGCAGAAAGATTTTTGGCGGTGGGTAAAGGCTTTACTCTGCCCTTATCTTTGCTGACGCGACCTTGTTTTGATTATGTAGCATTGGGACACGTCCACCGCCACCAAAATCTGAATAAATCTAACAACCCGCCGGTGATTTATCCAGGGAGTATTGAGCGGGTAGATTTTAGTGAAGAAAAAGAAGACAAAGGCTATGTGATGATAGAACTAGAGCGGGGAAGCGCTGAGTGGGAATTTTGTCCTTTGACAGTTCGGACTTTCCGCACCATTGAGGTAGATGTCTCAAAAGCAGACGATCCGCAAGCGGTGTTAATGAAAGCGATCGCCAAGTATGATATTCAAGATGCTGTAGTGCGGCTAATTTACAAACTCCGCTCCGAACAGATGGATTTAATTGACAGTTCCTCTCTACATACTGCTTTAAGTCCCGCTCATACCTACACCATTCAAGCAGAATTAGTGAGTCAATTAGCCAGACCCCGAATTCCTGAATTGAGTGCAAGTAGTAGCATCGACCCAATGGAAGCTTTAAAAACTTACTTGAATAACCGCGAAGACCTTAAAGATATCGCAACTTCAATGATGGATGCAGCACAAAAGTTGCTAGCAGATGATGTGGAAGTTTGGCTGGAAGCAGCAACTAATGAGTAGGTGAAAATAATTTGTAATTAACAATTAATTATTATGGAATAACGTAGACGCTTCGGCTTGCCGCAGGCTACCGCAGAAGCGTAAAGGGCACGGAGAAATCAGAGTTTTACAGGTATTTTGTGTAAGCCCTATTTTCCACTCTCCAAAATATATGACGCAAACAATCCCAGCAAAAGTCATCGACTTACGCTATTTAATTGACAACTTTGGTATTGAGTTAGTTTTGGATGGCTTATTCTTCCGTGAATGGCAAGAAGATTTACCAGAAATCAATGATTTAGATAAACAACTTTTAGATAAGGTAAAAACGGGTTATTTTAATCTTCTTAATTACCCACCTTTCCTGGAAGATGTAGTTAGAATGGCAGTTGTAGACCCATTGCTTTTTATTGGGGATTTTTATCTAGCTCCGTATTATGTAAAATCAGAAGAATCTATAGATATTGCTGTGCCAGATGAAGATGTAATTATCAAAGGTAGAATAGATACCTTAGTTTTAAAAGAGCAATTTTGGCTAATAATTATTGAGTCTAAAAGAGCTTCGTTTTCAGTCGAACAAGGACTCGCACAAATTCTGGCTTATCTGTTAGGAAATCGGGATAACGAGCAACCTAGTTTTGGTATGATTGCTACGGGAAGCGAGTTTATTTTCGTTAAATTAGTGAAAGGAAATCCACCACGTTATGCTTTATCAAAGGGTTTTTTGATGCGTAACCCTGGAAATGAATTGTACGACGTGCTACGTATATTGAAACGCCTGACTCAGTTGGTGGGTGCTTAAACCCGATCGCCCGATCGTATATTCTCACAACAAGGGCGATGTCTGGCGACCAATAGCTACGCGTCTACGCTACATCAGTTAATCAGTTAAGATTAAGTAATGAGAAAATATCTAAGATTTGAATAGTAAAGATTACAGGAGTAAGCATATAATGCAAATTAGAGGAATCAAACGCGGCCAAACTATTGAATTATTAGAGCAAATTCACAGTATTCCTGATGGGGCAGAAATAATCGTTAATCTAGAACTACCTGCTACTGAACCTGTACTAGCAAAACTAGACTTAACAGATGAACAGAAACTAGCAAAATTGAATCAATTATTTGGAGTTTGGCAAGACCAAACAGAGTTGATAGATATCTTTGCTGAAATTAACCAGCAGCGTCATACTTACCAAGGAAGGGTAATAAATTCAATAGATAAATAGAATAAAGACTAATGTATCTCTTAGATACTAACATTTGTATTGCACTGCTTAACGGTAATTCCAAAGTAGTACCTGTATTCAATCGCTATTTCAGCCAATGCTATCTATCTACAATAGTAGTTTCAGAACTTTACAAAGGTGTTTACTGTTCTAAACAAGTTGAAAAAAATTTAGAAACACTAGCACAACTAACTGAACTATTACCTATTGAGCCATTTGATATAGATGCTGCCAGACAATTTGGTAAAATCCAAAGTGAATTGAGGCAAATTGGTAGACCAACAGGAGAAGTAGATGCACTAATTGCTGCTGTTGTCCGTTCTCGTAATGATATTTTGGTTACAAACAATATCAAAGATTTTGAAAATATACCTAATTTGCAATTAGAGAACTGGTTAGAGTTGCAAAAAAGCTGTATGAGTATTTTTACAAGTGAGCGATCGCCCGATCGTATATTCTCATAACAGGGGCGATCGCTCTTTCAATAATGAGAGAATAATTAATATAGTATAAATTCAGAAAAGAAGAGTGATGAAGCGAGAGTTTAATGTAATTCTCGAACGAGATGCTGATGGCTACTTTGTTGCTTCCGTCCCTAATCTTCCTGGTTGTCATACGCAAGCCCAAACTTTAGATGAGTTAATGGAGCGGATTAGAGAAGCGATTGAACTTTGTTTAGAATTTGAGGAAGAACAGCAGGATTCAGTGGACTTTGTTGGTATTCAACGAGTCGCAGTTGAGATATGAGTCAATTCCCAAGTGTCAAAATAAAATCGAGCCTTCATTATTGTTTTGTATTAATAATTACATATTTATAGCAAATATTATGTATGCAATCAGATTGTTTTGCTATCCAGCAAAAAAACTGTCTTCTAAAATGCCTTGGTAAATCAGATTTATTTACTAGTTTTGATCGTTAATTGCTCATTGAGTAAAAAAAAATTAATCCAGATGATAAATATTATTCTATATACCCTATAATTCTCATAATCACGGTATCCGTGTAGAAATACCGTAGATTTAGGGGTGATTCTAATGAGCAAGTCGCAGCAATCGACACAATTAAGTAAAATTCTAAGTCAAGGGATGCAGGCTTATGTCATCAAAGCTTTGCAGAGTATACAACTCCGGTATCAACACGCAATTAAAAGTTGGTTGAATGGACGCAGTGTACAAAGCTTTGTGAGTCTGTTTTTAACAAGTATTTTTTTGAGTATAGCAGTTGCCTCTTGTTCTGGAAGCAGTTCAGCTAGCAAAAATGATGTTAAGCTAAAACTTGTATCTTTCTCTGTCACCAAAGCCGCTCATGACCAGATAATTCCCAAGTTTATCGAAAAGTGGAAGCAAGAACACAACCAAAACGTTACCTTTGAGCAAAGTTATGGAGGTTCTGGCGCTCAAGCGGCTGCTGTCATTAACGGTTCGCAAGAAGCAGATATAGTACACTTAGCACTTCCTCTCGATGTCAGCAAAATTCAACAAGCAGGTTTGATTAAATCAGGTTGGGAAACCGAAGCTCCGAGAAATGGTATTGTTAGTAAATCGGTTGCTGCGATCGTCACCCGTGAAGGCAATCCTAAAGGTATTAATACTTGGGCAGACTTAGCAAAAGATGGCGTGAAAGTGATTGCCGCCAACCCAAAAACTTCTGGTATTGCTATCTGGGAATTCTTGGCTTTCTGGGGTTCGGTGAGTCTAACAGGTGGTGATGAAGCCACAGCGCTAGATTATGTCACCAAAGTTTATAAGAATATCCCGACTCTAACGAAAGATGCCCGTGAGGCTAGCAATTTATTCTTCCAAAAAGGTGAGGGAGATGTTTTAATTAACTACGAAAATGAGGTAATTTTGGCAGGACAAAATGGGACGAAGTTGCCTTATGTTGTACCTCAAGTCAATATTTCTATTGATAATCCTGTGGCGGTAGTTGATAAAAACGTCGATAAACACAGTACAAGAGAAGTTGCACAAGCATTTGTTGATTTTCTTTACTCTACAGAAGCTCAACGGGAATTTGCTAAATTACAATATCGTCCTGTTAATCCCACCGTTAGTCAAGAAGTAGCATCACAACATCCACCAATTAAAACTTTATTCACATCTCAAGATTTAGGTGGCTGGGATATTATTCAGAAAAAGTTTTTTGGAGATGGAGCAATTTTTGACAAAGTGCAAGCTGCAAACAAAGCATGATATGTATTTTTTAATGCAGCATTTTTTATTTGCAGATAGCCAAGCATAAGCAGCAATTTACAGTCATTTTACTGAAATTAATAATTTTATGAGCTTTCGTAGCCGATTTAAGGATAGCTTTTTCCTAACATCTTTAATGCTTATTGCCAGCAGTATCAGTGCTTGTAACGGCGGGCAAGAATTGAAAAGTCAAGTGAGTATTGATGGTGCAGCTGTAGGCTTTCCTATTTCTTTAGCAGTTGCAGAAGAATACAGTAAAGTTAAGCCTGAGGCTCAAGTTAGCGTTGCCTCAAGTGGCACTGGTGGTGGTTTCAGTAAATTTTGTAATGGCGATATTGATATAGCTGGTGCTTCTCGCACCATTAGAGATGAAGAAATAAAAAAATGTAAAAGTAAAAATATTAACTTTGTCGAGTTGCCAGTAGCTTTAGATGGCATCGCCGTGATTGCCAACCGTAAAAATAACTTTGCCAAATGTCTAACTATTAAGGAACTGGGTAAGATTTGGGGCGGCAAATCAGACGGCAAAATATTGGCATGGAATCAAGTTAATCCCAAGTTTCCTAACGAAAAGCTGAAGCTATATGCTCCATCTTCTGATACGGGAACATTCGATTATATGACTCAAGCTGTGACTGGCAAAGCCAAGAATGGCCGTACAGACTACACTGCCACTCAAAATCAAAACCTTCTCGTACAAGGAGTGTCAGGTGATGTAACAGCCCTGGGTTATGTTGGGATATCTTACTACATTCAAAATCAAGAAAAACTGAATCTAGTTGCTGTAGAAAGTCTTGCTGGAAAGTGTGAAAAACCAGTTCCGGTGGATAATGTAATTAAAAACATCTATACACCTTTGTCTCGTCCTCTCTTCATCTATGTCAGCAAAAAATCTTTAGATACTAAGCCAGCAGTCAAAGAATTTGTAGATTTTTATCTAGAAAATTCTTGGAAGTGGGTAGATAGTGTAGGTTATGTAGCATTACCTGATGAAGCTTACCTCAAAGTCAAACAAAAATTTGCTACTGGTGAAACTGGGACAAAGTTTAAAAAAGCAAAACCAGGTGAACCGATTACAAACTTTATTTAATTTAAGTCTCAGGCATAGTAGTTTAATTTTAGTGAGAAGCTAATTGTTTATGCAAAATACTAATTCTCAAGATGGTCTTTATCTACAATCCAGACAGTCTCTGGATAAAAATCCATCTGAAGATATATCTGAAAAGATTGTGGCGGTAATTTTATTTGCTTGTGCTTTAGTTTCGGTTTTGACTACTTTTGGTATTGTCGTAATTATTTTTCAGGAGACATTCAGTTTTTTCCAAGAAGTTTCCTTTGCAAAATTCTTTCTTGATACTAAATGGACACCTCTATTTGCAGAGAAACATTTTGGCATTTGGCCCTTAATTAATGGCACTTTTTTAACTACAGCTATTGCAATGGCGGTTGCTATTCCTCTAGGTTTGTCTTCTGCGATTTATTTAAGTGAGTATGCTCAACCTAAAGTAGCAGCTATTTTACGTCCGGCAGTGGAACTTTTGGCAGGAGTACCTACAGTAGTATATGGTTACTTTGCCCTGTTGTTCCTAACACCATTACTGCGAAATGTTATCCCTCTGGAAATATTCAACGCTTTGAGTGCGGGATTGATGATGGGGATAATGATTACTCCTACCGTTGGTTCCATCAGCTTAGATGCTATCCGAGCAGTTCCGCGTTCTTTGCGAGAAGGATCTTATGCTTTAGGTATTACTAAACTGGAAACCATTTTTAAAGTAGTTCTACCAGCCGCACTTTCTGGAATCATCGCCTCGATTATTTTGGGTATTTCTCGAGCTGTGGGTGAAACAATGACTGTCCTCATCGCCGCCGGACAGCAACCAAGACTAACTATCAACTTTGCAGAATCAGTAGAAACAATGACAGCCTACATGGCACAAATTTCTGGTGGAGATAGTCCGCGCGGTAGCCTCAATTTCAAAACATTATATGCTGTAGGCGCTGTTTTATTTCTACTTACCCTTGCTTTGAATATTGTGAGTTTCTGGATTGCTAATCGCTTTAAAGAAAAATACGACTAAATAGATATGGCTACAAGTTATCAACAAGATGATTCTCTCGATTCTGCGGCAGAATTTACCGATAATGTTGAAAGTAGAGAGACATTAGGGAAAGTATTTGAAGTACTTTTTTTGTTAGGATTGCTGATTGGTTTATTTGTCCTAGCGTTGCTACTTTTTGATATTTTGAAAGACGGATTAGGCAGATTTTTATCACCCGGCTTTCTCACGGAAACTCCTTCTCGTTTTCCTGACCAAGGTGGCATCCGCCCTGCAATTATCAGCAGTATTCTTTTAGGGTTGGTTGTGATTTTAGTTACTGTCCCCATTGGTGTTGGAGCAGCTCTATATCTAGAAGAGTATGCACCTAAAGCTTGGTGGACAGCGATTATTGAGATTAATATCAGTAATCTGGCGGGTGTACCTTCTATCGTTTATGGATTGCTAGGTTTAGGGGTTTTCAATTATTTGCTTGGGTTTGGCCCCGCTTTGATTTCCGGTGCATTGACTTTATCTTTGTTGTCTTTACCAGTAATTATTGTGACAGCTAGAGAAGCAATTCGCGCTGTTCCAGATTCTCTGAGAAATGCTTCTTACGGATTAGGTGTCACAAAATGGCGAACTATTAGCAATCATGTCATACCTTATGCTGTTCCCGGTATTCTGACGGGGGTGATTATCTCTGTATCGCGCGCTATAGGTGATGCAGCTTCTCTGATTGTTGTCGGTGCTGTGGGTTTTCTCACCTTTAACCCTGGTTTGTTTCAGAGATTTATGGCATTACCCATTCAAATTTACAGTTATATAACTCGTCCCGAACCGGGTTTTGCTAGTGCAGCAGCAGCCACAATTATTGCGTTGTTAATTTTGATTTTAGCTTTAAATGGTGTTGCAATTTATATTCGACAACGCTTCTCAATAAATTAGGTAATTAAATATCTAATTTGGATAGATTCATAGATATTGGAGTTCAACCAAATGACTTATAGCAATAGTAGAAGTAAATCAGATAGTGCCACAATTGACCAAGATAATGGTGTATTCAATGTTGAAGGTGTGAAGGTGTATTACGGTGGATTTCTGGCACTTTTAGATGTCTACTTAAAGATTCCTGATAAACAAATTATTGCTTTTATTGGGCCTTCAGGATGTGGTAAAAGTACTCTTCTGCGTTGCTTCAATCGGATGAATGATTTAATCCCTGGAGCTAAAGTTGAGGGTAGACTGAATTATCGCGATCGCAATATTTACGATCCTAAGATAAATTCTGTAAAATTACGCCGCCAAGTCGGAATGGTTTTTCAAAGACCCAATCCTTTCCCCAAGTCAATATACGAAAATATTTCCTTTGGGCCGCGGGCTAACGGTTATAAAGGTAACATCGATGAATTGGTGGAAGATTCTCTCAGACGCGCTGCTATCTGGGATGAAGTCAAGGACAAACTCAAAGAGAAGGGTACTGCATTATCTGGCGGACAACAGCAACGACTTTGTATTGCTCGTGCGATCGCCATGAAGCCAGATGTATTATTGATGGATGAACCATGTTCTGCTCTCGACCCAATTTCTAGTCGCCAAGTAGAAGAACTCTGCTTAGAACTCAAGGAGCAATACACCATCATCATGGTGACACACAATATGCAGCAAGCTTCTAGAGTCGCAGATTTCACGGCTTTCTTCAATACAGAAATTGACGAGCATGGCAAACGTCGCGGCAAATTAGTTGAGTTTAATCCGACAGCGCAAATGTTCAGTTCTCCTCAAACCAAAGAAGCTGAAGATTATATCAGTGGACGGTTTGGTTAAAGAGACATTACAGCAGAAAGGGAAAGGTAAAAGCCAAGTTCAATTCTGAGTAACTATTATTCCTTTGCTTTTTAACCTTTTCCCTTTCATCTAAATCGAGTCAACTCAATGTCCCTTTAAAAAATACTTCTATCTACTAAAATTTATACCTTGAAAGAAATCATCCAACTTTTGCAGTTTGTTTTTTCGTATAAGTTCCCTGCCACTAAAAGCTGAGACTAGGTAATATATATACATATAACCATAAAAAAAAGACGTACAGTGGAAATTCAAGAATTAAAAGCATTGATTAAAGAAACTATGCGTGAAGTTCTACAAGAAGAAAGACTTCGACTCTGCCAAATTCTTATTCCTTACATAAGTGATGATGAGCAACGCGAACTTGAAGCCGAATTTGGTATACCTTCAGATGATCCTGAGGATGAAGTAATCGATATGACCGATTGGGTAAGATATGGCAATAAAGTTTCGCAAAAAAGCGATTAAATTTTTAGAAAAAGCAAGTCCCGAAGATGTTGAAAATATTCGGGAGCAAATAAAGCGAATTATTATTGCTGTCGAAGACCAAGGCATTATCCCGTTTACAGAATTAGATATCAAAAAGATGAAAGGTGGTTGGGAGGGATTTTACAGACTACGTATAGGTAAAAACAGAATTATTTTTACAGTTGATATTGATTCGAGAGACATCGAAATTTACGCTATTGGTGCGAGAGGAGATGCTTATAAAAAATAATTCGTAATTAGTAATTTAATAACTGGGAATTACCAAAGTAATTTTGGAAAATATACTGAGGTTTAATAGTACTAAATTGAAGTAATATTTCAGTTTAGTACTTATACTGTGTATTATGTTTAAGCCTCTGTCATTTGCTTTAGTTGCAGCTACAATTCTAGTTGCATCAATCAATAATCCCAATGCTACTTTAGCTCGAACTTGTGCCTCTAAGTGTGGGTCGCACCCAATTCAGTTTACACCTGGGCAACACATCCGAGTTGAAGTTGTAAATAGCACACCTAACCCGATCAAAATTCAAAAACCCTCCGAGACTGATGCAATATCCTTGAGTCCAGGGCAGAAATTAAACTTAGGACAAATAGAAGGTACAGAACCAAATACATCTTTGATATTTTGGAGCGAAACAGGTTTATCACTACAAGCGATTGTCTCTAAACTTAACTTTGGTACATTGCGCCTGGAACTCCGTCCGACTTGGCGCTCTCCGGGCGATCGCTCGTTATATATTATGGATGATGGCAGAATAAACGTGTTTTAGATAGCAAATTAATGTTATGAGTTATGAGTTATGAGTTATGAGTTATGAATTAAGAAATAACTTTTAATTAAAAACTTCTAACTCTTAACTTCTAACTTCTAACTCCTAACTTGTATTGTGCTAGACCAAGCTGTATCTGAACTATCAAAGCCTCGTAGGCGCTTACCCGATCAGCGCTGGCAAATTTATCCACAAAAACCAGAATTTGCCCAAAATCTGGCGTTTTTGACAAATCTTTCACCCATTATCAGCCAGTTATTAATTAATCGGGGGATCGAAACACCAGAACAGGTACAAGCATTTTTAAATCCAGAGTCTTTAGTTTTGCCTTCGCCGTTAGAAGATTTCCCTGATTTGGCGATTAGTTTAGAGTTGTTGGAAAATGCGATCGCTTCTCAAACAAAAATTGCTATTTGTGGTGACTACGATGCTGATGGGATGACTAGTACTGCTCTACTTTTGCGTAGTCTCCGCACTTTAGGCGCACAAGTAGATTATGCTATCCCCAGCCGGATGCACGAAGGTTATGGTATTAATAAACGCATAGTTGAAGAATTCCACAGCGAAGGTGTGGGATTAATTCTGACTGTAGATAATGGTATCTCTGCGTTTGAACCAGTTGCCAGAGCTAAAGAACTTGGTCTTGCAGTAATTATCACCGATCACCACGATATCCCCCAAAAATTACCACCAGCTAACGCTATCCTCAACCCCAAATTAATAGCCGAATCCTCACCTTATCGGGGTGTTGCTGGTGTTGGTGTTGCTTACATTTTGGCAGTGTCTCTAGCACAACAGCTAGGTCAGGCTAAGGGCTTGATCCAGCCGATGCTAGCACTATTTACACTGGGAACGATCGCAGATTTAGCCCCCTTAACTGGCGTAAATCGTCGCTGGGTAAAACGTGGTTTACAGCATTTACCCAAATCCCACTTACCTGGAATACAGGCGTTGATTCAGGTAGGCGGCGTGCAGGCGAGAGATGAGGGAGCAGGGGAGCAGGGGAGCAGGGGAGCAGAGGAGAAAATTGCCAATCCAAAATCCAAAATTCAAAATCCAAAATCGCTGAAGCCTGAAGATATCGGGTTTCGCTTGGGCCCGCGCATTAATGCTATTGGTCGGATTGGTAATCCCCAGACTGTGATTGAATTGCTGACTACAGATGATATGGGGGTGGCGCTGGAAAGAGCAATGCAATGCGAACAAGTCAACGCCTCTCGCCAAGAGATGTGTCAGCAAATTGAACAAGAAGCGATCGCTTATGTAGAGACAGAATTTGTGACGTCTCTACAAAAAGACCGTGTATTAATTGTTGTTCAACCCAATTGGCATCATGGCGTTATTGGTATCGTCGCCTCCCGCTTGGTGGAACGCTACGGTGTTCCTGTATTTATTGGGACTTATGAAGATGAGGGACATATACGCGGTTCTGCACGCTCAATTCCAGAGTTTCATGTGTTTGAAGCTTTGGAATATTGTCATGATTTACTAGGCAAATTTGGCGGACACAAAGCAGCCGGGGGGTTTTCTCTACCAGCAGAGAATTTAGAGATGGTGCGATCGCGTTTGATTGAGTTTGCTAACCAGTGTCTTGAACCCCAACATCTCAAGCCTCTGCTAAAAATTGATGCCGAAGTCAACCTCAATCACATTAATCAACAGCTTTATCAACAGCTTAATGCTCTACATCCCTGCGGTATGGACAACCCCGATCCAGTTTTCTGGACACCTAATATTCAAGTGGTTGAGCAAAAAATCGTTGGTAAGGGTCACATCAAACTGACCGTTGCCCAAACTATAGATAATCAGGAATATAGAATTAAAGCGATCGCTTGGCGTTGGGGCGACTACTTCCGTTTACCACCGCGAGTGGATATCGCTTACAAATTGCGAGAAAATTACTTTAACGGTAACACCACCATCGAGCTAGAGTTAATCGGAGTCAGACTGCCAATTCCGATTCAACAATTTTTTGCTTCGCCACCTATCCAGTCAAGCACCACATTTGAATACAACCAGCGACAATATACTTGTGGTTTCTATAAAAACGGTATTGAAGCAGAATTAAGAATTAGAAATTCTGAAGGTAAAGTCTTAGCCATCCAGCCAGGACATATAATTGGTTTGCTGGGCACTAATCGTCAAAACGCTAAAGAAGTTAATATTTCTCAACCACAGTACGACAATATTATCCAAGCTGCCCTTCAGGCGTTATCAGTACTGAGTGCTGAGTTATGAGTTATGAGTTATGAATTCTTAATTAACTTCTCACTCCTAACTCTTAACTGTTAACTCCTTAGTCAGCACTCAGCACTCTTATAAGTTGCCGTTGCGAAATGCCAGCACAAAGATTACTGCTGGACCAGCAATCACGATGAGCGCCACGGACAACAATTGGAAAATAACTTCCCAATTGATACTGGTAAAAGCGTTAAACAAGTCAGACACAGCGTCAAACATTTTTCCTTTTCTCCTGCCAATAGTCTTAAAAAATTCAATAACTTAAATTAGAAAACCCGAAATCGATCATATCTGGCTATGGACTGTTAAATTTAATTTACTTAACAAAATTATAAGAAAAGATATAAAAACGTAAAATAGGGGGATTGGGGATTGGGGACTGGGGGGACTAGTTCGGTTAAGGCAAGAGACGCGATGAATCGCCGTCTCTACAATAATCAGTCTTTCATTTTGATAGCGATTTATTGCGTCTTTGCGATCTCAAATTTGCATCAAAAAACCTTAACCGAACCGTATTGGCTCCCAATCCCCAATCCCCAGTCCCCAATCCCCAATCCCCAATCCCCAATCCCCAATCCCCAGTCCCCAATCCCTAATCCAAAATGTCAACTTGGCAATGTGTAAAGCAATGTGGAGCCTGTTGTAATCTCGATCCAGCAGAGCGTCCAGACTTGGAAGAGTACCTCTCTCCACCAGAACTAGAACTCTACCTCAGCATGGTAGGCGAAGGGGGATGGTGCGTTAATTTCGACCATACCACGCGAGAATGTCGCATCTACCCCAATCGTCCGCGCTTCTGCCGTGTGGAATCAGAAGTGTTTCAAGATATGTATGGGGTTGAACCAGAAGAAGTCAACGATTTTGCTATTGACTGCTGTCGCCAGCAAATAGAAGGAGTTTATGGCGAAAGAAGTTTAGAAATACTACGCTTCGACAAAGCTGTTGGCCTTTGACATCCAACCCTGCTTTTTTTGTGTGAGATTGCAATTTATGACAAAAATCTGAGAAAATGATAGAAATATGAAAACACCCTAGCAACCAAAACTACTGCTTGTGAAACTTGATTCTGCACCTTTGGAGATTTCTGGCATATCTCACACTGAGATCGAGCTAGAACTGGAAGACAGCAATGATTTTAACTTAACTCCTGCGATCGCTCCCTTGGTTCAGCCTGTAATTGCCGATAGTCCTCAAAAGCAGCAATCAACGTTGGTAATTTTTGGTACGACTTTTGTAACCATTTTTCTAGCAGAAATTGGAGATAAAACTCAGCTATCCACTTTGTTAATGAGCGCACAATCTCATTCGCCGTGGGTGGTATTTATCGGCTCGGCGGCAGCCCTAATAACCACCAGCTTATTAGGTGTACTTTTAGGTAGTTGGATAGCCAATCGACTCAGCCCGAAAACTGTAGAAAAATCAGCCGGCGTAATGTTGTTGGTAATTTCCCTAATGCTATTTTGGGATGTATTTACTAGTTATTAGTCATTGGTCATTGGTCATTAGTCATTGGTCATTGGTCATTGGTCATTAGAAAAATTCCCCACTGCTCCTTAATTTATATGGATTGGCATTTATTAGGACTGAGCTTTATTACGGTTTTTTTATCAGAATTGGGTGACAAAAGTCAGCTAGCGGCGATCGCACTTTCAGGACGTTCTAATTCTCCGCGTGCAGTGTTTTTCGGTGCAGCAGGTGCATTGCTGTTGACAAGCCTGTTGGGATCGTTAGCAGGGGGTGCAGTAGCGGAATTATTACCTACACGTGTTTTAAAAGCGATCGCGGCTGTAGGATTTGCCATTCTTGCTGCACGTCTGCTGTTGTTTAACAATGAACCATCGGCAGATTCTGAAAAAACACCTTGAAGAAGAATCCAGAATCCAGGAATCAGAATTAGTCTTTGTAGGCGATTGGAACGCATCAAGGTTTTAAACCAATCTCACTCAGCCTGACTTGAATTCATACTGAATTATGACCGGAGGCGGAGCGTCTCCGGCTCCGCTCCTGAGTTCTGAATTCTTTTTTACAAACGTTCCCAAGCAGTTCCTTTGTAGCCGTATTGAAAAATTTCTGGATGCAAAATTTCTGCCAAAATTTCTAGAGAATCTACCAGTCGCGGCCCTGGACGATTGAAATAAGAATTGCCATCAGTAATGTAAACTCTACCAGTTTCGGTAGCATGTAGTTTTTCCCACTCTGGACGTTGAGTTAATAAATTGGCTTCTTTGCGAGTGCGGTTTAAATCAAAGCCACAAGGCATAAAAACAATTATGTCGGGATTAGTTGTTAATAGTGTTTCCCAAGGCAAGATCGGAGAAGGCTGACCTGTAGCGCAAAATAAAGACTGTCCTCCTGCTAAGTTAACTAATTCAGGAATCCAATTAGCGGCGATCATCAAAGGATCGATCCACTCGATACAAGCGACAGTAGGCAGTTCATCTAAAGAAAGTCCTTGGATTTTTTGCTGACAAATTTTGACGCGAGCTTCTAAATTTTCTAAGACTTTTACCGAGTCTACGCCAAAGGTGTTGCTGACTCGTTCAATGTCAGCCCAAACATCTTGGAGAATATTGGGTTGTAAAGAAATAATCTGAGGTTTACTGTCAATGAGTGTAGCAACTGCCTTTTCAACATCGTGTAAGCTAACAGCACAAACATCGCACTGGTCTTGAGTGAGAATATGGGTAGGCTGCAATTGCTCTAAAACATCTGTTTTGATTTCATAAATACTCAGAGCAGATTGCAATAACTTGTTCACGTCGTCGTGAATTTGGCTGCTGGAGGCATCACTGTTTAAACGTGCTTGGGTACAAATGGGGCGATTGAGGATTTCTGGAGGGTAATCGCATTCGTGCGATCGCCCCACAATAGCATCAACCAATCCTAGTGTCGCTAAAATCTCTGTTCCACCGGGAATCAGGGAAACAATTCTTACATCACTATCTGTCATCGCTCCACCTCCGCAAAAGCTGCCGTTACCTTAAGTTTGGCAGAATTTGAGCCATTAAGTATCTTTCTCTAGGAGAATCAAGGGTATTTTGCTAGTCAGTACTAAGCAAGAAATTGTACTAGGGATTGAGTATTGGGAAAAGTCTTTAGCACTCCCCAGTTTCAAATAAAAAATACTATACTACTTATACTACTTAATAGTAAAATTACTTAATAGTGAAATTACTAGAAATGCTAATTATCCCCTGGCAAAAATTATTGGTATGAAGTAACAGAAGTAATCAGCAAAATCTAGCTTATAACTAATTAGCCAGAATCATAAAATTTAGTTAGAAAAATTATATTTTCCGGTTATGAAAAACCATAGCAAGTAATTGTAGTTATACAAAGACAGTTCTACTTTTCCCGTAGAACTGCAAGTCCAAATTATTTCTTCTTGAGGGCAACTAATGCAGGTGGTGTCAGCTAGAAATATAACAGAGCACAACCAGGCCCAAGAGGCTTTACGAATCAGAGAAAATAGTCGGCGAAAACAAAGCCAGATGCTGGTGCAACTGGCAAGAAGCAAGACATTTCAGCAAGGTAATCTCAATGCGGTGTTGAGGGAAATTACAGAAACTGCTGCTCAGACGCTGTTAGTAGAGCGAGTTGGGGTATGGTTATATAATGAAGAACGTTCAAAAATTGAATGCATTGATTTGTATGATGTCAGGACTAAGAAGCATACCTTTGGTAACTCGCTTTTAAAAACAAATTTTCCTGTTTATTTCCAGGCTTTAGAAGGGGAGCGTACTATTGCCGCAGATGATGCCAGAAACGATTCCAGAACCCAAGAATTATCCGAGTCTTATCTATCAGCTTTGGGCATCACATCTATACTAGACGCACCAATTTGGCTAGAGGGTCATTTGATAGGCGTAGTGTGTCACGAACACATAGGTGAAGGTCGCCAATGGACTTTAGAAGAAGAGAGTTTTGCTGGCTCAATTGCAGATTTTGTGACACTGGCTATAGAAGCGAGGGAGCGAAACGTCGTACAGGAAGCACTGCGACAGAGTGAGGCACAATTTCGGGCGATTTTTGAGCGTTCCTCTATCGGTATTGGCCTGATAGATATGAAAGGGCAGATAGTTGATACTAATCTGGCACTATGCGAGATTTTAGGATACAGCCGAGAAGAGTTATACGGCAAGAGCTTTACAGATTACATTTCCATAGAAAGGGAGGATTTAAAACTTTACAAACAACTGATGTCAGGAATTCGCACAGACTTAAAGAGAACTTCGAGGGACGGTTTACAACCCTCCAAACATCAGAAACAGGTTGTCGAAAGACATCGTATTGAGATAGAAAGATGCTGCCAGCATCAAAATGGTAACTTACTTTGGACTCATATCTCTGTTTCTGTTATACCAGGCAGCAATGGTAAACCTGAGTTTTTTCTAGCGATGATTGAGGATATTACTGAACGTAAACAAACAGAGTTGAAACTACGTGCCTCTCAAGAAGCAGCAGAAGCTGCCAATCGAGCAAAAACTGAATTTTTAGCAACCATGAGCCATGAGTTGCGGACACCTCTGAATGCGATTATGGGTTTGTCACAGTTATTGCAACAAGAAATAGTTGGTTCTTTGAATGAAAAGCAGAACGAATATGTAAGTTGTATATATAGTAGTGGCGAACATCTACTGGCAGTGATTAACGATATCCTTGACTTATCTAAAGTAGAAGCAGGTAAAGAGGATCTGTTATTATCATCTTTGTCAGTGGTAGATATATGTAATTATGCTATCTGGACAGTGCGCGATCGCGCCTCAGAAAAGGGATTGCAACTCACACATGAAATTGACCAAGAAGCTGATATTTGCATTGCTGATGAGCGGCGCATCAAGCAAATGCTACTCAACTTGCTCACTAATGCGATTAAATTCACCCCAGCAGGCGAAGTATCGCTGGTAGTGAAAAAAGTGCCACAAGGGATAACGTTTACAGTTTCAGATACTGGCATTGGTATAGACTCAAGTCAGTTTCAATTTTTATTTGAACCGTTTAAACAGCTTGACAGTCGGTTAAATCGGCAGTATGAAGGCACTGGTTTAGGTTTAGCCTTGACGCGGAAATTAGCGCGTTTACATGGTGGAGATGTTACCGTGACATCAACTTTAGGAAAGGGCAGTCAGTTCATTCTGTTTCTACCAAATCCAGAGCATCTGGAAAATAGGGAAGATGAGACAAATGAGATAGATAAGATAGATGAGACTGAAGAGGAAGCAAACTTTACCTCGTCCTCCTCTTCTTCAGTCATCTCCACAAATAAAACTATTTTGCTTGTAGAAGAAGAGGAAAACACAGCAACAGTATTGCAAGATTATCTCCACACAATTGGCTACCAAGTCAAGTGGATAGATAATAGTAACGACTTTTTGAAACAGGTACAAAGCTTCCAACCAGATTTAGTTTTTTTTGATTTGCAGTTAGTAAAAGATGCTCATATCTGGAATTTGCTGAATATCCTTAGAAAAGAGCCTTATCGGGAACATTTACCGATTGTAATGATGACCTTTAGCGAACCTTTAGAGGAGAAAATCGCCATACTACCAGGTAGTGTTGATGACTACCTTATCAAGCCAATTCGTATAGTTCAGCTAGAGTCAATTCTAATGAAATATTTTAGTTAATTGCTCATAAACATACATTTTCTTTAAAAGATTACTAAAAAAATACTACATAATTTTACTTTAACTATGAAAATATTTTTCTCATTTTCACATGGAGAATATTAGCTTCTTCAAATATTTCTCCTTCTTCTACAAAATCCAGTTTTTTGTATAAATCTTTCACATATTCTTGAGCATGAATTACGACTTCTGGAATATCTTGGTTAGCTATCACCTGTAGGGCATTTTCCATAATTTTCTTACCAATACCTTGCCCTCTAACTGTCGACAAAACAGCTAACCTTTCTATTTTGGCAGTTTTCTCATTTAAATATCTGATTCTAGCAGTACCTACAGCTTCCACATTTAAATAAGCAATTAGATGATCGGATATTTCATCTTTGCCATCGAATTCTAAAGCGGGATCTACACCTTGTTCTTCTTGAAAAACTGATTTTCTAATTGCTTGAATTGCCGGAAAATCTTTAGGTAATTCAGCAACTTTTATAACTAAATTACTCATTAAACTCTGTTTGATGTTACTACCTATTGTAGTTTAATGTGAGTTTGATGCACCTCTCCCTGCTTTGACCGAAAGTGCAAGCCTGTCCCTCTTTGAGTCGGAGCTACGGTGTACACACAAGTCCTTCTGACCCCCTCTAACTCGCCCTTGGTAAGGGGGAGAACCGGATATTTTCCCCCAATACATCGGGGGGATTAAGAGGGGTAAATCCAGGATTGGGGCTTCATTACCAAGATGTGTGTACACCGTAGGACTCGGAGAGGGAGGGTTTTACGCAGTAAAATCAGAGAGAGATGTTTTGATTGTGCTAATTGACGGACACTATATGAGCCGTGGAATTCACGTTAGTTTAATCTGCACCTTCAATTGGTGCAAAACCTTGACGTTGAATATTTTCTGTCACCGCGCGTGGTTCTAAAAATTGCAGTAAGTAGTCAGGGCCCCCTGCTTTAGAACCTACTCCCGAAAGTTTGAATCCACCAAAGGGTTGCCGTCCAACGATCGCTCCGGTAATATTGCGGTTGATGTACAAATTCCCAACTTCAAACTCTGTCTCTGCCTGCTGAATGTGCGAAGGTGTTCTAGAATAAAGTCCGCCAGTTAAGGCGAAGTTTGTACCGTTGGCGACTGCTAACGCTTCCTGGAAATCTTTCACCCGAATTACCGCCAGCACAGGGCCAAAAATTTCTTCCTGAGAAATTACCGCATTGGGCGATACTTCACTAAAGATGACTGGGCCAATAAAATATCCTTGCTTGGGTGCTGGTAATTCCAAGGCTACCTCAGCTGATTGCCGACCTATCTCAATATACTTCTGGATGCGATCGCGGGCATTAGCATCAATCACTGGCCCAACTTGTGTACTCGGTAACTCTGCTTCCCCAATGTTTAAGGATTTTGTTGCTTCTACCAATCGTTGCACAAAGGCATCATAAATCGGTTCCAGCACAATCACCCTGGAAGCAGCAGAACATTTTTGTCCGCTGTAACCAAATGCCGACTGCACTATCCCCACAACAGCTTGGTCTAAATCAGCACTTTCATCAACAATAATGGCATTCTTGCCACCCATTTCCGCAATCACCCGTTTCATGTGCTTTTGTCCGGGTTTCAGCGTTGCCGCTTCTGCGTAAATTCGACATCCGACTTCTTGAGAACCTGTAAAAGCAATTACATGAGTATCTGGATGATTGACCAAATGAGCGCCAACTTGCGAACCCTTACCAGGTACGTATTGAAATACACCTTTGGGAAAACCAGCGTCTACCAAGATTTCTGTGAGTTTCGCTGCAATTACAGAAGATGTTTCCGCAGGTTTGAGGAGAGTGCAATTGCCAGAAACCAAAGCTGCAACAGTCATTCCACAAGCGATCGCTAGCGGGAAATTCCAGGGAGAAATCACTACAGCAATTCCTCGTGGTTGGTAAATATAATGGTTAGTTTCCCCAGGTATGTCGTAATTAACACCTTTGTCTAATCGTTCTATCTCATCAGCGTAATACCGACAGAAATCTATCGCTTCCGAAACCTCTCCATCAGCTTCCTTAACTGGTTTCCCAACTTCCAAAACTATCCAAACTGAAAGTTCAGCACGGCGGAGTTCCATCAAATCACCCGCTTTCCGCAAAATATCAGCGCGTTGTTTAGCTGGTGTTTTCTTCCATTCAGGAAAAGCCGCTTTCGCAGCTTGCATTGCCTGTTCCGCTTGTTCAACGCTAATCAACCCAACTTTACCAATTACCTCACTGAAATTAGAAGGATTGAGAGAATCAACAAATTCCGGCGGATTAACATACTCGCCATTAATCAGTGGTAAATAAGTTTTACCTAACTGTTGGCGAACATTTTGGAAAG
Source organism: Nostoc sp. DedQUE07 (assembly GCF_034530975.2). Lineage (NCBI taxonomy): Bacteria > Bacillati > Cyanobacteriota > Cyanophyceae > Nostocales > Nostocaceae > Nostoc > Nostoc sp. DedQUE07. The sequence goes on along the minus strand of NZ_JAVRCC020000019.1, from coordinate 34,666 downwards.
CTTTCGCGGCTTTCCTTCTTATCTCTTCCTCAGCGTAATCAGTATCAGCAGCACCGAGGAAATGAGAGTCAGGAGTTAAAGATTTCTTCTCCTCTTTGAGAATCGGCGGCGCTAATAATTCTTCAATTGGTCGATTTTCGAGATTTTGCCGTAAAAAAGAACTATTAGCTGTATTTTCTAACAACCGACGAATTAAATACGCCATTCCAGGTAATAATTCACCGTAAGGACAGTAAACTCTCACCCGATAACCCTTGTCAACCAACGCCTTTGCAACTTTATCACCCATACCGTAGAGGACTTGTAATTCAAAGCGACGGCGGGGGACATTTAAACTTTCAGCAATGGCAATGGCGCGAGAGTGCGATCGCACATTATGGCTACCAATGGCAGAATAGACATATTGATGATTTTCTAACAACAATTGAGTGATGGTTTCAAAGTTAGCATCAGTTGCGGCTTTGTCGTTGTAAACTGGCTGTGGCCAATGCTTCTGCGCTGCTTTGATAGTTTCTTGATCCCAATATGCGCCCTTCACCAAGCGGATTGTCAGGGGATAACCGCGTTCTTTCAACCAAGAAATTACGTCTTTGGCATCTTGTTCGCTATCACGCAGATATGCTTGAATTGTCATGCCAATATCTGTGCGTTGCCGAAATTCTTCTTCTAGTAAGAGTTTTTTCAGAATACTGAGAGTTATATCCTTATAGGCATACTGTTCCATATCAAAATGGACAGCTGCGCCTAATTCTTTAGCACGACGTAGGAGAATCCGAATGCGATCGCTAACTCGCTCCTCACTACCTTTAGCATCTAATGGATCGAATTGGGAATAAAACGCCGTTAATTTCACAGAAACCTGAACTTTTGGTATCGGTTCGCCATCAGCCTCATCAATCGCCGGAATAACTGCCCAATTCTTCGATGCTTCCACCAATTGTTGCATTAATTCTAGATAGCGTTCTAGATAAGACTGCGCTTCCGCTTCGGTAATAACCGCTTCACCAAGTAAGTCGATGGTGAAGGCCATTTTTTCTTTTCGCAGTCGTTCAACTGTTTTGATGACTTGTTTAATATTTTCCCCAGAAATATATTTATGGGCAAGAGTTTCAACGGCTGTCCCAACGGTTGTAGCAGCAACTTGTCCAGGCATCGAGTCGGGGTTAGCAAAGTTTAGCATTCCCTTCAAAGCTGCCGGCAATTCTACAGATTCATCGCCTAAATATTCTTGTAAATGTGAGGCAATTTCTGATTTACTATGCAAAGCCGGTAGCGTATCTATAAAGCGAAATAGCTGCACCCGCAATCCAGGGTTACTCATTGCCCAAGCTAGTAATTTATCATCCCAACGCATTTGATCCCGCAGGGAAGAAAAAAACGAACGATTTTCCTGCGTTGCGGCGAGAAGTTGTTTAGCAATTTCTTGGGTTTTAGCTTCGTAGGTGCTTGTTTGTACTTGTAATACCACTGATAATAACTCCGTTAATCAAGGCAAGGCTTTTTGTACAAAGCCTGTGTCTTCTATTTTGACGCTTTCATTTAGCTGTCACCATTATGCTGAATTCGGAATTACTATACCGTAAGGATTTCATTGATTTTGAATGATGTAGTTACGCCGTGCGTTCTAGGAACTTGCAATTAAAAAATATTCCTTGCGGGACGCTTGGCGAACGTAGAGGCATTGTGCATTAGTGTCAACTTAAGCCAAAACCCTTTTAAAATCTCGTTTTCAGCCTCTGGCTGGAAATGCTACTCTTGGCGGCTCTGCCGCGAGGAGAGGGAGGCTCCGCCTCAATCAGGGACATTCCCAGTCGGAGACTGGGAACGAGATAATCTGCTAAAAGCTTTTTCTAGACTGGCTTTAACCTTAATTTGACACTAATGGGCATTGCGCCACGACTACAGATGTGGATTAAATACATAAAAACTGCTATAAACTCGACTATGACAACGCACTTAACAATGCCCGCTTAAATTCGGCTGCACTCTTAAAGTGAATTTCTGGCTTATCAACCAACGCCAAATCAATCACCTGCGCTAGGGGTTGCATAATTGTTGCATCTCGTTGGCGAATTGGTATGGGATTATTCTGTAAAACTGCCAGAAAAGGGTCGCCTATGAAGTTGCGGGGGAAACAACCTGTTAGCATATTGTAGAGACAAGCCGCAACTGCCCAAATATCTACCTCCGGTTGGGCATATTTAAAGTTAAGCACCTGCTGTCGCGGCATAAAAACGGGAGTACCAGCTTGAGTCCCAGTCAAAGTTTGACCACTTAAACCAGCTAAGTCAAAGGCCTTAGATAAGCCGTAATCACCGATTTTTGCCACCAGCTTTCCGTCAATCTTAGTCAAGAAGATGTTACTCGGTTTGAGGTCGCGGTGAACTATACCTTTACCTTTGCCAAACTTCCCATCAGCCAGTTTGACATAAGGAAGTTCAACATTGTGGGCATATTCTAAAGCGTCTAAAATTTGGAGAATAATCGGTACTGCAATATCAACAGACAATCGCCCACCCAGTTGTTGCATGAAATCCCATACAGTACCGACCTCACAATATTCCATTGTAAAAAAGAAGATAATTTCCGAGAAGCTACAATCCATCAGTTGCACTACATGAGGATGTTGCAAAGCCTTGGTGTTTTCAGTCTCCTGGAGAAACATCTGCACAGCGAAGTCATTCGCCGCCACTGCTGGTAACATGACCTTTAAGGCTATGAACTTGCCAGACTGATTATGCTGTGCTAAATAAACTTCTCCGAATTCACTCGTGCTGAGAAGTTTGACAAGATTATAACCGCTAATTGCTTTGAGGTTGCGATCGCCACTCTCAGCCAAATTCAGAAAGTATTTGATGATGTCTAAGAAATAAGTTTGTTGTACTGGGTTATTTTTAACAGTAACATCATCAGGGATGAAGGTTGGTAGATTTACTCGATCTGGATGTATTTCTATACTAACTTTAAAGACAGTGTGACCTAAATTGATTTCGTCGCCTGTTCGTAAGTCATACTCTGGAAATTGGAATTTTACAGCTTCTTCAGCCGTTTGATTTCGTTGGCGTTGTCCAATATTTTTACCGTTAATGTAAGTGCCATTTTTACTACCAAAGTCCCGCACCCGAATATCAGGAGGATTAATATCTAGTAGACAGTGATAGCGGGAGATGCCCCGATGATTCTCATCATCTGGTAACTGAGGATTGCAATCTGGACTTCTACCGATTATGCAACTACTGCGGCAATCAAAAATATATTGCTGTCCTAATAATTGTCCTTGGATAACGGTAAGGATGATTTTAGCTGGCATCTTAACAATAAAAAATTAATGCCCACGATCATAACTTACCTGTATCAGATATCACAGTGGTGAACCACTCATATCCCGCTGATATTTGAAATTAACGGTTCCCCTTCCTGTAGGTGTGGTTGCAATACCCAGCAATTCTCGAAACTCCAAAGTTTCATTGATTTATAACTTGTAAATATATTCGCGTGAACTCACTCCTAACCCTTTACTACAAGTAAGGGGAAGAAAATTTTTCCTCTCTTTCTCGTAGCAAAGTTAGAAGGTGAGGTTCTACTTGAAGTCTTCTACTGCTGTTTTAACAGTATGTACTTATTTTTTCTAATACTCAGAATGGGTATACTGCCTCTATGCCTACAGAAAAATTTATGGATATTTTATTTTATAACTGGCAACACACACTCCAACCCTTTGGCGTCGATCGAGTAGCGGCTGAGAAAGCCTTTAATTTCTTGGTTGAAGCTTACTCTACCCCCGATCGCTATTACCATACACTGAAACACATCGATCGCGTTCTTAGCACAATTGAGGTTTTGCAAGGCTACACCAATAACCTAGCTGCTGTTCAACTAGCTGCCTGGTTTCACGATGTAGTGTATGACACTGAAGCCAAAGATAACGAAGAACGAAGTGCAGACTACGCTTTTGAGTTGCTGAGTAATTTAGGTATTCCAGAAAGTATTATAACTACTGTCACCCGTCTGATTCTGAACACTAAAAACCACCAAGCTGCGGTAAATGACTATGATAGCCAAGTCCTAGTTGATGCAGATTTAGCGATTTTGGCTACTAACCAAGTTGATTATCAAGAATACGCCCATGCTATTCGTCAGGAATATGGCTGGGTGGCAGAGGCAGATTATATCACAGGTCGTCAGAAAATTTTAGAACAATTTTTACAGCGATCGCGTATTTATTTTACGCCTTTAATGTCAGAGTTTGCCGAACCATCTGCTCGTGGCAATATCCAGGCAGAAATTCAATCTTTATCGCCTAGTTAGTTTGACATAACACCATACCGCAAGCGCAGTATGGTGTCTGGTGATTTACCGTCTGCCACCACCACGATGAGGTACTTCAGACACTTCAGTGTCTTCTAACTTTCTTTTCGGTGCAAACATTTCTTGATGTTGTTGCTGTTGAATTTTTTGTTGTGCAAATTTTACGCGGGTACGAACTCCCACATCGGCATCGGTATCGAGTATTTGCTGAAGTTGATTTGTAATCCGTGACGCTTGATCGGGTAAAGTTACTGCTATAGCGATCGCTAGTGTTTCTAAACTCGTCACTGCTGCATAACGCACTATCCACTCTGGATCTTGAGAAATTACTAATAATGCCTCTAATACCTGAGTCTGAACAGATTCCACTTTCTCAGCAGGTAGTTGCTGCCAGCGCAAAGTGCCTAATCCTCTGGCAGCTGCCCGCCGCACACTTAAGGAAAAATCGTTTTTTGCTGCCTCTAACAAGGTATCCAGCGCCCGGACATCACCAATTCCCGCCAAGGCGCGAATAGCCCAGGCTCTCGCACTGTAGTTGTAGTCATCAATTAGTTCCAATAGTGATGGTACTGCAACTTCCCCGATCGCAATTAGTCCATCTACTGCCGCCACTGCTGCCCCTGGATTGTTGTAGCCTAAAGCTGCAATCAGAGTGGGAACAGATTCCTCAATGCCAGCTGCCGCTAACTCCTGAACTGCGTCTAATAAGCGATCCGAGGAGTCTGCTTCTTCCACAGCACGAATTAATATTTGGGCAAGGTCACTGTTATTCATAATAATTTGCCATGAGTCATTAGGGATCTGCCAATTGTAGCTTAAGCCCTCCGTAGTTGACATCAGACACAAACCCCCTAGCCCTTATCTCGCAGCTATGTTAGGGGTTTATCTGTGGTAAACAGTTGATTTAAGCGTATTAATAACAACTAATGCCTGGGAAATTATGACTACAATAGCGAGTCCATCAAATTTATCACTTTTATCGCACCTGCTGACAAAGTGCTTGTTGCTGTGTGCTTAACTTGATGTTCTAGTAATCCTTTAAGAGAAATTAGCTTCAGGCTATTTTCAGCAAGAGTTTCGGCGATCGCATCTGCTGCGGGTAGATAGCCAATCGCTCCCAAGTCTGCTAACACTGCTCGACGCAATTGCAATTTATCTCCTGCCAGGGCTTTTACTAACCGTTCTCCATAAACTGGTTCTTGGGTTAATTGATACATCGCTCGTGCGGCAGCATATTGCACCAATTCGATTGGATGCTCTAAAAATGGTTTTACCAAAGGGATGCACTCAGTTGCCCTCAAGGCTCCCAAGGCTTCCAAAATGGCTTCGTAGGGTTGAGATAAATCAGGCTTTGAGATCAGCTGCTCTCCCTGCAAACCTACTTGTAATAACTCGATCAGGGCGGGAATGCAAACTGGATCGCCCAGCATTTCTAAGGATTGTACCGCCGCTTCTCGAACATAAAAATCTGAGCAGTCTAAACACGCAATTAAAGGTGAGACTGCCTGGCGATCGCCTAGTTTTCCTAAAGCCCTAGCTGCATTACGTCGCAGAGGATATCCGCCTTCTGGTGTTCTGTCAGCTTCATCCTCTAACGCTTTAATCAATCCTGTAACCGCAGCTGCTTCACAGATCCGAAACCTACCCAACCACCAGGCAGCATAAAAGCGCAGACCTAAATCTGCACTCTCAAGATTAGCGATCGCTTGCTCTACTGTTAAAGATTCATCATCGCCAGAGTTACCTGTCGGTGATAAATCTTCAAATTTTTGCGGACTAGAATTCATTATGAAGAAGGAGGATCGCTTTGTTCGCTATTTGTTTTAGCTTCAGCGTTCAATGGCTGAATGCTGACTATTTTGCCACCCAAGCGAGTAATCCGCTGCATTTCTTGATTCATCCGGTTCTCAGGTACTGTGAAAAACACAGTAGCACTAGAACGAATAGGATAGTTGGTTTTTTCAGTTTCTTCGCTTTGGCGCAAACCCACTACTTCATACCGAAAGTAGCGACTACTCGTACTGCTAATTGCTCCAACCATAAAATTAATTCCCAATTCTAGATCGTCATTAGTCGTTTGCCCTTAAAAATGACTATTGACTAATGACTATTGACACTAAAGAGGTTTCACACTTGCTATTTTACCACCTTGTTTTACCACTCTCTGGAAGTAACTAGATAGTTCTTCATAAGGTATAACCACCGCTTGATTGACGCGGCGTGTGCTGGGATACCCAGATCCAAAAACACCTGCTACTTCAATGCGGTAAAGTCTGCCTTCTTTACCAAAGGTTCCCGCACCACCAAAAGTACTGTTGGGGGTAACGCCTTTTTCAGAAGCAACGTATGAAAAGCCTGAAGAAGCACCGGAGGGAGGAACAATGACGGATGCGCTATTGCGACCTAGTTCGCTGGCAAGGCGGGTGTCTTTGCCTTTGAGTTGGGAGGTATCGCTACTGGCATAGCCGCGATAAAGTTGAAATATCCGGGTAAATCCGACAGTTTTTTGTCCTGTTTGGGTTTCAAAGCCGCGATAGTAAGGCACTATATTTTCACCAAAGTTAGATTGATACTCTGGCGAATCAATATAAGAATCGATGTCGGCTTCATATCCCTTGGTTTGATACAAGTCTAAGTGATAGACGACATCAGACTCATCATAAGGGGCACGACCTAACAAATGTTTGTAGTTCAGTTCGATGACGCGAGTTTGGAAGTTGTCGTAGAAAAATTTGGTTTTGTACAGTTCCGATTTAGCTACTTGACGCACAAACTCTTGCACTGTAATTTTTCCATCGCGGAGGATCGATTCAGCACTTGTTAGGCGGTCAGATGCCAATATGTAGTTGTTGCCCAAAACTTGACGATAGACGGCAGCAATTACTCTTTCGATGTCTTCTTTGGTTGCATTCGGACGCAATTCCACAGGAGACTGATCGCTAAAAGGTTCTGTTCCCAGACGGGAAGCTGCTGTTGTAATAGCCATTGGTAATTTTCCTTTTGTAATTAGTAGTTGGAAAAATTAGGAGTTAGGAGTTAAGAGTTAGGACTTAAGAGTAGGGATATAGTTAGGAATTTAAAACTCATAACTTCTAACTCCTCACTCCTCACTTCTAACTCCTCACTCCTAACTCCTCACTTAATTCCCCAATTCCCTATTTATACGGCTGTAATGCTAATAACCTTACTGCCCTTGCGATTCAACTGCTGTAATTTACTAGAAAGTTGTTCGTAGGGTACGATCAATTCCGCAGTACCGCGCCTTACTACAGCTGAGTTTGGGGAAGCTGCTTGTAACACTCTGATCCGGTATGTTTCGCCGCGATCGCCTCTAGAAAGACCTGCTAAAGCTCCAGCAGAGACTGGATAAATGGGTGAAGCTAAATTCTTAGCCACTTCCCAAGTGAGGCGTCCTTGTTTTTGTCCTTGAGCGCGATCGCTATTGGCATAACCCCGATAAAGTTGGAACAGTCGGCTATAGCCAACATTTTTCTGTCCTACTTGACTTTTAAAGCCTCTGTAGTTGGGCACAATATTTTCGCCAAAACTCTCTTGATATTCTAATGAGTCAATGTAGGAATTAATCTCAGCTTCATAACCTTGTGAGTTGTAAAGCTCAACATGGTACGAAATCTCTGACTCATCTTCTGGGGCACGCCCCAATAAATGCTTATAATTCAACTCGATAAACCGAGTTTGGGAGTTGGAGTAGAAAAACTTATCCCGATAGAGTTCTGATTGAGCAATGGCTAGCACAAATCCCCTTACGGTGATTAAACCTTGCTGCAATAGTGATTCTGCACTCTCTAGACGGTCTCCTTCTAGTAGATATGCATTACCTAAAACCTGACGGTAAGCCGCCCGGATAACCACTGCCACATCGGCTTCTGTTCTATCAGGGCGTAGTTCTACTGGTGCTGAATTTTCAAACGCTGCAATCCCTAATCTTGCTGCTTGTCCCAAAGCTGCCATCTTTTACCTCCTCAGTTTTAACTGCAAAACTGAAAACTTTTTAGAAAATTTTTTCTAGTCTTTTAACAGTCTTTTTGAAATTGACACTCACCTTACTTTAAATCAGGTGATTTTTAAGACATAGCTGCCTTAATATCCTGTTTCCACAGGTTCCCAGGCTCACCTTATCAGTTTGGCAGTCCCTCATGGGAGAGAAAAACCTTCAGAAGTTCTCTGTCAGACACTACGCGTAGCTTCCTTCCCTGTAGGGGGCGCGGACTCGTTAACGTTGCACTAGCATCTTTCCTTCCTTACGGAACGTTCCGCCAACACGTAGCGTCTCCTAAGAGAAGGTAGAAGATTGCGCTCGCTGCCTCACCACATCTGCCACTAGGGCGTAGTGATATCTCCTTACGTTATTTCGGGCGTATACTTTCCCCCAGTCCGAGGGTAGGTGTTTAAATCTTGTACTGACAAAAATATTGTGCCAATTGACGGTAGCTTAAAAGAGGCACTGGGTTGTGAACTTTCCCAAATTTGTAGCAAATACCGTGCTACGTCGGCAGCTTTCATCCCTGTTCTAAAGCAAAAAATACAGAACTACGTTCCTCTTTCTCCAGGGTTTTCTGCTAGTTTTTCTTAAAAAACTGCCCGGAGAGATAAACAACTCATAGAACTTACTTGTCATAAGAGCTGATTTCCTCTCCGGGCTAAAGAAACACTCTAGCTTAGAGTATTGATTACATAGTCGATGTAGGAATTTGCTTCAACACCTGGATCGCCGCTTAGACCGTGGTTAGCTTTGATGTACTTGAGAGCTTCAATGTACCAGCTAGGAGACAGATCAAAAGTCCGGTTGATTTCAGCCAAGCCAGAAATCAAGAAGTCATCCAAGGGGCCTGTGCCACCAACAACTAAAGCGTATGTGATAATCCGCAAGTAGTAGCCGACATCACGTACACACTTGCTCTTGCCGCGTGCATCAGCCGCGAAGTTGGGCCCTTGTTGTTGAGTGGTGTAAGGGTACTTGTTATACACCGCTTGAGCAGCACCTTCAGTCAAGCGTTGAGCATTGGCGCTTAAAGCTTTTGCTGCTTGTAAGCTAGCTGGAGCTTGACGGAAGCGACCAAAAGCAACTTGAATTTCGGTGCTGCTGAGGTAGCGTCCTTGAGAATCAGCCGATGCAATTGCTTCAGTTAGAGGTGTTTTTGACATTTTGCTATCTCCCTTTTACAAACTTTATGGTTGAAATTTTGTTTTGTCCTATGGACAATTATTTAGTCAACATCAGCAATGCTTGGCTTAAGCCACAGCAGCAGCAGCACGATCGAAATAGCTAGCTATTTCAGATGACAGAGCGCTGCAATCTCCTCTGGTGATGTTGTTGGTATCGTTGACAATGGCCAAAGAAGCTTGTTTCAGCTTTTGAATACCAACAGCAACTGAAGCTCCTGGGGTTCCCAATGCTAAATAGGTTTCCCGCAAACCATTGAGGGCACGGTCATCTAGCACGCTGGAATCGCCAGCAAAGATAGCGTAGGTGATATAGCGAAGAATGATGTCCAAGTCTCTGATGCAAGCAGCAGCGCGACGGCTGGTGTAAGCATTACCACCAGGAGTGATCAATTGGGGTTGTTCTGCCCACAAATCACGAGCGGCAGCAGCAACAAGAGCAGACGCATTGCTGGTAATCCGGTTAACGGCATCTGTACGCTTGTTACCATCTTTGACTAGTTCGCTCAACGCATCCAATTGTGCATCGGAGAGATATTCCCCACGTGTATCAGCTTGGGAAACTACTTTTGCAAATGCATCTAAAACCATTGCGTTAAATCTCCTACTTTGCTTGGTTAAGAATAATTGGACTCAAAACTGAGTGGTTCAGTTGATTTTTGATGTCAGCACTGCCTGACGAGTTACGAAAGGTTTAAAACAGACATCCCAGAAATAAGTTTACGATCTCCAGGCTTTCAGATTAAAACTTTTGTTAAAAAACTTCAAACTTCTATGAACGACTGGAAAACCTGATTAAGATGTTGTTTTTTACTTCCAAGTTCTCTTTATACAATGCTGCCGTATCATTATTTATTACAAATTATTGTTATGTTTGTGAAATTTGTTTACATAACTTCATATTGTGGTTTATGTTTAGTTTACGAGCCGAGCGCTGCTCTTGTGGGAGGGCAATAAGTGTTGTAGTTACTGTAACTTTGTAGTTATGTCTGATATGTCTTATGTAAAATTACTCAAATTTATTTTGGAGAAAGGCAATAACGCGCTTGAATGCTTGGGAGTCTTGGTAAAGAAAGCCGTGACCACCCTTAAAGAACTCTAAATACGAACCTGGTATCTGTTTGTGCATTGCCTCAAGATTGGCAGGAGGAGATATGCCATCGTGATGACCGCCGCAGATATAGACAGGAATATGCAGTTGAGAAAGTCGATTATATGTATCGTGAGCAGCACGAGCCTCAAGCTGGCGACGACGCCCAACTTCACGACTTGGTTGGTCTGTACCCGCTTGAAAAACTGCTAGTGTCAGCTTCACTAATTCCTGAAATTGTGTAGTTCGGCTAGAGAGCCAAGCTTCCTCTTGCCAACGGGTATCAGCAATTGTGATTTGCCGATGAGCTAGTTCTTCAGTAGGAAGGTTCGCGAGTTCATGTAGTGGATATGACGACCCACCAGCACCGCCACTACTGGTACAGGCCAAAACAAGACGTTTAACGCGGTGTGGATAGCGCAGTGCCAACTCTTGGGCTACCATACCCCCAAAGGAAATTCCGATGACATGAGCGTTCTCCCACCCGACTGCATTTAACAAAGAGTCTGCATCGGCGGCGTAATCTGCTATGGTGTAAGGAATATCAGGTTTTGAGGTTTGACCCAGACCGCGCTGATCGTAGGCTAAGATTTCAAAGTGTGGGGCTAATGGTGAGTCAAAAATAGTCGGCGATCGCTGCAAATCTACTCCAGTACCACTAATACTGAGCAGGCGTTGACCAGTGCCACGAATCTCATAATACATTTGCAGATCGCGAACAGATACAAATGGCATGAGTATTTTTCCTGATGCATTTCGGCTAATTTGGCTGAGGGAGCGATCGCAATATCTCTAAATAAGCATTTTCCTTGAAATATTGTATGTTATTATACACATTTTCGGGCAATCAGAATCCTTAAAGGGTGCGCAAGTATAGCACCCTTTAATATGTAGTATTTACTACTTTTTAATTCCTACCAAACACACTGCTAAGGGCACGCGCCATATTTTGCGGCTGCATTGCATCCATTGCGGCGGTGGGTTCGTAGCCACAATGAACCATACAATCGGCACATTTAGGATTACCACTCTTCTGGCCGTATTGACTCCAGTCAGTTTGTGCGAGTAGTTCCTTAAAGGTAGAGTAATAACCTTCGTTTAGCAGATAGCAAGGTTTTTGCCAACCGAGAACGCTATAACTAGGGCTACCCCAAGGCGTGCATTCGTAGTCCTTCTCGCCAGTGAGAAAATCTAGGAACAACGGATTGTGATTGAAGTTCCAGTTTTTTTCACCACTTTTGTAAGGAGCCAGAATTTCTCGGAAGAGGGCGCGGGTTTGTTCGCGGTGGAGAAAATGATCTTGATCTGGTGCCCACTCGTAACTGTAACCGGGAGAAATCATCATCCCGTCAGTATTTAGTGTTTCCAGAAAGTTGAAAAACTCTTGCATATCTTTAGGTTCAGTACCTTCAAAGATAGTGGTGTTAGTTGTAACACGAAAGCCTTTAGCTTTAGCGGCGCGAATGGCTTTAACAGCAATATCAAAAACACCTTTACGATCGACGCAGCGATCGTGTAATTCCCGCATTCCATCTAAATGTACGCTGAAAGTGAGGTAAGGAGAAGGTTGAAACTTATCCAGGCTCTTTTCTAACAACAAACCATTGGTACACAAGTAAATATATTTCTTGCGCTCAATTAATCCCTGGACAATCTCATCAATCTGGGGGTGTAGCAGAGGTTCTCCACCAGGAATTGAGACAACTGGTGCGCCACACTCTTCCACAGCCGCAAAACACTGTTCTGGGGTGAGATTTTGCTTTAAAATTTCCTTTGGATGTTGGATTTTACCACAACCAGTACAAGCGAGATTACACCGAAAAAGAGGTTCCAACATTAATACTAAGGGGAAGCGTTTGCGTCCTTTCAAACGCTGTGTAACAAGATACTTCCCAATATCCATAGCTTGTTGTAGATTAACTGCCATTGTTGCGATCGCTCCTCTTTTAAAGATAAATGCACCACTTTCTCAACCCCAAGATTTATCTGTGGGGTCTTCAGTTTTGAATGCGTGAATTTTGAATTTTGAATTTCCCAGAGGGGTTGACATATCCTTGAGCAACAAACCAATCCACAGAATCTTTGAGTGCGGCATTTAGCGAAGATTGGGGTAGACCCAATTCTCGTACAGCCTTGGAAGCATTGTAATACATAGGTTGTTTTGCCATCCGAACGCCATCCAATGGTACTGAGGGCGATTTACCCAGTGGTGCGAGAATCTTTTCATCAACCCAGGCAACACTGAGGGGCAACCAAGCGGGTACTGTTTGTTGAGGTGCGCTCAGACCTGTGATATCGGCGAGTTGTTCGAGTAGTTGCTTGAGACTGAGGTTTTGATGACCTAAGATATAGCGATCGCCAGATTTACCCCGTTGCAAAGCCAGTAAATGCCCCCATGCCACATCCCGCACGTCGATAAAATTTAGACCAGTATCCAAGTAAAAGGGCATTTGCCGTCGTAAAAACCGCAAGATTATATCACCCGTCGGGGTAGGTTTGATATCCAACGAGCCAATCGGACTGCTGGGATTGACAATAACTACTTCCTGACCTGTAGCAACGGCTTGCATAGCTTCTTGTTCAGCCAAAAACTTAGACTTTTTGTAGTCACCCACCAACTTTTCTAAGGGACTCTGATGTGTTTCATCCACAACTTCCCCTGACGCTCCTACCCCAATCGCTGCCACTGAACTGGTGTAGACGGTGCGCTCAATATTAGCTTTGCGAGCTGCTGCCAACACATTGCGCGTACCCAGGACATTGTAACGGTGGAGTAATTCTCGGTCTGTCTGCCAGAGGGAATAATGAGCTGCTACATGAAATAGATATTGACAACCTCCCATCTGTTGCCAGAGATTTGGATCGTTCAAATCGCCTTTGACAATTTCCACATCCAAACCGCGTAGATTCTCCAAATTGCTGGTTGAGCGTACCAGTGCTTTGACGGCATATCCTTCTTGTAGGAGCAACCGTACCAAATGAGCGCCAATAAAACCCGTCCCCCCCGTGACAAAAACCTGCATCAACTTGCCCCCTGCTCCTCTGCTTCCCTGCTCCCCCTCTTCTTAAACCGGGGAAACCAATCATCCAAAATGGTGTAGACTACTGGCACAACAATCAAACTGAGAATAGTTGAAGTTACTAGTCCACCTGCGATCGCTACAGCCATCGGCGATCGCAATTCGGAACCAGCACCCAAACCCAAAGCGATCGGCAGCATCCCTAAAATAGTGGAGGCCGTGGTCATCATAATTGGTCTGAGGCGCACTAGTCCGGTGTTGAGAATCGCCTCTGTACGATTTAAGCCAGCATTGCGTAACTGGTTGATATAATCTACAAGCAAAATAGCATTTTTATTTGCCAGCCCCAGCAAAAAGACGAAACCGATCAATGAGATCATACCAAAGTCGCTCTTGGTAATTAGTAGCGCCAACATCGCCCCCACTAGTGCTAAAGGCAAAGAGACACCAATAACTAAAGGGTCTACCCAGCTTTTGAATAGTAAAATTAGTACCACAACAATACATAGGGCAGATAGAGCTAAAGTACTGCCGAAACTACTAAAAACCTTATTTTGGTTAGCAGAATCTCCTCCTAAATTTAAAGAAACATTAGAGGGTAACACCGCGTTTGCTTCAGCTACCACTTTGTCAGTGGCATCACCCAAAGACAGATCCTTGCCAAGATTAGCACTGATGTAGGCCACCCGTTGATTATTCAGACGCTCGATCTGAAAAACCGTGCCTTGTGGATTTGTTTCACCTGTAACTGTGACATCAACGAATCCCGGTAGCCTTTGAATTCTTTCTTTAATTGCTTTGACTGCTTTGCTCAAAGCTTGGAGATTATCACCTTGTAATGCTATTTGCAAGGGTTTTTGACCGCCGGAATCGACAAATTGAATATCTTCAACACTAGTAGTTACCCCAGAAAGAACAGGTAAGGAGGAGCGCAACTGGTCTTGTAATTCCGCAGTTGTAATTGTGCGATTTTCCTTTAACTTTACATATAGTGTCCCTTTATTTGGTTCACCCTCACGAGAACCAACGGTGGTAAATACTGTTTCAACTGCTGGTGATTTTCTGACTACATTTTCTAATTTCTTCGCAACCTCAAGAGAATCATTTAAAGGATTGGGGATTGGGGATTGGGGGCTGGGGATTGGGGACTGGGGATTGGGGACTGGGGATTGGGGACTGGGATTTATCCCTTGTTCCCCTGCCCCTCTGCCCCCCTGCTCCCCTGCTCCCCGGTCACTGAGCGTAGCCGAAGTGCTGCTCCCCTGCCCCTCTCCTCCACTAGGAATACTCGGCAAAGGAGCCGTATAAGCAATATTAAATTCGCCGCGATCGAGTTTGGGAATAAATCCTTTGGGAATTAGTGGAATCAGTGCTATACCTGCGATGAAACTGAGTGCAGCTAACCCGATAACTATCTTGCGGTGATTTAAAGACCAACTGAGCAAATTTCTGTAAGATTGGGTAAACGCCACCCAGATTTTTGCTTCTCGACGCGGGGAGAGTGAGGATTTAGGTTTGAGCCAGTAGATAGCCAGAACTGGAGATAAAGTTCGAGCAACTAGCATAGAAGCAAGCATCGCCGCGGATACAGTGATGCCAAAAGGCTTGAAGAACTGACCAATTACCCCACCCATTAAACCTATGGGTAGAAAAACTGCTACTGCTGTTAAAGTGGCGGCGGTAACTGTCAACCCAATCTCATTTGTAGCTAAAAGCGCTGCTTGGCGAGGAGTTTCCCCATCGTCAACGTGTCGCATGATGTTTTCCACATCGACGATCGCATCATCAACAATGCTACCAATTACCAAAGCTAAAGCCAGCAGGGTGATTGTTTCCAGGTTAAAGCCGAAAATCGCCATGACGATAAATGTAGCCAGCAAAGACGTGGGAATCGCTAAGGCAGAGATCAGAGTTGCCCGCCAATTCCATAAAAAAGGAAAAATTACCACTATTGACAACAAGACTGCTTCCAGCAAAGCATCGATGGTTGACTGGGTAGCTTGGCGGATATATTCTGCTTGGGTGGCAGCTAAGGTGAGTTTGACATCTTTGAGGGTACGTAGCCTTTGAACTTCTTTCTCAACCCGACTCACTACTTCCAAAGTATTAGCATTACCGCGTTTGATTACCTGAAATGCGAGTGCATCTTCACCGTTAAACCGGACTAATGTCGCCCCACCTTGGGGGACTGTTGCATTCGCATTCGCTGGATTTATCGGAGGAGTTGCTGTCGCAGCGCCTAGTAGTGAGACTTTTAATACTCCTGGTAATTTAGCGATCGCACTAACAATCTCATCTTGCGCAAACTTCGTCAAATCTTTGAGATTCCGTGTAGGACTCTCTATGGCATAACTAATGGCGGCTGACTCGTTTAGATTTAGGGGAATAATTTTAGAAGTCGCTCCTTGAGGTAAAGTTAGCTGCTTTAGGGCAGTTTCAACCTTTTTGGTCGATGTTTCTAAATTTGTCCCAACCGCAAAAGAAAGGGCAACAGCTGTTTGACTAGGATAGGTTGATGAGCGGATATTCTCCAGTCCTTCTAGGGAGCGGAGGCGTTCTTCTAGGGGTTTAGTGAGCTTCGCTTCTGTATCCAGGGCAGTTGTCAGAGGAGCTGTAGCATTTACAACCACCACTGGAAAGGTAATATCTGGAAACAAGGCATACTTAAGGGAACTGAAAGCTAGAACTCCAGCTACCGTTACGGCAATCCAAAAACTCACCGTCAGCCACGAAAATTGAATCGCCAATTTGGAAATATTGAAGAGTTCTCGTGCGGATTTGGAGTTATGAAGCTTTACCATCTTTGAAAATTATCGTGTGGATGACACAATTATTTAGTCATGCTACAGCAATCATCTTCGGTTTGCGAATTTTGGTTACTACTAAACGGTAATATTACTTATTGTCACAAAGAAGAATCGCGCCACGCCCGTTTACTTCAAACATTAATTGACCGTTAAAACTTGAAACTATCGAGACTAGTGCCTAATCTTTTGCCCATCAACACAATTCTGGTACCTCAAGGAGCAGAATATAAAGCTGTGTATCGCGGATTAAGCGGCATTACTGCCTCCATCCCAAAAGTAGTACCCATACCTGTTGGGATGAAACCTTTACTCAAATACCTGCAACAAGGACAATTTCTGACTCCAAAATCCAGAGTGCTGATTATGGGTATATGTGGCAGCTTGAGCGATCGCTATACAGTTGGCGATCTTGTGCTGTATCAAAATTGTATTTATCAGGGGAAACAGCAAGAATGCGATCGCACTTTCACAGCACAATTGCACTCTTATCTATCAGAAAAAGCCTTATTAGTCAAGTCACTGACAAGCGATCGCGTGATTTGGTCTGCATCCGAAAAACGCCATTTGGGTAAGACTTTGGCGGCTGATGTTGTTGATATGGAAGGATTTACCGCTTTAGAATTTTTCAATGCGGCTGAGGTGTCTGTGGCAATGCTGCGAGTAGTCAGCGACGATTGTCAGCATAATATCCCCGATCTCACACCAGCAATTAACTCTGATGGCTCTCTAAACCCTTTTCCGTTAGCGATCGCCATGCTTCGACAACCTTTTGCCGCTACTCGGTTGATTCGAGGTTCATTAACAGCATTAAAAGTATTAGAGCAAGTTACAAATCGGCTCTTTTCAGGCTCTAGCAATAAATAATCTGTTGCGTCTTTACAGCAATTTTTAGATAAATAACCATGCCGTAAGGGCACAGCAAAGCTGTGCCCTTACAAAATATAGCAATCCAAAATCATTTGTGAAAATATCTTTTTACTCTCTTTGCATTTTCTGTGTCTCTGCCATTAGTTATAAAAAATAATTTTTTACTAACAAAATCGAATTTATATATTTTTTATTATTACCTCACCGGAAGAAAAACTAATAAAAATAAAAATGATGTGCGTATTTATTGTGAAATTGTTTATGGATAAGTTTTACATAAACTTTATGGTTAAACATATAAATAGAAACCTAGATTGGGAAGCATAATATATAACCTTATCAGGGTTGGGTTCCATGAGAGCTAATCGCACTGAATTGTAAATCAAAAATACTTTTTGCCAAAATAGCGCGGAACTAATTTACCAACTATCAAACAGAATTTATGCAGCTCAATCACAAGCTCAATCTATACTCGTTTCTAGATAGTTTTCCATTACTCAAAAAAAGTTACACCGCTAAAATCATGTTGGTGGCATTTTTGGGTACTCACATACCACTTCTAAGCTTACTCTTGAGTTTCGTTATCTCAAACTCCTATTCTTTGGAGATGGCGATTCGAGTGATGCTTATTGCTCTGTTGGCTACTTTAGCGGGTACAGCCGCCACTCTCTACGCACTACACCACCTGCTCAAACCAGTTATTTTGACATCTGCGGCATTGCAAAATTATCTAAACACCAAAACCTTACCTGAATTGCCCACAGATTTTGCTGATGAAGCCGGTACATTGATGGCGGATACTTCACAAACTCTTTACAAATTAGATGAATTAATTCATTACATCAGTAATTATGACGATCTAACTGGATTGCCCAATCGCGATTTATTTCGCGATCGCCTCCATCAGACTCTATCTCAACCTGAAAATAACCAGCGCTTTGTAGCAATCTTTTTACTGGGTATTGATGATTTCACTGCTATGAGTCATGGTTTGGAGCATGAAACAACAAATTTGTTGTTAAGAGCAGTCGCTCAGAGGTTATCACTCTGCATGACACAAACAGATATTCTTGCCCATTTAAGTGGAGATGAATTTGCCATTGCCCGCATAGACATTGTTTCTTTTGAAAGTGTGATTAAGCTATCTCAGATGCTGTTAAGTACCCTGAGCAAACCCTTTTCTATACAGGGTAATTTGATTCATATTACCGCCAGCATCGGCATCACAATTAATGGCATAAATGAACGTAATAGCGTAGATCAACTTTTGCAACAGGCTCATATCGCACTGTACCAGGCGAAGCAACAAGGGCGTAGCAAATACCAATTCTATTCCCCGGAGATTAATGCTCAGTTACAGGAGCGAATAACTTTAGAAAATGAATTACGTGGAGCGCTTGAGCGCAATGAAATGCTGGTTTATTATCAACCTCTGATTGATTTACACAGCGGACAAATTACAGCTATGGAAGCGTTGGTTCGCTGGCAGCATCCTACATTAGGTTTGGTTTCTCCAACAAAGTTTATTCCCATTGCTGAAGCCAATGGTTTGATCCTACCAATTGGTGAATGGGTCTTGCGAACTGCTTGTGCCCAAAACCGTGCTTGGCAACTTGCTGGATTTAACCCAATTCGGATGTCTGTAAATCTGTCAGCCCGACAGTTTGAACTACCGAATCTGGTTGAGATCGTCAGTCAAATTCTTGAGGAAACTGGACTCCAAGTATCTTATCTGGAATTGGAAGTGACAGAAAGCTTCTTGATGGGTGATATGGAGCGATCGGTTAAAACCTTAAAACAATTACGAGAACTGGGTATATGCTTGGCTCTAGATGACTTCGGTACTGGTTATTCCTCCCTCAACTACTTGAAGCGCTTTCCCGTGAATATGCTCAAGATCGATCGGTCATTTGTACAGGATGTCACATCTAATCCTGATAGTGCCGCCGTCACGAATGCGATTATTGCCCTGGCAAAAAGCCTGCGGTTGAACATCACAGCAGAGGGTGTGGAAACCCAAGAACAGCTTGACTACCTGAAAATGCAAGGATGTGATGAAGGTCAAGGTTACTACTTCAGTTGTCCTGTGCCCGCCGATATAATTACCCCGATGTTACAGAAAGTTTCTCAGCAGATGGAGAAAATTTCCGCATAAGTGGATGCCTAAGCCAGAAAATACACCCCTGATAACGTATCACTTGAATTTTGCTAGACATGGTTATCAGGGGGCAGGTTAAGGAGCAGCTATGCTGAAGGAATCCCCATAAATAAATTTAGACTTCCACATGAGCCTCAGCCGAACGGCAATTTAAGAAGGAAGCTGTATTTCTTGTATCCAGTTAATAAAATACATATTTTTTTATTTTTCATAAATAAATTTAGTTGCTCTCAGGCCATTTTGCCTCCAGAGAAAATTCTTTTCTAAAACCTCCTGCCTCCTGCCCCCTGCCTTTCTCCAGTGACATAAGCAGAGAAATCCAGGATTAATGAGGCCAATAAAAGGTTATTTATTTTGAAACTGTGGAAAGCTTTGCAACCATCTGAGTTCGAGATGAAACTTCAAGTTTGCGAAACATCCTTTTTAAGGCTTGCTTGACAGAGTTTTCAGTAATCCAAAGTTCAGCACTAATTTCTGCATTGGTTTGTCCTTGAGCCACCAAGTCAGCAATTTGCATTTCACGAGGCGTTAAACGCTCTGTCTGTAATATTAGTGGATATTGCCGCGCCATTGCCACCCAAGTAGAAAGATGCAAACAAAGCGCACTCAAATCTGTAAGATTTTGTGAATCAAATGCAGGCATTCCTTGCTGACGAGTAAAACCTACCACGCCTACTAACTGACCATTGCTGACAATTGGCCCTCCCATAACGTGCCAGTGATCGGCACGAGGACAAATCAACCTCCACGTCTTAGGTTCTACTACTAAAGCTTCATGAACAGGGGCATGATGTTCTAGCAAGTAGCGTGCAACTGGGTTGTGTTGGGGTGATAATGCGGTTTCCACTGCTTTTTGGAGCTTGCTGTTAGCTAGAGGAATTTGAGCAAAGAAAAACAGCCCACATCGTGTAGCTGAAAAATATTCACTCATTTCGGTGCGTATGTGCGATCGCAATGTCTCTTCATCTTTAGCTTGAGCAATTGCATGAAACAGAGTTTGTAAGGCAATCATGATTGGCAAATTGTACCCTTTCGAGGTCTAGGCGCAGTATAGCAACCAGACTTATCTTAGCTTTAGTCATTTGTCATTTGTCATTAGTTTTTTTGGGCACTCTCTTGCGAGGTATGTACCAAAAAATTCTTTATCAATGACTAATGACCAATGACTAATTTATTTGCTTTTTTTGGGATTACTTAACCATGACTCTAAATCCTGGGATTGATGATACACAGATATCCGGGCGCTGGATTCAAATTAGTTTTTTTATCGCAGTAGTGTTTTTTAATCTCTGTTTAGCAATCCAAGTATTCAGTGTTGGACTGGCTTACTTTTACAACTCTGATTGGTGGAACCTACATATCTGGCTCGTGCGAGGATATAGCGGACTCTCGCTAATTTTGTTGATATGGGTGTTTCTGATGCCGTTTCCTTCAAGAGTCCAGAACCTTACTGCAAGTATTCCAGTGTTGTTGGGACTACAATTTCTCACAATTCACTTGAAGACTTCTTTTCCTTTAGCAGTCTTCCATCCACTTATCGGCTTTTCTTTATTCTCTATTTCTACAACCCTAGTTCATCGGACATTTCGCATTGTATTTCCTAACCACAACCAAGACTAAATCCTTAACTTTCAATTCTTTAAGGATAGATTTCATAGCAACTTTCATCAGGAGATTGATTCATGACTTACTCACAAAAACATATTATTGGCTTGGTACTTTATCCTGGCATGACAGCACTTGATATTGTAGGGCCCCAGACAGTTTTTAATTCGCTTCCTAGTGTCCAGATCCACCGCATCTGGAAAGCTTTAGACCCGATCAAAACCGATGACGGAATGATGATTTTGCCCGATACCACCTTTGAAAATTGCCCACCTTTAGACGCAATCTGCGTCGGCGGCGGTTTAGGACAGAGTGCAGTAGTAAACGATCCAGAAGTGCTTGAGTTTTTCCACAAACAGGGGAACACGGCAAAGTTCATCACCTCTGTGTGCGGCGGGTCTGAGTTTTTAGCGAAGGCAGGACTACTACAAGGCTATCGAGCGGCGACTCACTGGATGATGCGCGAACAACTCGCAACGTTGGGCGTTGAGGTCGGAACGGAGCGAGTTGTGATTGACCGAAATCGCATAACTGGTGGGGGGGTTACGGCAGGCATTGATTTTGGTCTAACGATCGCTGAAGTCCTTTGTGGTGAAGAAGCCGCCAAGATCGCTCAACTATTAATGGAGTACGATCCAGCTCCTCCATTCGATGTCGGTTCGCCCGAAAAAGCGGGGGCTGAGTTAGTCAATAAAGCAATGTTATATGCTACGGGGACATTGGGTTTAAACGTAAAATAGGCAGTCTGACATGACCACAAATTCGGAAATTGAACGTGTTCCCACACGTTGGATACAAATCCGTTTTTATACGACTTAAACTGTCTTTAACCTCTGCTTGATTGCTCAGTTATTAACGATTGGGGTTGCCTAGTTCAACGATCCTGCCTGGTGGACTATTCATTAGACCTCTTGCAAAAGTCCCTAACACCCCACCCCCAACCCAACCCCTCCCCGCTCTTCGGGAGGGGAGACAAAGCGTAGCTTTGGCGGGGTGGGGTTCTTTCTTATTTTTGATTTATGCAAGAGGACTATTCATGTTTGGCTCGTGCGAGAGTACAGTGGACTGTCCTTTTTATTACTAGGAGGGTTGTTGAGCGCCCCATTTCAGACAGAAGTTCTGGGTATAAAGCAGCATTCGTACAAAAAAATGTATCGAAATGTGCTATCGACGCGATCCAACGTTTCTCCTGCTTCCTGAATTTGGATGCTCTCAATATTCCCAATAACCGCACCTTTACCGACGGACACCACTACCGCCATCAAGATTAAAATCTCTTAACCTTTCGTTACAATAAATACATCGAGAAGGATGAAAGCAAACCTCTCGAAGCTGAAATCAAAGGTGAACGACATGAATGGCACAATTCGCGTTGGTAATCTCTTCGGAATTCCCTTCTATATCCATCCATCATGGTTTTTAGTTCTGGGTTTAGTAACTTGGAGTTATAGCAGTGGACTGGCGGCGCAATTTCCCCAATTGTCTGCGGGATTAGCTTTGGTACTAGGATTGATGACAGCGCTGATGTTATTTGCCTCTGTCGTCGCCCATGAATTAGGCCACAGTTTTGTTGCGATTCGCCAGGGAATTGATGTCAAATCCATCACGCTGTTTATATTTGGCGGTTTGGCTAGCTTAGAAAAAGAGTCGAAAACCCCAGGTGAGGCTTTCTGGGTAGCGATCGCCGGGCCAATGGTAAGCTTACTATTGTGCGGTATCGTTACAGCTATTGGTGTTACGACTGCTGCATCAGGGCCGTTAGCTGCAATTCTTGGTGTTCTCGCTTCTGTTAACTTGGCATTAGCGCTGTTTAATCTAATTCCTGGCTTGCCCTTAGATGGCGGAAATATACTGAAAGCCATCGTTTGGAAAATTACAGGTAATCCTTATAAAGGTGTCACCTTTGCAAGTCGAGTCGGGCAAATCTTTGGTTGGGTAGCAATTCTTTCCGGTGTACTTCCCCTACTATTATTTGGCAACTCCGGTAACTTCTGGAACTTGTTAATTGGCTTCTTCTTGTTGCAAAATGCTGGTAATTCGGCTCAATTTGCCAGAGTCCAAGAAAAACTTACAGGTTTGACAGCCGAAGATGCTGTAACTCATGACAGCCCGATTGTATCTGCTAATCTTACCTTAAGAGAGTTTGCCGATGAGCGAGTCATAAGTGGGCAAAACTGGCATCGGTTCTTAGTGACTGATGATGATGGACAATTAATAGGTGCGATCGCAATTGATAATTTAAGAACCATCTCTACAGCACTGTGGTCAGAAACTCAAGTTAAAGAAGTCATGCGACCAATTACCGAATCTACCACAGTCCAATCAGATCAACCTCTGCTGGAAGTCATGCAGTTACTCGAACAACAAAAACTATCTGTACTTCCCGTGATTCGTGAGAATGGCGTCCTAGTTGGAATCTTAGAAAAAGCTGCAATTATCCAGCTACTTCAAAGCCGAACCCAACCTAACCCTGCATAAAGACGCAATTCATCCCGTATATCAAAAAACGCTAAACCCTTGTAGAGACGCGACAAATCGCGTCTCTATATTTTTATCGCCCAAATTTTTGATTGCGTGAAAAAACCCCATACAATTGAAAGAACCTTCTTGAGCGTTGCCTCTTATCTGTCCCCGTAAATAAGTTCAAAAATCAAATCGGATTGTTATGTAGCACTCCTATTTAATTTTTGAATAAAACTCAGTATATATCTATTCCCTATTTTCTATTCCCTGTATTTATTTTCCAAGGATTTTTACGAGATATCAGGTATATCCCTAGCAATGATAGACCCAACACTGACGCAGGTTCGGGTATAGTTTTGATTTTGGCATAAATAGCTGTTGTAGTTGTAGCTTCTTCAAGAGCCTTAATACTTATCTGGCGACCTTCTAGATTAAAACCGATTAACTCAAGGGTATATTTATTACTTCCAAAGGTGAAACTGCGATTACTCAAATTTGTGTCTAAAAATACCAAGTCTGCACTATTCTCACGATCTTTTGGGTCATTAAGTGTATTTACTAAACGCAAGTTAAAGTCAAAAACTTGGCTGGTTCCCACAGGTGGGCTGAAAGATAGATTGAGATTTAAAGGTACAAATCCAACGCTTGAATCAGTGCGTACCTTACCATTGAAGTAAGTTAAATCAGCTATTTTGAATACAGAGTTAATGTCCGCAGAAAATGAAGTTCCATTAGAGGTTAGTTTATTTGGAAGTCCTGGCGGCAAATTAGCTTGACCCCAGGTAAATGTGTTACTTCCCACACCTGTATATATGGGATTAGTATCATTGATTCCTGGAGTTGGATTTCCCCATGTCGCACTAGAGATGCCAGAAAAAGTTAGAGCTTGTGCTTGACCAGAGAAACTAAATCCTGTGGCCGAACTCACAAAAAAACTAGATATAGCAGTAGCGAAAACAAAACTTAGTTTCATAATTCTAGGTTTAAACGTTCATTCTGGAGCTTCTTTCAAGTAGGTATTCAGTCTACCTTAGTAAATTTACGGAAAATACGCCAATGTCTTCTTGTATTTTTTATAAAATATTTATGTGTATTTCAAAATAATTTAATGAATAATTTATATTTATGAAGTTAAAATTATGACTAGTGAAAATATATTTCACTAGTTTGTAATTAGTAAAACAGTAAACCGATTGCAAAATCTCCCTAACACGCTACCTCTCAGCAAGAGTGGAGACTTTAAGGTAAGTCAAAGGCGGATTAGGGTTCTTTTTTGATTTATGCAAGAAGTCTAGTAATTACGTAGGCAATTACGTAGACGTAGCCCGTCGTAAACATCGCTACCTTACTTGACTTACCAATAAATTGTCAAGTTGATATGAAGTTACAGTTTTTTGACATTCTCCGCACTATGGAGAGCAATGGGATTCATAATTTTGACAAAATCTCTGGTAACAACTGGCTAGGAACTTTAGATAAAGCTAGATTTTGTCCCTGTATCCCTAACTCATTATGAAAAGCACGAATAGTTTTAACCACATAAGCAAAGGTTGTTTGATAAGCCTCTGGTTGTTTACTTAATCCGTTTAAGGCTTGCAAATGGTTATCTAATGCTACTTCTAAGTGTTGAGAGCGTGTTGCTTTGTCAACATTAAAAGACTTATCTATTGCTAGCTGATAATGTGCTAGTCCCAGGTTATTGTGAGAGGCAAGCAAATCAAAACTTAAAGAAGTACCGCTAAGTGAGTGAGCCAAAGCTATAGCTTCTTCGTAAGCGCTGATACATAGTTGCAGATATTTTTGCCGTGCCTCTTTAGTAGTTTCAGATAGGTTTGCTAAATGCCAGTAAGCAGTACCCAGATTATTTTGTGTAGCGGCGCAGGCACTGGGAACATTAGCTGGAGTGCGATACTTGAGAGCTTCGCTATAAACATCTATGGCTAGCTGGAGATTTTGGGCAGGTTGTTCGTATTGTGCCAGATTCCAAAACGCAGTACCGATATTGTTTTGAATCATCCCATACTTGAGCGGTTCCTCTTTTGGGTTGTAGTGTGCAAGTGCTTCATTGTAAGCTGCGATCGCTTTCTTTAAATGCACAATCGGTTGGTTGTATTGCCCTAAATGCCAGTAAGCAGTACCCAAATTATTTTGGCAAGCTGCATACTTTAATGAATCCATTTCAGCTGTACGGTAGCTGAGTGCTTCACTGTAAGCCAAAATTGCTTGCTGCCAATTTTCCGATGGGTGAGAGAAACGAGCTAAATCACCATAGGCTGTCCCCAAATTATTTTGTACGCGAGCGTAAGTTTCCAAATGTGTCTGAGGCGAAATTATCTTTAACGCCAACTGATAAAATTCTATTGCCTGCTCTATATAAGTTTGTCCCTCTTCAGAATTGGGTGGTGTGCGGTATAGCATCCAGTAGAGTGTACCCAAATCATTCAAGATATCTGGGAGTTGCGGTGAGCTTTCGTCATAGCTAATTGCCTCTTGATAGGCAATAATTGCCACCATTAGGTTTTCTAAAGTTGCCTCTCCTTGCTCAATCCGAAGACGATATAAAGTACCCAAGCGATGATAAGCCTCTGCCAGTATCTCCTCTGAAGCAAGATTTTCGTGTAATTCTTCAATCTCCAACAAAATCTGCTGTGGTTGTAAAGAATCCTCTGTATTTTGAGCAATACTTGTATTTATTGTTGCTGTTACTAGCTCTTTTAACTCATTGCTAATATAAGATAAAGACGACAGCGATTGATTATTACTCCCGCTACCAGACCGATTTGTAGATTCCTGTTGTTGTGGCGTAGCCTTCAATAAATCCGCTGTTGATGATGGAACTTCCTCAGTTTTGTGTACGCGATTTTCTTGTATCTCTACTGGGAAATCAGAATTATTATCAAACTTGAACTCGGTGGTTGCGGTTCTGAGTTCTGCTTGGTTAGCTGATTCATCTAGAATCGACTGCTCAATATTCCCTAAATCCAAGCTTCCTGAACGTGAAAAACGTTCTGGATAGGCCAAATTCTGAGTTGCTGGTGTGGGTTCTCCAGCAAAGACAAATACGCCAGTACGACAACGCCAAAACTGTGGTGCTGATTGCTTAATAGCCGCTAACCAAGGACGTGGTATCCACAAAAGCAAATTAGATTCTAGAAATCGGCTGGATTCTTGTGTAGAGAAATATTGTTCGCTTAAGCGGAGATAGTGCAAAAATAAACGCTGTGTTGCAACTGGTTGCTTCGTAAGATGTTCCACACCGACAATCTGAAATGCTGGTACTGGAAAAGGTCTTCCCGGAGTATCTTTTGATGCCTCAACAATTGGC
Source organism: Nostoc sp. DedQUE07 (assembly GCF_034530975.2). Classification (NCBI taxonomy): domain Bacteria; kingdom Bacillati; phylum Cyanobacteriota; class Cyanophyceae; order Nostocales; family Nostocaceae; genus Nostoc; species Nostoc sp. DedQUE07. Next base: position 7,839 of record NZ_JAVRCC020000019.1, on the reverse strand, counting down.
GGTGGGTAATTAGTCAACCATTGATTAATCTGAATTATGGGATTGGGATCGTTTAAATTCAAACGCAACGTGACTAATCGCGGATAAGCTGGAGTGCTATTTTCCTGAGCATTTGATGATTGATATAGCACCTGTCCAACAGGATAAGCCAATGTAGAATGCAAACGGGCTGCTACTTGATTTCTTAAGTATAAATCATCACAAACTGCCAAAAGAATTTGTCGTCGTAAGCCAAGACTTAAGGCAAGTTTCAGGCGGTGGTATACTTGCCGATTCCAAGTAGAATTATTGTTGTGTGCAGTATCATTCACGCTCATAGCGGCTAAAAAGCCAAAACATAGTACATATCACCTTTCTGGGTGCATTCAAGTGGACTAAAGTCATAATAAAAATGATTTTTAATAAGTAGATGTTGTGCTGCTGTGGATATATTGAGCCTTCAATTATAGTAGGAACAATAAAGTATAATTATATACTTTCATTCCTAGTTCGATTTTAACAAAAAATAAAAAAGCAGGCCCCTCTTAAAATCGGAACCTGAAAAACTATAAAAAAGATGAAGTTTTCTTAAAATGTTTTACGATCAACTGCTCTTAGAAACAAAGAAGGCGACTAGAATCAAGCCGGCAACCAAAGCTGTAGCGGCAATTCCTAGTATGATATAAGTTCGCTTTTGCCCTTCCGTGAGAGGTTCTGCTTGATAAACCTTTGGTTCCCGGGCAAAATTATTCAGAAGACCGCCTTCTTCATTGGTATAGGGCATGAATGAATTCCTTTATCTTTATCGTTAATTTAATGTTACATAAATGCTAAATCTGGTCTTAAACTGCTAGATAAATCGTTACATTTGTCATTTGTCATTTGTCATTTGTCATTGGGCATAGGGCATTGGGCATTGGGCATTAGGAAAGGAAAATTGAGGGCAAGGGAAAGACTTGTTGCAAGTTCTGACTCAAGTCACCTTGTCACCTTGTCCGTTTGTCTGTCTTGTCTGTTTATTCTCCATGCCCCATGCCCCATGCCCCATGCCCTATTGCCTAACTAGTAATCGTCCCAGTTAGAGGTGAACTAGGACTGGCGTAATCTTTAATAGGCATTCTGCCAGCAAGGTATGCTAGACGACCGGCGACTGTTGCTAAATTCATCGCACGAGCCATTGCTGCTGGTTTTGGAGAAAGAGCGATCGCACTATTAATTAACAAGGCATCTGCTCCCAATTCCATTGCCTGAGCGGCTTCTGAAGGTGAACCAATACCAGCATCTACCACCACTGGCACACCTGCATTTTCGATGATTATTTGGATATTGGCAGTTGTTTTCAGTCCTTGTCCAGAACCAATTGGTGATGCCAAAGGCATGACTGTAGCACAGCCTACCTCTTCTAAGCGCTTGGCTAACATCGGGTCAGCATTGATATAGGGTAATACTGCAAAGCCTTCTTTAACTAGTTGTTCTGCTGCTTGCAATGTCCCAATTGGGTCTGGGAGTAAATACTTAAGGTCTGGTATTACTTCTAACTTTATAAAGTTATTATCTTCTTGCCCCAGCAATTTCGCCATTTCTCGCCCCAAACGCGCCACCCGAATCGCCTCTTCGGCAGTTTGACAACCTGCGGTATTGGGTAACATCCAGATTTTCGTCCAATCCAAGGCTTCAGCTAAACCTTCATGTCCCGGAGCCTTGGTTTGTACCCGTCGTACTGCTACGGTGACAATTTGGCAATCGCTGGCGGCGACGCTTTGCTGCATTTCCTCAATGCTGCGATACTTACCAGTTCCCGTCATCAAGCGGGATTGGAAGGTTTTGCCAGCGATAATCAATGGGGAATCGGTAGAGACGCGATTAATCGCATCCGTGGGGAGTGGAGATATAGCAGAGTGATGTCCGTTAGAGAAATTGGCAGAGTGAGTCAGCATTGGGGTGGAGGTAGATGACTTGGACTGAAAACGCGAATAGTGAAAATCAGCAAGTAGGGGGTCAGACTTTTGCTCTAAGATTAAATTGGCAATCAAAGCGGCGGTTACGGGCGCAAGTAGAATTCCGTTGCGGTAATGACCCGTAGCAAAGGTTAAATTTTGACAGTGGCTAGTGCCCAGGATGGGTAATTCATCAGGGGTGGTTGGGCGAAATCCCCACCAAAATTCTTGGATGGGATAATGCTTTAATTGGGGATACAGCCGGATGGCAGCTTGTAGTAATTTTTGAATACCTTCTGGGGTGTTGTTGGGCATAAAGCCAACGTCTTCACTGGTTGCGCCAATAACCAGGCGATCGCGTCTTGGTACGATGTAAATATCCTGTCCGAACAAAACCCGCTTCAAGGGCAATTCCTGCGAAACTTCTGGTATCCGCACACTCAGCATTTGTCCTTTTCTGGGTAGCACGGGTAGCGGTAACAATTCATTTGACCAAGCACCTGAAGCTAAAACATAGTGCGCGGCGCGAATTATTCCAGCATTGGTTTGCACGCCAACCACTTGTCCTTGCTGCTGTAAAAATCCTTCTACCGTAATACCATCTTTGAGTTCAACACCAATAGATTCAGCCGCCGTCCGCAATACGTGAGCTAGAGCTTGATTATCAACTTGGGCGTCTTCAGGATACCACCAGCCACCAACTACCTCGGCTCCCAATCCTGGCTGATATTGATGAATTGCCTCCTTGTTTAACCAGTAAGAGGGGGATGAGGGAGATGAGGAGGAAAGACTTTCCCCTCTGCTCCTCTGCTCCCCTGCTCCCTGGTCACTGAGCGTAGCCGAAGTGCTGCTCCCCTGCTCTCCTGCTTCTTCAAACACGGGTGCAAGGATACCACAGGCACGGTAGCCAGTATTTAAGCCGGTCAGTTCTTCTAATTTGCGCGTCCAGTCGGGATATAAGGCACGCGATCGCCAACACAAAGAACGCATTGCTTCATTAGCGATGTTTTCTGCATCTGGTGCCAACATCCCGGCGGCGGCGTGGGTAGCGGCAGCCTGAAAGTCACGACAAAGCACGGTGACGTTTGTCCCGCGCAATTTTAGTTCAATGGCGATCGCTAAACCAATAACGCCGCCACCAATAATTACAGTCTCACTAATCATTAGTCATTAGTCATTAGTCATCTGTCATTAGCCATTTATCATTAGTACATAACTAATAACTCATAACTCATAACTCATAACTTATAACTTATAACTTGTAACTAAAGACGGGTCTGAAGAAGGATCTGCTCGTTACCACAAGGCGCGAATTGGTTCGTTGCTTTGATTTGTATCGCTAGATGGTGTGCTTGTTCCTGAAGAATCTGTATTATTCTCTGTTGTAGTGTCAGCAGGTGATGTTGAGTCATCGCCAGAATTCTGAGCAACGTTACTCCTGTTGTCAGGTCTTGGAGCTACAATAGAGCGTCTGTTTTGGTTGGTTTCAGTTGTTTCGTTTCCTTCTGTTGCAGTTTCTTCATTTTTGCTGCCAGCGCTGCTATTAACATTGATATTAGCTGGCAGGACTTCTGATTTTTTGTCACTAGGAGCGTTAGCAGTTTGTACGCCCATCGGAAAGTTGATGCCCAGTAATGTACCAAGCAGAATGGCTAAACCTCCAGCCATTAAAATTAAGGGTGTCCATCTACCCATCTTGTCTTAACTCCTTTTTAACCTTTTGGTGTCCACACTATTCGAGAACCTTGTCCCCAAAATCCATCAAACTTTGTCACTTTCACATCGCCTAAAACTTGAGTTTGACAGGCTAAACGTAAGTCTGTTGTAGGAGAATGGGGAGGAAGCGAACGCCGTGCTCGATCGCGCCAGTTCGCTGCTGAGACTTTGCCCTCTACCTTAACCGCGCAGGTACCACAACTGCCAATGCCCCGACAGTTTATTACCCTAGCACCGTCATTGTAGAGGTTAATACCATTTTGCAGCAAAATCGTGCGGAGATTGCTTCCATGCTCGCAATCAATTGTTTTACCTTCAGCTATTACTTTAGGCATTTTTAAATTGCCAAACTGGCTTTTTGTTGTATATTGACACATTGCCTCGAAAGTTGTCTCGTCGGTCCCAGTTTTATGACCACAAATTCTTCACCTCAACTTTGGCTCTATGACACTACATTACGGGATGGCACTCAGCGCGAAGGGCTATCTGTATCGATAGAAGATAAGTTACGCATTGCCCGTAGACTCGATCAACTGGGAATTCCCTTTATTGAAGGCGGTTGGCCTGGTGCCAATCCCAAGGATGTACAATTTTTCTGGCAACTTCAAGAAGATCCGCTCAAACAAGCTGAAATTGTTGCTTTTTGTTCGACTCGCCGCCCCAACTCCACTGCCGCCACCGAACCGATGCTACAGGATATTTTGGCGGCGGGAACTCGCTGGGTAACGATTTTTGGCAAGTCTTGGGATTTACATGTGACAACAGGACTCAAGACGACATTAGAAGAAAATTTGGCAATGATTCGCGATACCATTGAGTACCTCCGTTCTCAAGGTCGTCGGATTATCTACGATGCCGAACATTGGTTTGATGGCTATAAGCACAATCGAGATTATGCTTTACAGACATTAGAAGCTGCGATCGCCTCTGGTGCGGAATGGCTAGTCCTGTGTGATACCAATGGCGGCACTTTACCCCACGAAATTAGCCAAATTGTGCAAGATGTAGTCAAGGTGACTGGGGACTGGGTATCGGGGACTGGGGACTGGGGATTGGGGACTAGGAAAGACTCTTCCCAATTCCCAATCCCCAATGCCCAATCCCCAATGCCCCAAATTGGAATTCATACTCACAACGATTCGGAAATGGCAGTTGCTAACGCAATAGCTGCCGTGATGGCAGGGGCAAAGATGGTACAGGGCACAATTAATGGTTACGGTGAACGTTGCGGTAATGCTAACCTCTGTTCGTTAATTCCCAATTTACAACTGAAGGCGGGTTACAGTTGTATCACAGAAGACCAGCTTACACAACTTACAGAAGCTAGTCGTTTTGTGAGTGAGGTGGTCAACCTTGCGCCAGATGAACACGCTCCCTTTGTGGGACGTTCGGCTTTTGCCCATAAGGGCGGTATTCATGTATCAGCAGTGGAACGTAATCCCCTGACTTACGAACACATTCAGCCGGAACAAGTCGGGAATCGCCGCCGCATTGTGATTTCGGAACAGTCTGGACTGAGCAATGTTTTAGCCAAAGCCCGCAGTTTTGGGATTGAATTGGATCAACAAAAGGCAGAGGCTAGAGAAATTCTCCAGCGCCTCAAAGATTTGGAGAGTGAAGGATTTCAATTTGAAGCCGCAGAGGCGAGTTTTGTGCTGTTGATGCACGAAGCTTTGGGAGGGCGCCAAAAGTTTTTTGAAGTCAAAGGTTTTCAAGTCCACTGTGACTTGATTGAGGGGAAAGAAACTAGCAATGCCCTAGCTACAGTCAAAGTCGCTGTTGACGGCAAAAATATTTTGGAGGCGGCGGAAGGTAACGGGCCTGTTGCAGCTTTAGATGCAGCTTTACGCAAGGCTTTGGTGAACTTTTATCCTCAGATTGCAACCTTTGATTTGACAGATTACAAAGTGCGAATTCTCAACGGACATACGGGCACTGCGGCGAAAACTCGTGTGTTGGTAGAATCAGGCAATGGTCGTCAACGCTGGACGACGGTAGGGGTTTCTACCAATATTTTGGCGGCTTCCTATCAAGCAGTGGTAGAGGGCTTGGAATACGGTTTGTTGTTACATTCCCAAGCAGAAGCAGCTTTAAAAGCTTCTAGTTGACAAAAGGGATATGTAGTGTAATCAGAGTTTGCGTTTTTTGATCAAAAGGAGAAGCGATCGCTATTTGGCGATCGCTTCTCACGATCTATTAAAAATTTTTCTGCTTATATAGCCAAAAAACGGTTGTCAATAGAAGCTCTACCAATTGCGCCATCCACCTTTGGGTGCAACTTCATTATTAGTAGACTTTAGTCCGTGACTGTGCAACAGAGTTTGATATTCGGTGCTGCTTGCCCAACGGTCAATTTCTCGCGCCCGCAGTACTGGCACTGGATGGGTTAATTGGGCTGTACGGGCAGCTTTGACCATTTCACCCAGTTCTGTCTTGCTAATATCATCGTAAGCGCGAGCTTGGGCAACAAAGGCATCGAGATTCAGTTGTGGCGCTAAGGTGGGAGAACCACCAGCCAACTTCATCAACACGGACATAACCACTTTCGGGTCTTGAGTTGCTAGTAATGCGGCGCGATCGCAGGTAAACTCAGCACAACGTACCCATTCCAAAAGTTGCGCCTGTATAGCTTGAGCCACGAAGGTTCCGACATTGGGCACAATCGCCGCAGCTAATATTAATAAATTTACAGGTGTCAAGTAAACGCTATGGTCACACTTGAGATGCCCTAACTCGTGGGCGATTACTGCTTGTATTTCCTCTGGTGTAAGGATATCAATCAGGGAAGTGTGTACCACCACAAAAGGCTGCTTACCCCGCACAGCAAAAGTATAGGCGTTAGGAGCCGGATGTTGCCGAACGTACAACTGGGGAGGATCGATATCCAGGATTTTACAGGCATCTAACAATAGCTTGTATAAATCGGGTAGTTGCTTTTCACCCACCAAAATGCTAGAGGCAATATTTTCCACATAAAAAACCTGCTCTGCCATTGGCCCGAGCCAATTTCGCACCAACATATCTATGCCTGGTATCTGCTTGAGCGCTCTGGTAGCTTCCAGGTCTAATGGATGACGAAATGAGTCAGCTTTTAAACCAATCAGCGGGGTTTTGAAGAAAGACATAGTGCAACAAGCTATAAAAAACACAACTATGGAATCTGGCTGGATAGATAAACAGCCTCCCACAGTTAGTATAACGATTTCAGTTAGGGGTTTCGTTTCTTGCATATTCGTAACCTTTGGTATCACTGCTCATGTCACCCCTTTGCTGCATACGCCTACCAAGCAAACCCTCTCCTTTAGTGTCCGTTGCAGTTAATCTTGATTGGACACACTAATTCACGCTTGGAGAATTGAATGCGCTTTGATTTTTGTACTTTAACTTTATGTGTTCTCGCACTAGCGGCAACAAGTGGGCACGCCTCTGAGTCTGCCAACATCCCAGCACTGGTGATGACTAGCCCAAATTCAGCTTTTGCCAACTACGAAGATAAATGCAGCAACGGCGGCAACCTTGACAACGTAAATCGCGAGAAGTTTCTTAAACTTATGCTTGCCGATAAAAAATCAAAGCTATCTCAACTGAAAGTAGCTCTCCTCAATGAAATTAAACAAAGTGGTGATGAGCCACGAGGCGAGGGTGTCCGTATTGGTGAATGGAATCAAACCTTCCATGACCGGAGTGGTTGTGGCACAAACACTAACAGTTACTCAGCATTTGTTCTCACCGTGACTGGTGGAAATGCAAACCATACGGTCGTGAAATCCCTGGTAACAATTGATGACGACGATAACGCAGGCAAAAGAACCCTCAAGATCCGCGACATTCGCCCAATCAAACTACGAAATGATAATTGACCAAGCCACTTCTTTTCGCTTCCTAGTTCCAAGTCTCTGAAATCTAGAAGCTTCAAAGTCTTGTTGTACCGTGAGAAAACTAAGTACAGAATTTCATTAATTTATAGCGAATTCATGAAAGGCAATACTGTGCAATGCCAATGCGTTGGCTTGTATTGTGAATGCGGCCGCGGCCTTGTTAATACATCGGCTTGTATTGTGAATGCGGCCGCGGCCTTGTTAATACATCGGCTTGTATTGTGAATGCGGCCGCGGCCTTGTTAATACATCGGCTTGTATTGTGAATGCGGCCGCGGCCTTGTTAATACATCGGCTTGTATTGTGAATGCGGCCGCGGCCTTGTTAAT
>NZ_JAVRCC020000018.1:0-130532 GCF_034530975.2 Nostoc sp. DedQUE07 | reverse complement strand
AGTCATATTTTTACTTCCTAGCTTTATCGTAAGCGATCATCCGGACATGATATTAGTTTATGTCTGCGTTGATAATTTTTATAACCTATAGCGATTTTTGCACAGATATATATTGGCAGGCGATCGCTCTCATCGTAGTATAAGTTAACCAAGGCGTAGCTAGCAAAAACCGCAGGCGATCGCAGCCTTCAAAAATAAAAATATGTATTTTTTATCACTTCCTAAAATATTTACCTACTAGGTTCTACTTTCTTATTGCCCAGACACAGAAGAGTATGAAGAATATACAAAGCTCAATACTTGTGTATAGATTTTTCAGCAAGTAATGTGAAGAGTATGCAAAGATGAGTATTTAAGTATAAACATCTAAGTATGATATTGACTGTGTAGTTCTTTTGAGGCTTTTGAGATGTTCTCTATTTTCAAGCTAGATGCCCACGGATAACAGCCTACAAGGAAGGCATCAAAATCTTTTTCCCGATTAAAAGTCAACTGTTGATTATTTTATATTCTAGTAAGACTTAGGCGCTGGCAAAAAATAAATATGAAGAAAGAATTTTAGGTATTGAAGCTGAATTTTTTGGTACTTAAAAGAGTAATTTTTACTCAAAAAGGATGATAAAAAACCTGAAATGACTAGTTCTCGCAAATTCACACGCTAATTAATTTGTACAGTGCTTAAGACTTAAATAGTTTGAGGTCAAAGAAGTATACGTAAAAACCTTGAAATTGGGTAAATTTTCCAGAAATTTACTGTTATTGAAGGGTGACGTATAAAGAGTATGTAGATTTCAACACAATCTGCAAATTGACAACTGAAGTTACTGAAAAAAACGATTTAGAAAGGTAAAACTTATGGCAAATATCATTGGAACCAACGGTAATGAGACCCTACAGGGTAGTTATGATGAGGCGGATACGATTAACGCTAAAGCAGGCAACGATACCATATATCCGAACGGTGGCAACGACACCTTGACTGGTGGAGGCGGCAATGATAAATTCGTCTTCTACTACTACTATAACAACAACAATATTGCGATCGTCACCGATTTTGGTGGTGTAGGTAAAGGAACAAACCCGACAGCAGCAGTCATTGCCGAAGTGGATACCCTAGCATTCGAGGGCGATGACACCACTGCCCAAAATTTGTTGTTGACCCAAAAAGGCAACAATTTGGAAATCAGCTTTGCAGGGGATGCTTATTTGAGGTTTATTGATAACTCAGTTATCCTGCAAAACTTTGCCCTGGAAAACCTGGAAAACTTGAGCAAATCTACAGGGGCCACTGTAGACTTGGGCAATATCTTATTTAATACACAAACTAGCACCACAGATAGCTTTGATGTGTTCAATGCCAACTCCACCCAAAGCACTATCTTCAATAAGAACACAGTCACTTTTCTTAATGACCTGAACAATGATGTTAGCGGCTTTGATAACTCAGATGATGTCATCAATGGTCAGGGCGGGGATGACCTCATTGACGGCTTAAGTGGCAACGACACACTCAGAGGTGGGGCGGGAAATGACTCCCTCATTGGTAGTGCGGGGAATGATATTCTCATAGGCGGTACGGGTAATGACTCTTCCACAGGTAATCACTCCCTCGTGGGTGGTGCGGGCAATGACTCCCTCATTGGTGGTACTGGTAACGATCGCTTAGATGTTGAATTTTCAACAGGCGCTAACACCCTCAAGGGTGGCGTTGGTGATGATACCTTGGATGCTGGGGCAACATCTGGGAATAACTTACTTTTTGGGGGCGATGGTAATGATTCTCTTTCCACTTCTAATGCTTATAGCAGCTTCAGCCCTAACATTTATTACCCCTCTTCAGGTAATAACACCCTAGAAGGAGGTGCTGGTGACGATACCTTGAATGCTCAGTCTCCATCAGGGAATAACTTACTTGCTGGAGGCGATGGTAATGATTCTCTCTCCACCTCTGGAATTACAACTTATAGAGGAGACCCTAATTTTAAGGCATCAGGCAATAACACCCTCAACGGTGGTGCTGGTAACGATACCTTGAATGCTGGCATTTCAACAGGGAATAACTTACTGTCTGGGGGTGATGGTAATGATTCTCTTGATATCTCTGGCGATATTATCAACTATAGCGGTCGAGAATTTTATTACCTTTCTTCAGGCAATAACACCCTTAATGGTGGTGCTGGTGACGATACATTGACTGCTAATTATTCAACAGGCAATAACTTGTTCTCTGGGGGCGATGGCAATGATTCCTTCTATCTAAGTACCAAATCCTCAGATACTCCCCTCTCTGATTTAGCAATTCAAACGATAGATGGGGGAGCAGGTGACGATTTTTTATCCGTTGATTACAGTTTCGCTACAGCGGGTATTTCAACGACATTCAATGCCACTACAAACAATGTAGAAATTACGGCAGGCACATATCGGGTTAATTACAAGAATATCGAACGATTGAATATCTTAGGTACAGCTTACGACGACAATATTGTAGGAAGCAGTGCGAACGATACGCTCTCTGGGGGATATGATGGCAAAGATACAATCGATGGGGGAGCAGGTGAGGATCTATTGTCCGTTGATTACAGGTACAGCAATCCTACAGGGGCGATCGCAACAACATTCAATGCCACTACAAACAAGGGAGTAATTACGGCGGGCACAAATCAGGTTAATTACAAGAATATCGAACGATTAAATATCTCAGGTACAGCTTTCGACGACAATATTGTTGGCAATAGTGGCAACGATACGCTTTCAACAGGCAATACTGGCAAAGATACAATCGATGGGGGAGCGGGTGACGATGTATTGTCCGTTGATTACATCTCCAATGTCAATATTACAAAGGGGATCGCAACGACATTCAATGCTGCTACAAACAAGGGAGTAATTACAGCGGGCACAAATCAAGTTAACTACAAGAACATCGAACGATTAAATATCTCAGGTACACAGTTCGATGATTTTATTGTGGGGAACGATGGTAACGATACGCTCTTTGGGAGCTATGGCAAAGATACGATTATTGGCGGTGCAGGTAATGATATCTTGGCAGGTGAGAGTGGGAAGGACACCCTAACTGGTGGCACGGGCAATGATAAATTTGTTTATAGCTTGAGCGATAGCTCCTATGACGGCACTAACATTGATATTATCACCGATTTCGGTGGCATAGGTAAAGGTTCAAATCCCTCAGCAACCGTAATTGCCTCCTTAGACACTTTGCAATTTATAGGTTTTACTGCTGAAAATCTGCAATTAACTCAAAATGGTAACAACTTAGAAATTACCTTTGAAGGTTTTAATAATGACAGGAAAGTTATTCTACAAAACTTTAAGTTAGAAAACCTGGATAATCTACCAGCAACTTCTTCACGACCAGCTATTGGCAATATCCTGTTTAATGGACAAACCAGCATCAGCGACAGTTTTGATGTGTTTGATGCTGATTCCACTCAAACTACTGTGTTCAACAAAAACACTGTTACCTTCCTTAATGACCTCGATAACAACATTACGGGTTTTGACAACTCTAATGATGTCATCAATGGTCAGGGGGGTGACGACATCATCGACGGGTTGAGTGGTAATGACTTGCTCAGAGGTGGTGCGGGAAATAACACCCTTGACGGAGGTATTGGTGACGATACCTTGAGTGCTATCAGTTCAACAGGCGATAACCTGCTCTTGGGGGACGATGGTAATGATTCTCTTGATATCTCTGGCAGGATATTCAGCGACACATTCAGTGGCACATTCGACAAATTCGACTCTCGCTCATTAGGCAATAACACTCTCAACGGAGGTACAGGTAACGACACGTTGAGTGCTAGCGGTTCAAAAGGTGATAACCTGCTCTCTGGGGGCGATGGCAATGATTCTCTTGACATTTCTGGCAGCTACAGGAATAACTACGGCTACATCTCCGACTCTCGCTCATTAGGCAATAACACTCTCAACGGAGGTGCAGGTAACGACATCTTGAGTGCTGGTGGTTTAAAAGGTGATAACCTGCTTTCTGGGGGCGATGGCAATGATTCTCTTACCATTTTTGGCGGCTACAACGAGAATAATCCCACAGACTCTTCGGACTCTCGCTCATTAGGCAATAACACTCTCAACGGAGGTGCTGGTGACGATCGCTTGAGCGCTGGTGGTTCAAAAGGCGATAACCTGCTTTCTGGGGGTGATGGCAATGATGAGCTTGATATCTCTGGTGGCTATGACAGCTACAACTCCAACGACTACTCCGACTCTCGCCCGTCTGGTAATAACACGCTAGAAGGAGGCGCTGGTGACGACAAGTTGAGCTTTAGCAGTTCAACAGGTGATAACCTTCTGTCTGGGGGCGATGGCAATGATTCATTCAATCTAATCATTAACTCCCTAGATCCTGACCTGTCTGATTTAGTGACTCAAACGTTAGATGGGGGTAATGGTGATGATTCGTTGTTCACCCTTTACAACTATACAGCTGGAGGAATCACTTCGACATTCAATGCTACTACTAACACTGGCTCAATTACGGTAGGCTTGTATCGAGTTAACTACAACAATATCGAACAATTACATATCTCAGGTACGAGCTATGATGACAATATTGTTGGCAGCAATGGCAATGATATCCTCCGAGGTGGAGACGGTAATGACAGCCTAATTGGAGGGGATGGGACTGATACCTTTGGTTTCTATAATTACAATGGGGGTGTTGACACTATTTATGACTTCAACGCTACTAATGAACTGATTGAAGTATATGCTAATGGTTTTGGTGGCGGATTATTAATAGGTTCACTCTCGGATGCTCAGTTCACCATCGGAACATCTGCAACGACAAGCAATCAACGATTTATTTATGATAATTCTACAGGTGGACTGTACTTTGACCAGGACGGCAGTGCGGCTGAGTTTACTCAAGTAAAATTTGCCCAACTATCTGCTGGACTGTCATTAGCCGAAAAGAATTTTGTGCTTGTTTAATCGTAATCAGATTCTCTAATCGTTAAGTGACACGGGTTGCGAGGTGCTTACAAAAGCACCTCGCAAACGATAGTGCTCAATGCAATTACTGTTAACAAAGAGTAGATGTTGAGTTTTATTTCTCAACTTTCGACATGAGTCTGGATGGTTTGCAGGTGTTATATCATGTCCGCCAAATTACCCATAATAAAAGAACCCCACCCCCAACCCCTCCCCGCAGGCAGGGAGGGGAGACAAAGCACAGCTTTGGCGGGGTGGGGTTCTTCGGATTTAATAAGCAATCAAGCGGACATGATATTATTGGCTAAATTTGATTATGTCTGCGTTTTTAATTTTAATCGCCGCCGTTCCATATTTGCGGGATGATTTTGTTAGTTTTGTGGGATGGGCCGAAAAGCCCGTCCCTTGTATTTCAGGGCGCAGGCATCAAAACTCATTAGCCTTAAAGTAGTAACAACAACTTATTGTGGAATTGCGATCGCGAGACGATGAATGCTCTAATCAATTTACTGCTTTTTTTGCTGCCGATTCTGAGTAGCTTTTGGATTGCCCAAACTTTCAACCCTTTATCTTCTTATCAGCCTCTCCAAGCTGTAGACGGAGCAGCTTTATATAAAAAACAATTAACGAATGGTAACCAAGTCTATTTACAAGTTATTAATCTTCGTAAAATGCACATAGACCAAATTATCGGAGAAGTAGATAATATGGGTTTAAATGAAGGAAAATATTATCAAGGAGAAGGTGAATATTACAGCCCTTTTTTCCAAAATAAATTGTTTTCTGATGTTGCAGACGAATATAAAAAACTTTATGGAAACAACGTTTTTTCGACGATCAATTGTTCTTTTTTTGAACAATACCAATCTAGTACTCAATTATCCTTTCCGATTAAACTTAATGGTGTAGTCATCACTGGTGGCACTAGCCCTTATGGCCCCATCAAGGAACCAAAAGATAAATATTATCGTAATATTCGCCTCAAAACCTTAGTCTGGGATGATAAGCAGGCATATATTACCGATTACAACCAAGCTAGCGGTGCGCCTCTTAACCAAAAAGCAGTGAAGAATGCGATTGTCACTTACCGATATAGCGATCATCCGGCGAAAGTATTAGCCCAAAACCAAGCGAATAAGTATCAAGTTATCGGTACTCTGAACAAAGATGGTGTTAAAGGTGACGAGCTTTTGTTGATTATGACGGTGAACCAAGCGACTCTGGATGAGGCAGCCGATTTATTACGTAAATTAGGAGTCAAAGGCGATATTATTACCGTTGACGGTGGCAGATCGACTTATTTGTTCAATTCCCAAAAAGGAAATATTATTGTTCCCCAATTGTCTAATCTGCAAGAAAATCCTACTTTCCGACACCTACCTCATTATCTGGGATTCCGTAAGAAAAGCACAAATCAGATTGCGCCAAAAATCTCGATCGCTCAACCAGTTGGTAAAGTACTTCCAAAGAAAGATCAGCCTTTTTTAATATTGTGGCGGGATAATTTTGATGGCGATGTCTCGATTAAGTTGTACGATGGGAACAAACTTATCCAAAACATTTCTTCCCGTACTGCTAGCGATGGAGTTTATGAGTGGAAACCACGTATTTCCGTAACAGAAGGCTATTTTATTCGTATTTCTAGCTGGAAAGACCGGAATATATTCGGGCAGTTGCAATTGTAGCGGAATGGGAAAATGAAATGGATAACTAGCTAAACGCAAACCTCTCAACAAGGTTGACGGTGTGGCCGCGATCGCAATTGTTATCGTTTCTCACAGTAAACAACTAGCTTTGGGTGTGCGGGAACTCGCCGCGCAGATGGTTCAAGGCCAAGTTCCCATTGCTGTTGCAGCAGGTATTGAAGATCCTGAAAATCCATTGGGTACAGATCCGATTCAGGTTTATGAGGCGATCGCTTCTGTTTTTTCTGATGATGGTGTCTTGGTATTAATGGATTTGGGTAGTGCTTTGCTGAGTGCGGAAATGGCAATCGAGTTTTTGCCAGAAGCACAGCAGGAGAAAGTGTATTTGTGTGAAGCACCTCTAGTAGAAGGTGCGATCGCTGCTGTAGTGGCGGCGGCGGCTGGTAGAGATATTCACCAAGTTATGGCGGAAGCACGCGGCGCACTCCTAGCCAAAGCAACTCAATTGGATGTAGTTAGTAGGCCGTTGTCTGTTGTCAGCCCAATCACAACCAATATAGAATCGCCAACGCGGGAAATTCGGCTGATTGTGAGCAATCGCTTAGGATTACACGCCCGTCCCGCCGCCCAGTTTGTGGCAACCGCAGCCCGGTTTCAATCTCAAATTCTGGTACGGAATTTAACAAGAAATACTGAGCTAGTCAGGGGTGACAGTATTAACCAAGTCACAACTTTAGGGGTGCGTCAAGGACACGAACTGCTGATTACTGCCACTGGTTCTGATGCAGATGAGGCACTGGCTGCATTACAGGGATTATTTGCCAATAACTTTGGTGAAGATAATGTTGCCTTGAATTCTCCACCAGCACACCATGAAGTTACACCAACAACTTCCGGCGAACTTTCGGGGATTGCAGCTTCTCCAGGAGTAGCGATCGCACCTGTTGTTCATTATCAACCTACCCACGTTTCTATTACGGAATACCACGTAAACGATCCTGATGCAGAGTGGCAACGATTACAGGCAGCGATCAACACTGCCCGACAAGAAATTCAAGCAGTTTTCTCACAAGCATCTCTGCAAATTGGTGATGCTGAAGCCGCCATCTTTGATGCCCAATTACTATTTTTAGAAGATCCAGTACTGTTGTCAGCGGCTCATCAGCGTATTTTAGACAACCATATAAATGCTGAAGCCGCTTGGCAAGGTGTAGTCGATGAAGTAGCGACTTCCTACCGCGCACTTGAAGATTCTTACCTGCAAGAGCGAGTTGACGATGTTGTAGATGTCGGGCAAAGAGTGCTGCGATTACTGGCTGGGAATGCTGCGGTTAACTTGCATCTTGAGTCACCAGCGATTTTGGTGACGACTGATTTAACTCCCTCAGATACGGCGGGACTAGATCCGACAAAGGTGTTGGGTATTTGTACAACTTCTGGTAGTGCAACTTCCCACAGTGCCATTATCGCCCGGACGTTGGGTATTCCGGCAGTTTTGGGAGTGGATGCCCAGGTGTTGCACCTGGCTGATGGTACACTGATGGCACTTGATGGTGAAAGTGGCAAAGCTTGGGTAGAACCAGAATCAGACATCTTGGATTTACTCGCAGCAAAGCAATCAGCTTGGCAAACTGCCCAACAGGAAGCACGAGCTACGGCACATCAGCCAGCGATTACTCGTGATGGTCGGCAAATTAGCGTCTTCGCCAATATTGGTAGTATAAATGATGTGCAAGTTGCTGTGGCTAGCGGTGCAGAAGGTGTGGGACTACTCCGCACTGAATTTCTGTATTTAGACCGAACCAGCGCCCCGACTGAAGAAGAACAATTATTAGTGTATCAAGCGATCGCCCAAGTTTTAGATAATCGGCCGCTAATTATTCGTACTTTAGATGTCGGTGGTGATAAGCCACTTCCCTATATTAAAGTAGGGTTGCCAGAAGCTAACCCTTTTTTAGGTTGGCGGGGAATTCGTTTCTGTTTAGATCGTCCAGAACTCTTCAAAACTCAGTTACGGGCAATTTTGAGAGCTAGTGTCGGACACCAAATTAAAATCATGTTGCCGATGATTGCTACTGTAACTGAAGTACGTGCAGCTAAGGTAATTTTGGGCGAAGTGCAGGCTGAACTAAATCAAGCTGGTATCGCATTTGATGCAGCGATGAAAGTAGGAATTATGGTGGAGGTTCCATCAGCAGTAGCGATCGCCGATCGGTTAGCTGCTGAAGTAGACTTCTTTAGTATCGGGACTAACGATCTGAGTCAGTACGTCATGGCTAGCGATCGCACTAATCCCAGGGTGGCAAATTTGGTTGATGCACTACATCCAGCCGTGTTGCGAATGGTGCAACAAACTGTCCAAGCTGCCCATACGGCGGGAATTTCGGTAGGATTATGTGGAGAATTGGCAGCAGATACTTTAGCAACACCAATTTTATTAGGTTTAGGGCTGGATGAATTGAGCGTAAATCCTCAAAGTATACCTGGAGTGAAGCAGGCGATCGCTCGGTTGAGTATAGTTGAGAGTGAAGCGATAGCGGCATCAGCATTACAACAAGATTCCGCAAAGCATGTTAGAGAACTAATCTCAACTTCAATTACTCCCCCTGCATAATTAATTCGTAATTCGTAATTCTTAATTCGTAATTGAATTACCTAGAGTCTAAATACCCTACTAATTCAAGACCACCAATAAATACAATTACGCATGAGTATTTCGCCAATAATGATGTTAGCGAGTCCGCGAACGTCATTACGAATTACGAATTACGAATTACGAATTAGTTAAAATCTTATTCCCAGTTGCCCGTTAAAGCCACGAATAGTATTGTAACCAGCACCAACAAAAACGTTATTAGTAGCACCTACCTGAACGCCACCTGAAACGGCAACACCTTTATCCTCTGAATAAAGTCCAATTCCTACATAAGGTGAAATTACAGGCAAATTGATAAATTTTAAAACATCTACTCCCGTAGCACCATCAGCGCCAGTTCCGACTTCAACCCCAAAATTCAAAGCCCTAGCTCCGACAGCATAAGTTATATCACCGTCTTTTCCACCGACTGAAACCCAAGGTTGCGGTATCAGTTGAGCCGAAGCTTGACTTGGGGCAAGCAAAGTTAACAAACCTATAGATGTAATTAATGTTTTAGCAATAATCGCTATTTTCACGATGTTCTCCGATTAATTGTTTTTAGGACTGATACCAATCCTTTATGAGGACGCATAAAAAGAATCCCAGTGCCGTAACATCTCCTTTTGGTAATACCATTTGCAAAAAAACCTACAGATGCAAAGCTGGAAATCCAGATTAAATATAACCCCTCTTAATTACGAATTACTAATTACGTAGGTTACTTCTTACCTTTGGCGAGTATTGCGAATTACAAATTGGTATTATTATCTCAACAATTTGCTAAAAACAATTTGAGTATTGGGAATTTGGAGGGGGTTGCAGAGTGGCTGATGAACGCATAGTCAATACACAACAGATTTATCCAAAGGATTTTTCCTGGGGATTATGGCCTGTTGTGCCACTCTACCCCTACGGTAGGCGGCAGACAATTCGTCAAGAAGTACTTAAGGACACAATCTGGAATTTTGACCAGATTCAAGGCATTTTCTACGTTGTTGTCCCGATTCGGATGACTGTTGTGAAGTTGGAAACCGGGGGACTTCTGGTCTACGCGCCAGTTGCACCAACGCTAGAGTGCATCAGACTTGTGAATGAGTTGGTGGTGAAATATGGCGACATTAAGTACATCATTCTGCCAACTATCTCTGGTATAGAACACAAAGTTTTTGTTGGCCCCTTCGCCAGATACTTTCCGACTTCACAGGTATTTGTGGCTCCCCATCAGTGGAGTTTCCCGCTAAATCTTCCCCTTAGCTGGCTTGGCTTACCCCCAAAACGAACTCAAGTACTTCCAGAAGATAGTAGCAAAACCCCCTTTGCTGACGAGTTTGATTATGCAATGCTGGGCCCCATCGGTCTTGGCCCTGGTAGGTTTGCGGAAGTTGCTTTTTTCCACAAGCGATCGCATACTCTTTTAGTCACGGATTCTGTGCTTTCGATTCCAGAAGATCCACCTGCGATCGTTCTATTAGATTCATATCCTTTATTATTTCATGCCAAGGATTATGCTTCCGATATTGTTGCAGATAGCCAGGTAAATCGCCGTAAAGGTTGGCAGCGCATCTGTTTGTTTGCTTTGTATTTTCAACCAAGCACATTAGATATACGCCGATGGGGTCAGGTGTTACAAGACTCCTTGAAAGCCCCAGAACGCTCAAGGAAAGCTTATTTTGGATTGTATCCCTTTAAATGGCAGTCAGATTGGCAGCGATCGTTTGATGCCCTGCGAGGTAATGGGCGTTTATTTGTCGCACCAATTTTACAAACGTTGATTCTCAATCGCGCACCACAAGAAACCATTGACTGGGCTAATAAAGTTATAAGTTGGGACTTCGAGTGGATAATTCCCTGCCACTTTGATTCACCAATTAAAGCTAAACCGCATCAGTTTCGCCAAGCTTTCTCTTTTTTAGAAAAGCAGCCTACTGTCAGTGGAGGTTTGATCGGCAGTAGCAGCTATCCTTTACCAGAAGAAGATTTTAAAACACTTAGGGAAATCGATGCAGGTTTAAATAAGTTTGGCATTGTGCCAGCAGCCAAGGAGAAAGTGTAGGAGAGACGATATAGCGCAATACAGTTCAGAATCAGCAACAAAACCCCGATCTAGAGACGCGATTTATCGCGTCTTGAAAGACCAATTATCCTTAACTGAACGTGAGTTCGATGAACCTCTCCTTCCCAACCTCCCTCTCCCACGGGGCTACGGTGTACACACAAGTCGAATTACCCCCCTTAATCCCCCCGATGTATTGGGGGGAGACGGGAAATCTAGTTCCCTCCCCAATACATACGGGGAGGGTTAGGGTGGGGTAAAACCTTGGGTTAATCAGCTATTTCAGACTTGTGTGTACACCATAGCTCCCACGGGGAAAGAGCAACGAGAAATTAGGGTTTTGGCTCCCCTCTGGGTGTCCAAGAGGGGTTGGGGGAGAGGTCAAAAAAGGGCTTGTCGAACTCACGTTAACTGAATCATATTGCAATACAGCGTTCTCCTTTGGATGCAGGTAACACAGCTAGCTGTGCTACCAAAGCTATATATCTGTATCAGGTGTTTTGTAGAATGGTATTGCTGGAAATATGATTAGCCACCGATATTTGTTATACGGTCAATCAAAGGGGGTGCGCTTTAAAGGTCGCCTTGTGCCAGTGGCATTTTCGAGGTACCATGCAGTCGTGGATCGGGCACAGGAGGTTGCGGTTCTGGGCCTAGTGGTTGGGGATTTTCCACATACTCGAATTCGCCTTTGCCATCCATTGAGGGGCCTTTTGCCCAACGACCTTCGGCGCTTTCTGTGCCTTCTGAGTGATTCCAGAACTGATAAGAAAACTCGCGTTTCTCCAATTCCAACGGGAAGGAACTGGGAACCGGAGTGGTTTCTAATCCAGAACTTTCTAAATCTTCAATGGTTGCTAGCCACAAGTTTTGATGCATCGTATCACGAGCGATCATAAAGCTCAAGGTATCTTTCACTCCTGGATCGTCCGTCATTTCATACAGTCGCACTGCTTGCAAACGTCCCTGACTTTCAGCGTGGAGATTAGACCGGAAATCTGCCAACAAGTTGCCACTGGAGACAATAAAACGACCATTCCAAGGATAGCCGACGCTATCAGATGGTGTTGCACCTAAACCAGAGACAATGGCGTGTTGAGGGTTCATCGCCGCCGCCATAATTACATCCCGTGGGTTACTACCGCCCATGACAGCACCCACAACCGCATCTTTGACACTTTCTTCTTGCATTTTGAGCGGCGCTTTATCTAGAAGATGGGCAATCATCGTTGCCAGCATCTCAATGTGACCGATTTCCTCAGTCCCAACATCTAGCAGCATATCCCGGTACTTGGCAGGGCCTCGACAGTTCCAGCCCTGAAACAGATACTGCATCATCACGGTCATTTCACCAAAAGTACCGCCGATGAGTTCTTGAATTTTCATTGCATAAACCGCATCTGGTTTTTCTGGCGGCTTAAAATACTGGAGTTTCTTATTGTGATAAAACATTTGAATTCCTCTGTTAATTGCAGATGCTGACACAAAATCAAACAGTTGCCAAACTTTTATCCGATTTTGTGTAGCCTCTCCTTATCTAGGAAACTAATCAAATGCTTTATCTTCATCAGCCTCTAGTCAGATATAAAAAATACTTTTAAATAAGTATTTCGACTAGGGCTTTTTTCTTTATAGTTCTGTCTAGGAATGGATTTCAGAAAGCTTTACTTTGTTTGGAGAAAGAATTCAAAAAAATTCAAAATCAAATCACCTGAACTGGATTGTAACTACTCCTAAAGTTTAATCCCCTTAAACCGTTCTTGCGCCGCTTTAAATGCTTCTTGCATCACTAACTGAATTTTTTGAGGATCGGGTTTTTTACCTCCCATTAGATCGCCAAAGTAAACACAGGCTGCTTCGCCTAGTGCCCAGGTATAGGCGGCTGCCCAAGAAGCTGCGATCGCACTCCCAAAACCTGGTATAAATTTAATTAACTCTCTGGCAATTGCCTGTGCGAAAAAACCACCTGCGATCGCACTCACAACGCCTCCCGCCTGAGATGGAGTAACTGTCTGCCCATATAATTTACCCAACAGTCCCACCATTGATACTTGCAAAGCAGTCAGTACGGGCATTGTGGCAAATGGTAGAGGTACGGCAGCCAGAGTTGCAGACATAATCGCAAATGGCAAAATATAACGGCGGGCAGTATCTCGGTAAAGGTTGCCAATTTGCTTCCCAACTTCTTCTCGATCTAATAGCTGATAAATCGCTTGGGCTTCTGCTTGTGGGAGTAGTTCTGCTAAAGAATCTCGCAGTGCTTCTAAGCCATAAAATACTTGAGTGTAGCCATCTTCTTCTAAGGTAAAGTCAATTAGTACAGAGCGATCGCTTATTCCTGCGAAGGCTTGTTGGATTGCGGCAAATGCGCGGTTGACTTCTTGATAATCTGGCGGATAGGTGGGATGATCGACGGTATCGCCAGGATAAACTTCGTGCAAGCAGGTAACTACCAGCAGACAGGGAATGTCTGGATACTTCTGGCGCAGTTGTTGAGCAATTTGTCGTAGGGTATCAGTTGCAAAATCATTAATTTTAACCGTCAAAAGTAGGATTCTGGCGGAACGAGTTTCCTGTTGTAAATCGCCAACTAACTCCTGAATAATTTTTTGAGTATCTTGTTTGACATCACCCAGCCCCACTGTATCAGTAAAAATCAGTAGTGACAGATCATTAGAAGGATAGGCATAACGTTGGGTGTGTTGCGTGTGTGGGCGAAATCCTTGACCGATAATTTCAGCAGAAACTCCCGTCAATCCCCGCACAATAGAACTTTTCCCAGCTTGAGGTTTACCAATTAAGAGGGCTTCTGTGGTTGGCAGTTCGGCTCGGATTTTCTCTAAAATCTCTGCAACCTGAGTATCGCTGACACTAAACCATTCAACAACTGTCTGTGCCAGTTGTTCTACGGGTAGGTGTTGTGTTAGACGTGTTGTTGCTTTGTTCCATACGCCAGCAATCTGATTTGTCCAGGAATTATCGACCGGCTTGGTAATCGTTTTGTCGGTCGGTTCGCTCAATTGCTGAGAATCAGTTGATGGTAAATCAGCATCACGTTGCTCAGTCATTTTCATCCAAATCTAGAACACCCTTTTTGTCATCTTATAGCGATTCTCAAAGCGATAACTAGTACCTTTAGTAGTGTTCCTGAGCGATCGCTTTTACCAATACATCTGGATCTACTGGAAATATACATTTGAAATTTTGCTGCTGATTCCATTTTTATAAATTTATTTCAAGTTTATTTTATCCATCTGATGGTTTCTCTTGAACACGCTCTTTCCAGTATCCCGGTTCGCGGCTACAGTGCATTACCGCCAAAATTAAAACGCGATCTTCCTCAATAGTGTATAAAATTCCATAGGGAAATTTGCGCGTTAGACATCGACGAATGTCTTCGTCAACAATAGCCCAGCGACTCGGTGACTGGATAATTTGGAAAATTGCATCCTCAACCGCGTTAATAAATGCTTGTGCTAATTCAACCCGGCGCTCTGCGTAAAACTTGACTGCTTCACCGTATTCAGTTAATGCTGCTGGATGAAAGACGTATTTCATTACTCCAAAAGTTGTCTTACTCTAGCTAACGCTTCCTCTCCAGGAATGGGTGAAACTGCACCGCTACCAACTTCATCTCTACGCTTCTTGGCTTCATCTGTCCACAGTGTTTGAAGTGTTTCTTCTACATCAAATTCAAGACTTTCAACCAGCTTTTCTGCCAACAATGCTCTCGCTGCACTGGGCAAAGTTAAGGCTTCTTTCATAATCTGCTCAACAGATGCCATAATTTCTAAAAGCATAAAGGCTATTCAGAGTCTAGCAGGAAAGCAGTAGACATCGTACAACACTAAAGTGATAGACAGCCGACGGACGCCAATCTAGTATCAACTTGGTTCAATCAAATCAGCGATCGCTTGTACCAATACATCTGGATCTACTGGTTTAGAAATATGCATTTGAAAACCTGCGGCTAATGCTTGCTGTTGATTCATTTCGCCTGCATAAGCTGTCAGAGCGATCGCGGGTACGTTTCCTCCTTGTTCAGGGGATCGCGATCGCACTTCACGCATCAGCATATAACCGTCTGTTTTTGGCATTCCAATATCGCTAATTAAAACATCTGGTATCGAGTCAGATAGCGCTTGTAGTGCTTCCTGTGCTGATGATACGGCGGTTACTTGCACGCCGTAGTCTTGCAAAATAAAGGTAACTAAATCGCGGATATCTGGTTCATCGTCCACTACCAAAACTTGAGTGTCTGCAAGCAGCGAGGATTCCGGCTCTGAATATGAGGACTGATTCTCTTCACCCCGAAATTGTTCGCTTCTCACCAAAAGCGGTAACTCGACAGTGAAGGTTGCACCCAATCCTTCTCCCAGACTTTCGGCTTGAACATTTCCCCCATGCATTTCTACAACCTTACGCACGATCGCTAATCCTAAACCTAGTCCACCAAATGTGCGTGTACTTGTGCCATCAGCTTGGCGAAAGTAATCGAACACATAAGGCAAAAAGTCTAGGCTAATTCCCTTACCTGTATCGCTGACTTGAATTTGAGCCTGATTACCAGCTTCCATGAGTCGAATTTCTACCCGTCCTCCTGTTGGTGTAAATTTTACTGCATTAGAAAGCAAGTTCCACACAACTTGTTGCAGCCGATTTGGGTCGCCCATCACTTGTCCCAAATTGGTATCAAATAAGGTCTGAATTTGAATTGACTTGGCTTGTGCTGCTAGTTTTACTGTTTCTAGCACTGCTTCAACTACCATTACCAAGCTGACAGGACAGATATTCAAGTTTAATTTTCCTTGCAGGATGCGCGACACATCCAACAAATCTTCAATTAGCTGGGTTTGTAACTTCGCGTTGCGTTCAATGGTTTCTAAGGCGTGGTTAGTAGTTTTTTCATCAAACTTGCGAGTCCGCAGCATTTTCGACCATCCCAGGATGGGATTGAGTGGGGTTCGCAGTTCATGGGAGAGAACCGCCAGAAACTCATCTTTAATTTGGTTGGCGATTTCTGCTTGTTGTCGTGCTGTCCTTTCGCAATCGAGTAGGCGATCGCATTCTTGTTCAGCCAATTTGCGCTCGGTGATGTCCAGTATAAAAGCAACACCATGTTCTTGGGAATCATTCAGCAAAGCTATCCCCAAAACAATTGGTACTCGCTTGCCGTTACGCTGGATGTACTCTTTCTCATAAATTTTGGAAACTCCGGTGGTTTGCACCTCCAAAAGGGCGCGATCGTCTGAATCCTGATACTCAACAGGAGTCAGTTCTCTCCAATTAATTCCACCTAAAGTAGCAAACTCATCACGAGTGTAGCCAGCTAGTTGAAGAAAGGCATCATTGGCATCAATCACAAAGCCATGCACATTCCAAAAAGCGACCCCAATCAAGTTAGATTCAAACAAACGCCGAAAACGTGCTTCACTTTCACGTAAAATTTTTTCTGCCCGTTTGTGTTCGGTAATATCACGAGAAACAGTAATTACGCCTTCAATAGTTTGGTCAACATTCCGTAATGGTGTGAGAATATATTCATAATAATGTACGCCATCACGAGTAATATATTTACACTCATCTTTAATCGGTTGCCCAGTTTTCATTACAGCAAGTCGTTGATTATCTACCTGGGTTATTAGGTCTGCGGGTAAATCCATTTCTGGCAAACTTTTACCGATAATATCTTCGGGATTTAAACCTAGTATAGTTGCTCCATCGCGGCTGACATATTGATAACGACCTTGGCAATTAAAGATGTAAATATGATCTACTGAAGCAGTGAGGATGGCATTTAAAATATTTGCCTGTTCTTGGACTTGTGTTGTGAGTTCGCGAGTACTTTCTTTTGCCTGCTGACACACAGTAGTTTCCATACAAACGCCGATCATTCGCACCGCTTGGCCTTGAGCGTTATAGATAAATTTTCCGTTAGCATAAATCCAATGTGTACTTTGGTCTGAGCGAACTATACGAAATTCATCATTGTAGTCAGTCTTTTGTGTCAAAGCGTGGGCGATCGCTTGCATTACAGATTGGCTATCTTCAGGATGAACGCATTTTTTAAACGTTTCATAAGGACTATCATAACTACTTGGAAGTAGACCAAAAAGCAGTTCATAATTTTCAGACCAGATGACTTGATTGGTAACAATATTCCAATCCCACAATCCCATCTGCGATACCTCTAGAGTTAGCCTCAGCCGTTCTTCACTTTCCCTGAGAAATACTTCTAGCTGCTGTCGCGCCGCAACTTCTTGTTGGAGTTGTTCTAAAATTACTGCTACCTCTGTAGGCATGAGATGCCCAGATGTTTCCTTAACTTTAATATAAGGATTTTCTGCTTCTACTGGCAGCTTTCTTTTTAGTTCTGTTAATTGTTCTTCAAGCGCTGCTTGCCTTTGTTGATAAAATATCTCTGATTGCTCTAACTCAGCTACCCGCTGCCGCAAAACTGCTAATTCTTCAGTAAGTTGAAAGTTAATTTTCTCAACATTTTGCATATTCTACACCGTTAATATTTAACAATATCCACTTGAAGAGTAAATATTCCCTAGTACCGCAAGGCGGAATTAAAAATTAAAAATTTAAAAATAAAATTTAATACAGCGTCAGCGTTTGATTAATTATGCTTTATTAAGCAAAAACAATTTATATATTTCAGCCAAAAGGTATATATGAGTTTCAAGAACTGTAGGGTAAACACTGCCAAAAATATCAAAATTGAGCTTTATGACATCAGTCAGTTAATAGTGTCCACCTTAGAAATAATAGCTAGATAGCTAAATTAAAATTTATTTCTTTATTCGGATGAAAGCTGCACCAATTAATAATGCCACAACCTGCCCTAAGACGACAACACCCGATTGATTTACGCCAACAGGAGGAATATTTAAACTGCCTATACCATAAAAAAATTGTTGTACAAACCACCAAAATATATAAAAAAAGGCTGGTAGTTGGATCGGGATATACAAGATTATTAGCGGCAAAACAGTGTCAATTGTAGCTTTAGGAAACTTCATAACGTATACTCCTAAAATAGCTGCGATCGCACCATTTGCCCCAATCAAGGGAACTGGCAAACTCGGTTCAAGCAGAATTTGTATTACACCTGTCATTAGACCAGCAGCCAGATAAAATCCTAAATAGCGTCTGTGTCCTAAAAGATTTTCTACAGTTTTCCCAAAAACCCACAAAAATAGTAAATTTCCTAATATTTGACTAAAACTGCCGTGCAGAAACATTCCAAAAAATAGGGTAAATACCCGCCAAATTACAACTATCCAAGCAGCTGAGTTGAAAAAGAGAGCATTGGTAACTGCTCCACTAATCTGCGCTGGAATCATACCCCAAGTATTGACAAAATAGCCTAATTGACCGCTAAACTCTAGTTTAAGTTCCCATAAAAATACAGCCAGGTTAATGCCAATCAACCAGTAATTAATAATTGGTTTATTTCGACAACGAATGTTATCACTAATAGGAATCATATAAATTTGTCATTTGTCATTTGTCATTGGTCATTTGTCGTCATTAGTTATTCTCCCCCTGCCTCCCCTGCCTCCTCTGCCTCCTCTGCCTCCTCTGCCTCCATCACTCCTTCTTAGCCTGTGGCAAGATTGAAATCAGATCGCATTGCACTTAACTAGGCAAACAAGATGCTAGGAAACACACTTGTAGGAAGATACCAAATTATTAGTAACTTGGGAGGTGGGGGTTTTGGTGAAACTTTTGTGGCTTGTGATACCCAATTACCTGGTTCACCTCTATGTGTTGTTAAGAAACTCAAACCCCAGGCAAGCGATCCGGTAACTTTGGAAACAGCTAGGCGTTTATTTGATACGGAAGCACAAGTTCTGTATAAATTAGGAACTCACGATCGCATTCCCCAACTTTTAGCTTACTTTGAGGAAAATGCCGAATTCTATCTTGTACAAGAATTGATCGAAGGTCATGACCTGAGTAAAGAATTAACATCAGGTAAAATCCTCAGTCAAGAAGAAGTCATTTCACTTTTACAAGAACTTTTGACAATCTTAGAATTTGTCCATCAACAGAATGTAATTCATCGTGATGTCAATCCTCACAATATTCTTAGACGCCAACCAGATGGCAAACTAATTTTAATTGATTTTGGTGCAGTTAAACAAATTGCAACTCAAGTTATTACTCCCCAAGGTCAAACTCTTGCAACAGTAGCTATCGGTACGCCTGGATATATTCCTGGGGAACAAGCTCATGGTACGCCAAAATTAAGCAGTGATATCTATGCTGTGGGAATCATTGCTATTCAAGCTCTCACTGGATTATCACCAGAGGAAATAGTAAAAGATGCTGATACTAATGAAATTATCTGGCACGATAAAGCCACGGTAACACCAGAATTTTCTCAATTCTTAGATAAAATGGTGTGCTACGACTTTCGGCAACGCTATCCTTCGGCAACGGTGGCATTACAAGCGCTGAAAGAATTAAGACAACCACCTGTTCAGACAATAGCGTTAACTCCTCCTCCACCAAAAAATATCAACAAACCTGAACCAAAAAAAGGTGTTTTAGGTAAAATTTTACTAACAATATTTTTCTTTACTGTTGGCGGAATAGCATCAATATTTATTTGGAATTACATTAATTCAAATAATGCTATAGAATTATCTAAACAAGGAAATACATTTTTTGATTTACAACGCTATCAAGACGCGCTAGAAGTATATGAAAAAGCCGTTAATCTCAGACCAGATTATGCTCAAGCTTGGAATGGTCAAGGCAAAACACTAAATAAATTAAGAAAATACAAAGACGCATTAGTGGCGTATGACAAAGCAATTCAAATTCAGCCAGATTATTTAGATGCTTGGATTGGACGTGGTACTGTATTAGGAAATTTACAGCGATATCAAGAAGCGATCGCCTCTTTTGATAAAGCCTTAGAATTAAAGAATGACAACTCAGAAGTCTGGAATGCTAGGGGTGAAGCTTTCAGCAATTTAAACCAATATGACCAAGCAATTAAGTCTTATGAAAAGGCAATTGAACTCAAACCAGATAATTACGAAGCTTGGTATAAAAAAGGATTAGCTTTGCAGAACTCTAGACAATATGAAGAAGCGATCGCCGCTTATCAAAAAGTCGTAGATTTAAAACCAGACTACGAGCAAGCCTGGTATAATTTGGGGAATGCACTAGTCAATTTAAAACGCTATCAAGATGCATTTACAGCTTATGATAAATCGGTGCAATATCAGCCAGATTATTACCAAGCTTGGTTATCTAGAGGTAATATATCACTGAATTTACAGCGTTACCCAGAAGCGATTGAATCTTTTAATCAAGTAATTAAATACAACCCCAGAAGCTATCAAGCATGGTATAATTTGGGATGGTCGCTGCATCAAAACAAACGCTATGAAGAAGCAATAAAAGCTTATAGTAAAGCGGCGACACTTAAGCCAAATAACTATCAACTCTGGTATAATTTGGGAAATTCACAATACATATTGCAGAAATACGAAGATGCGATCGCGTCTTATAATAAGGCAGTTCGTTATAAACCAGACCATTCCGAAAGCTGGTATAGTAGAGGCAATGCTCTATTAAATTTAAAACGGTTTCAAGATGCGATCGCTTCTTACGATCGAGCAATAAAATACAAGCCTAACTACCAACAAGCAATAGAGGGCCGCAATCAAGCCCAAATTCAACTGCAAGGCGAAAAAGCAAAGCCTGTACCTGTAATTGTACCAACTCTTCCATTTCCTAATTCTCCCAATCCACCGCAGACGACACCTTAAACTGAACCTGGGTTTTCATCAAGGGAGATATCCTATAGGAGTTAAAAAGAACGGAGAGACGTAGCAGTGCTACATCTCTCCAAGGATGATAGATAACGCATATTTATAGCCGTAGTTACATAAGTTAGGACATTTGTAAAGGGTGAATGCTAGAGCTAGCAATAGTTTTACCTCCTGCCTCCTGCTATAATTTCACCAGATGTTTAATCAATCCTGCGACTAGGTAACTTAGTCCCGCATCTCTGACAAAACCCAGCATTTACATCATGGAAAGCTAAACCACAACCCGAACAAACTATTTCTACCTGATTAGCAGTTTTCACTACTTGCTTAATTAAATCCCCCACTTGCCAAGGAATCAATGCAATTCCGGTAAAAATCATCAATACTGTTAGCAAACGTCCTGATTCCGAAATTGGAATAACATCACCAAATCCTACAGTTGTCATTGTGACAACAGAGAAGTAGAATGCATCCAAAAATGTACCGTAATTTTCAGGATTAACCGGATGCTCGACTTGATAAATTAAGCCAGAGTAAATAAAAACAATTGCAAATAAGGTAAATAATATTCGCGCAAAAATCATCCCATCTTCACTGCTGATGCTAGCAAATAAAAACTTTCTATCTATAAATCTAAATAATCGTAAAATCCGAAACCATCGTAATAAACGGATAAAGCTAATATCTACCATACCGAGAAAAAATGGTAGAATCGCCATTAAGTCAATAATCGAATAAAAACTAAAAATATACTTAATTTTGTTTTCCGCACTCCACAGGCGAAGCAAATATTCCACAGCGAAGATGATGACGATCGCAGTATCAGCTACATTTAACTGAAACCGCATATCATCAGGAATATTATATGTCTCTGCCACAAAAATTCCTGATGATATTAGCACCAAAGAGGCAAGGGTTAAATTAATTGCTTTACCTATTGGTGTTTCTAGGTCTTCTAAGTAAAATTCTGTTTCTTGTCTGCTCAGTAACATATTCGACCATTAAAACATCTTAATTCCCAGTTATAACATTAGAAATACGATATTATTAACCATTATCCTTATGTTAACCTCAGCTTATATGAACTCAGACTCTTTTATGCGTTTAGCATTGGCAGAAGCAAAAAAAGGCGATGCACCCTACGGTGCAGTGATTGTTAAAGATAACGAAGTCGTTGCCGTAGCTCATAATACTGTAAAGAGAGACAACGATCCATCAGCCCATGCAGAAATCAATGCTATTCGTAGTTTAACAGCTAAATTGAAAAACCCCTCTTTAGAAGGTTATAGCATATATACAACTGGCGAACCTTGTCCGATGTGTGCAACTGCTTGTGTTTGGAGTGGTTTATCAGAGATTGTATATGGTGTTTCAATTCAAGATTTAATTACTGTAAATCAATCACAAATTAATATATCTTGCGAAGAGGTAATCGATAAGTCATCTAAGAAAATCAAAGTTACAAAAGATATTTTAAAAAATGAATGTTTGGAGCTATTTAAATAAGCTATAGTGCTTCTTAGTTGAGTTCAATACAGACCTAACCCTCAGCCCCTTAAGAAAGCTAGGTTGGGGAGTAAGCCTCAAAACCTCTGTCTTTTTAGGAGAGAGGAATGCAAGCAAGGTGAGAGTGTATTGAATACCAACGAGAAGCGCTATATCAAAAAACTTATTTTTAAGACTAGCCCTTTGAACTACTTCTGTTAATGTGTAAATCCTCAAATGATTCAAAATCTTTTACTGTAGCACTCGTCCTCTGGTTATCCAAACCGAGTTCCCTACAAATAATTTTATAAATTTCTGTAGGAAATCCCCCATGAAACTTCCATTCTCTACCTCCATCTTCCATTGTCACAATACCTGAGATATTTGGATACCTATAACCAAGTCGATATGCTGCAATATGTTCCGAGAGTTGCCTACTATGTGTAAAACCTAAAGGACGCATCTCCGTTAGTAGTTGATGCAACTCATCAGCCTTCGTTTTCTCTAAGCGGTGCTTCTTAGCTATTCTTGCAATTTCATTTTGGAGTAAAGCTTCTGCCTCCCTGCATCGCTCCTCCTCTGCTGCTCTAAGTTGGCTCTCTAAGTTATCTCGCTCAACACTTAATTCATCCCTGCGATCAACTCCAAGTAACTCTATCGTTACAAGGTCAAGCCAACTAGGTTTTGGAGAGGCTACATTTTTCCAGATACTCTCTACTTTTTGGATCAAATCACATAATTCATGTGTGTAGCTTTGAGGTATATTTTCTTTGCCTAGCCAAAGCTTACTAACTTGTTCGCCTTTTTCATTTGTTTCAATTTCATACCAGAAATTGACTGTTTCAAAAGCAGCTTCGCTATTGTCCAATTTTTGGGCTAATTCAGGATATTCTTTCTTGATTTTTTTTATATGGAAGAAAACTTTTCCATTAGGATTAGAAAAAGTACAACCAACAAACCCAAATCCTCTATCAGCATTGTAGCTTTTGATACTGCCGAAGTCTATCGTCATAAAACCAAGCCATGCTCCTAAACTTGATTGATAAATTAAAAAAATATAAATTTAGGTGTTGCGATCGCCTACAACGGGGCACTAGCGCAACTCGCAACACTATTAAAATTACCTAGTTCCTTTCGCAATAAATCTGGCATATCTTTTTAAGAGGTAGAGTATGGTGAACAACCCTTAATTCATAGTGGGACTGCTTAAATAGGTTGTTCTCAATCAGCTTCCTGATTACCCCGATTATAATTTGGTAAATATTAATACTAAACTGCATGATTACGGATGTTTTTATTTTTTACATATATTAACTCAGTATGTTTCGGGGTTCTGTTGTTGCAAGCTTAATTATTTGTTGGGATCGAACGCTGCCCACCTATAAGTAGTAGTAATTTATTTGTTGGAAATCCCTTACTTAGGGAAAAGTAGCTGACTTCACAATAATTACTTAGCTTTACAGCAGTTTTCATGTATTTGAACAACATCTGTCATAGGGGCACAGCAATGCCCATTGGTGTCAACTTAAGCCTTGGCGAATGGAATTCGCGGCTACACAAACAAAGTCCACCTTCGTGGATTAATACAAAATCAAAAATTCTTAACCCACGAAGGTGGGTTTTGTCTGTGTAGACGCGGTTTCTAAACGCCCTTTTAACGTTAAGTTGACACGTATGAGCAATGCTGTGCCCCTACTGCGTGGTCTATTTACCTGAAAATAGTTGTAACTTGGTCTTTATAAAAAGAACCGTGGTATTGACAAAATAAAACTTTAAAATAATAAGCATAATATTAAACATTAATCACCCTTACTAATATAGGTAATAACTGCTATTGTTAATTTTAAATTATTTAACTTGGTTCATTCAAATACGATAAATATGTATTTGCCCAAATCGCCGCTTGAGTGCGATCGCGCAAATTTAATCTGTTTAAAATATTCGTAACATGATTTTTCACCGTCCCCTCAGAAATGTAGAGTCCGTGAGCTATTTCTCGGTTACTAGCGCCTGTAGCAATTAATCGCAAAACCTCTTTTTCTCTAGGAGTAAGTTCAGCTAAACTAGATGGTAAAGGCAGTGAATGAGTTGGTGCAACATGGGAAAATTGGGTCAACAGCTTTTTAACTATACCTGGGCCTAATTGCGTATATCCTTTATGAACGGCACGAATAGCAACAGCTAATTCCTCTGATGGTGTATCTTTCAATAAATAACCCATAGCCCCATTTTTTAAAGCTGCTGACACATATTCATCATCATCAAAAGTCGTTAGTACTAAAATCTTAGTTTTGGCAAAACGTTTTTGAATCTCCTTTGTGGCTGCAACTCCATCCATAATCGGCATTCTGATATCTAGTAATATTACATCTGGCTGAAATTCTGCAACAAAATTAATTGCTTGTTCGCCGTTTTCTGCTTCTCCAACTATTTCTAAATCTGGTTCTAATTCCAATAATGCTCTTAATCCTTGGCGAATTAAACTTTGGTCATCTACCAGCAAGACTTTAATCATTATGTTAACCTTGTTAATGGAATATTAACCGTAATTTTGCAGCCACAGCCAAGAGCGCTATTAATATTAAACTGACCCCCAAGTGCTAAAGTGCGATCGCGCATACTATGAAGTCCAAAACCAGTTGTATTTTGCCCGACATCAAAACCTTTACCATTATCCTGAATTATCAATTGCAAATTGCCTTTAGTCGTAGTGAGTTCCAATTTTACCTCTGTGGCATACGCATATTTAGATATATTAGTTAAAGATTCTTGAGTAATTCGATAAATAGCAGTATTGATTTCAGGTGGTAGAGAATATTCCAGGTTGATTTGATAAATTGGTAATATCCCATTAAAGCGATGAAAATTTTCTGAAAGACTAGCGATCGCATCTTCTAAAGATTGTTCTTGTAAGGGGTTAGAACGCATAGTAGAAACAGATTGACGGACATCCTTTAGTGCTTTTGAACCTAATTCCTTTGCAGTTGCGAGAAATGTTTCAGCTTTACCTGGATTAGATTGCCATAGTTTTAAAGCAGTTTCTAATTGCAGATTTAAAGCAGTCAGAGAATGTCCTAATGAATCATGAATTTCACGAGCAATACGGTTACGTTCTTCTAAGGTAGCTTGATTTTCAATTTGCATGGCATATTGACGGAGTTTGTCGTTAGCAAGAGCTAGCTTTTCTCGACTTTGCCGTTCAGACAAAACTGCATTCATCATCAACAACACAAAAACCAAACTTAAGCCAAATACTAGCGACGAATTCAAAATCAAAAATCGATATCGCTCTTGTGCCTGCGGCGATGCTTGAAAATTGAATAATTGATATTTTAGTTGTGTAGTAACTAAAAATAAAGCAAATGACAAACTTGTAACGAATAAGCGCCCATTTAACTGAAAAATTAGACAACTACGAGTCACTAAAATTATATATAGAAAAGGAAAAAGCCGAGCAAATCTTTCCCCAAAAAGTCCAATAATTAAAATTAATAAAATTTCAATGACTGTATATATTACTTTAGTTGTCTGATTTTTTCTGGGTAATGTTAAGCCCATTGCCGCAAAAATAATCAGACTAAAAATTGATAGTTCTGGCAATATGCTACAAACTGACAAGTCAGGAAATGCACCACAAATTGATAGCTCTAGAGGCTTGGGACGAAATCGCCGTAACGGAGGTGGTATCACAGCTGTCAATGCGGTGATTGCCAGTAATGTCCACTCCAGATAAAGCAGAGACGGAAAAGGATGTTTCTTAATTTCAATTGGACGACTCATTAGTCGCGTTGCTCCAGTTAGAAGTGATGAGTTATGAGTTAGAAGTTAGGAATTAGAAGTGAATAATTCTGAAGATTTGAGCAGATGCTTTCACAGTTTATTTGTTCCTTGATTGAGAAATTAAAAGCAAATTCAAAGAACAAATTCGTTAGGTAATCAGCTAAATAATGACTGATAAAATCATCATAATCAAAATTTTCATAATTTATAACTCCTAACTCCTAACTTCTAACTTTTAACTATCTCTTGTCAATCGTGACTAAAGTCATGGTTATAACCATGACTTTCTCCTCATGTAACTGCTGAGGATAAGTTCTTATGATGGTGGCATCCAACCAGGAAAAACCCACCAGACAAGTAATGAAACTCAAAGCATTATCGCTAGTTGCTTCCGCGATCGCTCTCACTTTAACTGCAACCTCCTTTGCTGTTCACGCTCAAACAGCCTCTCCTTCACCCCTGTTACTTGCCCAAACTCCACAAAAAGAAAGAGGCCCTTGGAAAGAGTTGGGTCTAACAGATGCCCAAAAAGCCCAAATTCAGACGATTCGCCGCGATAGTCGCGCCAAATTTGAAGCAGTTTTGACCCCAGAACAAAAAGCAAAATTAGAGGCAGCGAAACAAGCACGGCGGGCTGAATGGCAAGCACGTAAAGCTCAAGGGCAAACAGGTCAACGGCAACCCGGTCAACGTCGAGGAAAGGGTGGTTTTGCTGACTTAAATCTAACTGAAGCCCAAAAAACCCAAATGCGACAAATTCGCGAGTCTGAGAAACAACAGATTCAAGCAGTCTTAACCGCAGAACAGCGTCAAAAATTAGAGCAATTCCGTCAAAATGCTCCTTCACGCCGTCAACAAGGCAATCCTCAATAATCATCTTTCAAAAAATAATAATTCTGGGGTGGGCAGTACTCGCCCATCTCAATCCCAAAATAGATTATATAGACTTCTTGCAGAAGATGCGGAAAGGGGAAAAACTTCATCCCCTTTCCCTTTCCCTATTTATTCCCCTGCTTAATTTAGTAGACTTTCAAGCTAGTTTTGAGTTATGAGTTAATCAAAACTCCGCTTGATTAAAATGTCAAAAGAATTCGCAATTGGTAGTAAAGTCCGTGTTGTGGCGCTACCAGCTTATGTCAAAACTGCTGAACCTATGCCCATGCTACGCCCTCCCAATGTCATTCACATGGGCGAAGAAGGTATAGTCATCGACCGCAGACCCGGTGGATATTGGGGTATTCGCTTTGCTAGGGGTGTCTTTCTCCTAGATAGTCAATATATCGAAAGTACAGATACCCCTGCCGAATCTCACTTAGAATAAGATTTCTCGCAACCAAGAATTGTAAACTTGTGTAAAGTTGTAATTCTGGTTTACACCATGATTTCCCGCCGCACTTTTTTAAGCATATTATTTGCCAGCTGTATTTCTGTCATCAGCTGGCTGAATTTTACCCCTACTGCTGATGCTATGGGTGGTAAACTTCCGGCAATTAATCAACCCGCACCTGAGTTTACTTTGCCAACCAACACAGGTGATGGCAAAATTTCCCTCTCTGACTTGCGCGGTAAATGGCTAGTCCTGTATTTTTATCCTAAAGACTTCACCTCTGGTTGCACTATAGAGGCTCGTCGTTTTCAGCAAGACTTACCCCAATACCTCGAAAAAAATACCCAGATAATTGGCGTTAGTGTTGATGACATTGATTCCCACGCCAAATTTTGTGATTCAGAAGGACTCAAATTCCCCTTGTTGGCTGACACTGATGGTTCAGTGAGCAAAGCTTACGGTTCGTGGCTCGGCTTTTTATCTATGCGCCACAGTTTCATCATCGATCCTCAAGGCGTCTTGCGCGAGACTTTTGTCAAAGTCAACCCAACTATTCACAGTTCAGAAGTGCTGGCACGACTAGAAAAATTACAGTCTACAGCTTCTTAAACTTCAATTAATAAGACTTGGGGCGTAAGCCCCTTGTTCTAACGCACAATAAACCCATATTTTTTGAGTACAGTTTTGGCTTCATTGCCAGATAGAAACTGAACAAATTCTTTGGCAGCAGAAGGGTTTTTACTGCTTTTAATTATTGCTACCGGATAGACAATTGGGGAATGAAATTTATCATCAGCAGCAACTACGACTTTTACCTTGTTGGAAATTTTGGCATCAGTGGCATAAACTAAACCCGCTTCGGCGTTACCACTTTCTACTGCTGCTAAAACTTGACGCACATTGTTAGCAAAGACCAATTTCGACTTGAGGCGATTGTAAAGTTTCAATTTCTTTAAGACTTGCTCGCCATATTGACCGGCGGGTACGCTTCTGGGTTCACCGATCGCAATTTTTTTAATCTTACTATCTGTTAAATTGTAGAAGCTATTGATGCCAACAACATCCTGAGCCACAATCAATACTAGACGGTTATTTGCCAGGTTAGTACGGCTACCTGGTAGCAACAGTCCCTTTTCTTCCAAAGCATCCACTTGCTTTTTGCCAGCAGAAATAAAGATATCTGCTGGCGCACCTTGCTCAATCTGTTGCTGCAATGCACCAGAAGCCCCAAAATTATAATTAATATTGATATTTGATTTACTTTGTTGGTATAAAGGCTTAATTTCTTCCAGTGCCTCTTTTAAGCTGGCAGCTGCGGACACAAGTATGCTGGTGTTTGACTGTGCTATTACAGGAGAAGGAGGAACCAACGGTAAACCAATTGCTAGTAGCAAGCCAGCGATCGCTATACCCAAAAAGCCAAAAATTTGTCTTCTTTTCATAGAAAAGGCGTTTGAAGGGTTTCTTCCATAAAATTGACGCTAGGTAAAATAGTACCAAATATACCAACTTATAACCAACTATATCGGTAAAAATCTGCCGATAAAAATTTCAGTAGGTAAACTGGGCTACGAACAGCGCAGCCCTTGTTTACCACTCTGTAGCTTATGAAAGTGCTGATACTGGTTCTAACTTCTCAGCTTTGTTCTTCAATACGGTTGGTAGTTCGCTGTTGAACGCCTCACCTTCAACCACTTGCGATCGGAAACCATCGGGCCCAACTGGAACATCGCCCGTGATGGTGGTGCGATAGAGAACGCGCTCGACTTCCAGGTGATCCAAGTCTTGAGGGGCCAAATGGGAGGTAGCGCGGTTATCCCAGAATGCAATGTCACCGTTATTCCAGCGGAAGCGGGTGGTGTAGGCGGGCTTGGTAATCTGGTTGAAGAACAACTCAAGCAGCAAGTCGCTCTCTTGTCGTGATACGTCAAGAATGTGCGAGGTGAAGCCAGGGTTGACGTACAATGCGCGTTCACCAGTCTCAGGATGAACCCTTACCACTGGATGGATTGAAACCAGGGGATTGGCTGCGATGCGCTGGGCAATCTTGCTGTTGCTGGGCAAATTCAAACGCGCATTGAAACGATGTTCGGCCTTTAATGTGTCTGCTAATGCCCGTAGGGGTGCTGACAGACCCTCATAGGCTGCAACTAAATTTGTCCACTGTGTGTCACCACCGAAGCTAGGGACATTAACCGCACGCAAAATTGATGCCGCAGGTGGGTTGACAACTGCTGTAACATCGGTATGCCAACGGCTCTCATAGCTGGAACGACGCAGACCATTGCGCCGCTCGTAACGGCTGCGGTCAATGGGCAAGATTTCTGAGAAGCCTTCAATCGGCTCGTCTTCGTGGGGATGTGCGTAAGTCACTTCCCCGAAACGAGCCGTGAATGCAATCTGTGCCGCATGATCGATGTTTTGACCGCGAAAGAACACTACTTTCCACTTCAATAGTGCTTGACGAATTTCTTTGACTGCATCATCGTGCAAAGGACGTGACAAGTCTACGCCGCTAATTTCGGCACCGATGAAACCTGCTACCTGTTTGACTTCAATGTGTTTGTTGCTCATCTCAATTCTCCATAGTTTGATCGATCGGGCGGTGTTCGCACTCGTCCGTTTACTTGAGATATGTTGCTTGCGCTTAATGGCTACATACCAAAGGAAGCGATCGCAGTTTTAATATATTACTATAAATTGATCGATTTACCGTAGTATATACTTGCCGTATTTTAGACTGCTGTAACAATGGTAGATTTAGTCCGGGAAAAGGTAAGTAAAAATTCGGAACACAGATATTAAGAAGCTTCTCAGATCCAGTGAGACGTACTTAGAGTTATTTCATATAAAGTTTATTAAATCTTTTTATTTTTCACATAAGTATTTTATTTCTTGATTAATTTATACTGTAGGATGACAAAGAAACAATTATATTTATAATAATTACGTGTTGCAAAAAACTGCAAAATCAATATTTAAATAATTATTTGAAGTAAAAATTTTTAATTAAAATGTTTGTAGACAATTTGATACTGGTTGATAAGAAAATAAGACCGTATATTTAATTCGTAAATTAGATAAATCTTAATTTTAGTTCACTCTTTTATTCAGAGATACTAATTTGCTTTTTTCATTAGCAACACGCTAATAAAAAATTATCAGTTGATTTTTTACCAAGGTTGATTAATGCCTTGAGGAGATCGAAAACTACATGAAAAAGCAATTACCACAAAAGAAAACGCAGATATCACAGAAATGGACTATTTCTAAATATTGGTTACGTTTTTTAATCATAATTCTATTAGTAATAGGTGTATTTTTTCGCTTCGTTAATATTGATAAAAAAATTTATTGGGGTGATGAAGCTTTATCCTCATTACGCATATCTGGCTATACGCAGTCAGAAATGAGGAAGCAATTAGGTAATGGTCGTTTGATTGGCCTAGAAGATTTACATAAATACCAGTATCCTAATCCTGAAAAAAATACAATTGATACAATTAAAGGAATTATTGTAGAAGACTCGCAAATTTTGCCATTATACATTTTGATGACCCGGTTTTGGGTAGAGTGCTTTGGCAATTCTATAGCAGCGATCAGAAGTTTTTCGGCATTTATTAGTCTGCTTACCTTTCCTTGTCTTTATTGGCTATGTCAAGAATTATTTGAGTCTTCACTAGTCGGGTGGATAGCCATCGGGTTGGTAGCCGTTTCACCTATTCATATCGTGTATGCACAAGAAGCGCGATCGTATAGTTTAGCAATAGTAGCCATCTTAATATCGAGTGCAGCACTGCTGCGAGCTATGCGCCTGAAAACAAATGTTAATTGGTTTATTTATGCAGCAACATTATCAATAGGGTTTTATACTCATCTATTTTTTACCTTGGTTGCTTTTGCACAAGGAATTTATGTAGTTACAATCGAACGCTTTCGATTGAGTAAAACATTAATTTCTTACCTGCTATCATCGCTTGCGGGTTTTATGACTTTTGTACCTTGGATTTGGATTATTATTACCAATCCTCAGCCAGAAGCAGTAACTTGGGCGAATATTAAACAAACAGTATTTATGTCAGCTGTCAGGTGGGCTGGTATTTTTAGTCGTGCGTTTATTGATTTAGGTATTAGTCCTAACGAGCCTGGAAAACTTAAGTTTTTCTTAATTCCTTTTATTTTGATTCTTTTAGTTATAATCGGCTACTCAATCTATTTTTTATGTCGAAGAACCTCTAAAAAAGTTTGGTTATTTGTTTTAACCTTAATTGCATCAGTAGGGCTTCCCTTACTGATAATAGATTTCGTCTTTTTAAAACGATATGCTACTAGTCGATATACACTTCCTTCTGTTTTAGGGATACAGTTAGCTGTTGCTTACCTATTTACCACTAAAATTACGTCTATTTCTACTAAAGCTTGGCAAAAAAAGTTTTGGTCACTTGTAGCATTTATGGTAGTTATAGGCGGGGTTGTATCTTGTATGGTTCACTCTCAACCGCAGATTTGGTGGAACCAATTCCCTGAAAAATACCAAGAATATCCTCACATTGCTCATATTATTAATCAAGCTGAGAAACCGCTTTTAATTAGTGATGAGGATAACATCATTCCACCACTACAAGTACTTAGTAACTTAATCGATCCAAAAGTGCAATTCCAAATTGTAGGAAAAAATCAGTTACCAGAGATTACTAATGGCTTTAGTGACATATTTTTATTCTTGTTCGAGCCATCTGATTTCTTAAAAGCTGGAATTGAAAAAGTTTATAACTCAAAGTTACAGCAGGTAGACGACTTTCTCTGGAAAATAACAAAAGCTAATTAAACTAAGGATACGGGCACATCTACCGCCTGGGAGACTGCAAGTGGAAACTAAAAGCAGATAGTTGGCATTTGAATCTCGCTTGGCGGTTAAAAATTAATATCAATTAGCCTGATAAGTTGCACAGTTAGAGCAAAAATATACTTTAATTAAACAAATAATTTAAGTATATACTTGTACTGCTGCCGCTTATGTCATCGCCCCTTGAGCGCCCGTTAAAAATTGAAATCAGATTGCCATCTTCCCATCCTCAATTATTGGAAGGATTGGATATATGGTTGCGTTTAGGTTTGATATCTGATACCCAAGTCAGGCAGTTATGTAGAGAGTTTCTGGTGTGTGCGGTGGTGTTGCAACCCCAGGCTGAAGCTCACACAAAGGTAGTATTTGCAACTTCCGACTCCGTGCAGCAGTTGCCTGTAGCAGCTTTACAATCTAGTAGCGGTAAACAACCACAACAAAAACCAGCTAAACCCAACTTCATCGGCACAATGTTGCAGTCCTTGGGGGCAGAACTAAGTGTGCGTTGGTTACTTTTTCTAGGGGTTTTCTTGGTAGTTGTATCTTCTGGGGTACTGGCTGCTAGCCAATGGGCGAGGTTTCCTGCTGCTGGACAGTACGGGGTTTTATTTGCTTATACTTTGAGTTTTTGGGGATTAAGCTTTTGGGCGACTAGGCAAAATAACCTCAGATTGACGGCTCAGACATTGCTGATTGCCACTCTTTTGTTAGTGCCAGTGAATTTTTGGGCAATGGATAGCTTCAAATTGTGGCAAAATCCTGTGGATTGGATTGTAGTTGCGATCGCCTGTCCTACACTGACTGCTATAACTGTTTTACTCTCCAAAAATCGAACTATTTTTGCCAATTTACATCCTGGCAAATTACCTCTGATAAATATTCTAGGGCTGAGTTATCTGCATTGGGGTTGGCAGTTAAGAGGATTTCCCTTAATTGCTGTTTATCTGGCAACGATCGCCACAACTATCATTACTGTTTATTACAATCTTTTCCAACAGCCTCGTACTGTCAGCGACGATCGCCGTAGGTTAAGTATTAGTTTACCTGCTGCTGTAATTATTTATTCTTTAATAGTATTGTTGGTGCGGGCAATTTTTGTTACCAAGGTAGATGTCGCACTGTTGGGGTTAGCTATTGGCATTTGCGGCTGGTTGATGACTTGGTTAGCAGAGCAGGGAAGGAGGGCAGGGGAGCAGGGGAGCAGGGGAGCAGGGGAGCAGGGCGGCAGGGGGGCAGGGGGAGCAGGGGAAGCAGGGGAAGTAACATTAATATCCTCCTCGTCTCCCTTGTCTCCCTTGTCTCCCTTGTCTCCTTCATCCCTCTTACTCTGGGAAAGACTTGGTGGGGTTTTACTCTTTTTGGGTTGGGTGGTATCGGTAGTAAATTATCCTTGGCAAGCAATAGCTGTCAGTGGTTTGGGTTTGTGGTTTGTGGGGAGTCGCTTGTGGCAGTACAGTTTAAAGCGAGACTTTGCAGGGGTTTTCGTCATCGGCTTAGAGACGATTTTGCTAGGTTGGCGATTAGTACCCGCTCAGTTACAGAAATTAGCGATCGCAACTAGTACCCAACTCACCAATTCTCAAAATGAACCTTGGGCACTACTGGGTATAGCTTTATTTCCCTACGTAATTTTGATGGTGGCGCTTACAGATAATTTGTATCGCCGCCAAAAGCGAGAATTAGCTAAATTTGGCGAACTGCTTACCCTGTTATTTGGAGCTTTTTTAACAACGATCGCTCTTGTAAATCCTCCATTGCGATCGCTAAATCTGCTATTTTCTACCGCCACTCTGGCATTTGTTACTCAACGCCGCTCCCCCTCATCCCTTCCCCTGGTATACCTAACTCATATCATGGGGGTGCTGACACTTTGCTTTACCATTAATTGGTTATTCCCCAGCCTGACTCAACAATGCTGGGCAAGTATTTTATTGGCTCTGATGGTTGCAGAATGGCGATTTAGCTTGCAGGAAGGACTATGGCAACGTAGCGCATGGGATATCGGTTTAGGATTAGCCGCAGCGAGTTTTTTCCTGTTGTGGATGAATTCAGAATCATCTTGGTATGGCATCACTGACGATCGATCTGATTGGGGAGTTTTATGGCTAGTTACGCCTTTAGCTCTGACAGGTGTTGCCAATGCCGCAATTATAGAGCGGCGGCTTACTAGCCGTTACTTGAGTGTCTTGGCTGTAATAATTGCCCAGCTACTAACTTTACAACTACCAGGAATCAGATTAATCGGTTTGGCTGTAGGTGCTGGATTGATGTTTGTAAATACCCGCTATTTGTGCAACCAAGTATCTGCGGTAATTACAGAAGGATTTGTTTTAAGTTTCATTGGCGTGCTGCTGTGGACGGGTGTACCTGGTTTACCTCGCCTAGCGGTAGCTGGTTGGTTTGTTGTCGGAGCGATCGCAACTCTCAGTCTATGGTTAGCGCGGACTGTTTTCAGCCGACGCGGTAACGAATTAGCAGTTATCTATGCAGCCGCTAGCGATAAATGGGCGATCGCCTTATGCAGCGTTGAATTATTAAGTTTGACGCTGCACTCAGTGCTGATTTACCAAGGGTTTACGACTTCAGGATTTTTGTTCTTAATTGCCACTGTAATTACCTTGGCAGCCATTGTTTATCGCAGTTGGCGCGAACCGACAAATTGGGCATTTTATGGCATTGGTTGGTGTTTGGAATTGTTGATTGCCCAAGGGTTAGGGTTGGGGGAACGCTCAATCGTGAGAATTGCGATTGCAAACATCGCCTTGGGTTTAATTACTCAACTTGTTGGCGAGTGGTGGCGGCGACGACATCAATTAGAAAGGTTTCCTAGCAGCCTGCACATTTTGCCATTAATTTATGGTGCATTCAGTGTATTGCTGCGTTTGAACACCTTCACCGAGTGGACAGGTTTGTATTCCTTGGGTGTAGCTTTAATTATTATTGGCGTAGGGCGACGACACGAGAACTTCAAACCCTTGCTGTATTTAGGAATCATTGGCGTATCAATTTCTGCTTATGAACTTTTGTTCTATCAAATGTCACAAGCTTCAGGAGGAGCATTAGGTGATGGATTAATTGCCATGTCTGCCCTTGGTGCGAGTATCATGTATGCTTACCGCATTTTGTCGCCTTGGCTAGTCAGCTACTTACATCTAACTCCCCAAGAATTGAAAAGAATTGCCCATATTCACTGGGTTTGGAG
This sequence comes from Nostoc sp. DedQUE07, assembly GCF_034530975.2. NCBI lineage: Bacteria > Bacillati > Cyanobacteriota > Cyanophyceae > Nostocales > Nostocaceae > Nostoc > Nostoc sp. DedQUE07. Next base: position 94,775 of record NZ_JAVRCC020000018.1, on the reverse strand, counting down.
TAGCTGTTTATTAATGGCTGCCATTCCTGTTCCCATTGCAGTTAACCGTTTGGTGGGATTGGGAACGGGAGTATTTTTGATTCGCTACGCCATCTTTCAGGGACGAAATTTACCCACTTCCCCCAGGATTTTGGGAAGAATTACAATCGCCGAGATGTGGGTTTACCTTGGTTTATTAGAGGTAGCCGGCATGAGGATTTATTGGCGAGAGACAGCAGTAGGGCGATTTTGGGCTGGGCCATTAGTTCCTTGGAATGGTGCGATCGCTTGTGTGGTAGCCTACTTTTTGTACGTTTTACCTTGGGAAAATTGGGGTTGGTCTAAAAGACCTTGGCAACAAGCTGCATACATCACACCACTGATAATTTTATGGGAAACCAGACTGCAAACTTACCCCATAACTTTGATAATCGCAGCTGGATTTTACATCTTCTTAGCAAAAGTAGGCGAAAACATCCGTTTCACCTATATTAGTGTGGCGTTGATTGATTGGGCACTTTACCGTTGGTTTGATTCCTTACACCTGACTGATGCTTTATGGTATATAACGCCAATTGGGTTATCGCTGCTTTATATTGCTCAAGTGGATACCCAACTTAAGCTACCAGAGTACAAAACATCTCGTCATCTTTTGAGAGTGCTAGGTAGTGGTTTAATTTGTGGGTGGGCAATTTTATTTAATCAAAATACAGCCTGGATACCGGGGATTTTTAGTCTCATCGCTATTTTTGCTGGATTAGCTTTGCGAGTGCGCGCTTTTCTCTACATTGGTACAGCCACTTTTTTAATTACGACAATTTATCAATCGGTAATTTTCAGCTTGCAGTATTCCTTTTTAAAATGGGTTGTTGGCTTGCTAGTTGGCATTTTACTGATTTACATCGCCGCCAACTTTGAAACCCGTCGCGCTCAAATAACTTCCTTAATTCGTAGCGCCATTGATGAATTTCAATCATGGGAATAGGTAAGCTAAGGATTAAACTAATTAGACAAGCGATCGCCTAAATTTAAGATACTTGTAAAATTAAGCAAAAGCGATGGCTCTGCCAAAACTTTAGGCTAACGCATAAAAGTACAAAACAATGACACGGATTCCATTAACAGAAGCTCAACTTCGTCTACCTGAACTGATTGCAAGTCTGCAACCCGGTGAAGAAGTGCAGATTTTTTCCGGCGATCGCACCATTGCCAGATTGATTGGCGAATTCCAACCACCCCGGAAGCCTCGCCAGCCCGGTAGTGCAATCGGAACACTAACCATCCTGTCCGAAGATGAAACGCACTTGGAAGATTTTCACGACTACATACCATGAAATTTCTGCTCGATACTCAAGCATTTCTCTGGTTTGTACTCAACGATAGTGCCCTTAGTCAAGTCGCATGTGATTTGATTGTCGATCCTCTCAATGAGATCTTGCTCAGTCCTGCTTCGTATTGGGAAATTGCCATCAAAGTTAGTATTGGTAAGTATCAAATTCCTGAAAATTTTGAAACATGGATGGAGCATCAAATCTATGTTAATGAATTTGAAATATTACCGATTAAAGTTGTTCATGCTGCCGCAATCGTGACTTTGCCATTCCATCATAAAGATCCCTTTGATCGGCTTTTGGTTGCCCAAGCACTCATAGAAAAGATCCCGATCGTTAGCGTAGATACAGTGTTAGACAATTATGTAGTTACTCGTTATTGGTAAGTACGATAACCTGCGGTCAACCGCAGTGCGATCGCTCATCCCCGTCGGTTGGGTTGACATCAGGAAACCAAATATTCATTAACGTGAGTTCGATGAACCTCTCCCCAACCCCTCTTGGAGGCGGAGAGGGGCAGAAATATTTCTAGTTGCCAACGAAAAAATTAGGGTTTCAAAGCCTCTCTCTCTGTGGGCAAGAGGAATGGAAGTGGGGTTTTTAGAGCCGTCGAACTCACGTTAAATTTAAGACAATTGAAACTTTATGCCATGTCAAATTACTAAGCCAACAATATTTTCAATAATCTCAATTGTCTTACTAAAAATATTTAAGAAACCTACAGCATTATTTATTTCCTGAATTTCTTGATTTATCGCTTTAATGCCATCTTCAAAACCTTTTTCATTTTCCTCCAGTTTGTTAACTAGAATAGTACCAATTTTGTTTCTGACTTTGTTGACACAACTCGTCCATTTCTGACGATACTCTTTAAATTCTTCTTTCTGTTTTGGATTGATAAATTTACTTTCAATATCAATTTCATATAATTTTTCCTCTATGCTTTTGATCTTTTTAAAAAATTCTAATTGTTTCTTGTTATCAATATTAGACAATATCTCTGACATAAAATTATTTTTGCTTTTATTTATTAGTTATTTTTGATTTCTTCAGCTACATTAACTAGAGAGTTGATTTCAGATAAAAGTTCATTAGCGCGTGCAATAGTAAACTTATCTTCTAAAAGTAACTGAAAAGCTTCTTTGAAGTCTTTGGCTGATTCACTAGCATCATTCAAAGCTTCTATCGAAAGTGTCATCGTCAAAATCTTCTGCCGTTTTTCTATCCATTCGTCAGGATCGCTAATTGGATCGGCAGCCGTATAAGGTCTGAAGAGTAAACGCTCTTCCTGATTTTTTTGAATGGTTTTTAAATTACTTTGTAGTTCAATAGTAAGAAGTTCAAGTACTGATTCCTGAATAGCAAGCTCTCGGTAAATCGTTTCTTTCCTCTGCTCTAATTCTTTTCTCAACGCACCTTTAATTTTATTACTCAATATAATTTTAGGAATTTCAGATAAAGCAGAGCCAATTTTGTCAGAGACAAGAGGATTACCTTGAATATCAGTGCTGACATTATTTAATTGAGTGAAAATATCTTCAGTAACTTCTTGTACTTGTGTTGGGGAATCTGAGGTTGCTAGATTTTCTAAAGCAATAAAGTAGCGTTGGAGTAGATCGGTATGTTGGCGCATTCGTCCAATTATCATAAGCCAATCCTTATCTTGTTTAGTAATGTCGATATACATTTCACCAGCTTTGACTGTATCTTCTAGGCGGTTACGCAGCAATTTTTCCGAATTGGCATCAACAACGTAGTTTCCTGATGTAACCAATAAACTATCTAGTGCATCTGCATATTCTTGTCCAGCGTTGGCAAACTTTTTATATTCTCTTAGAGAAGCACCACAGGCAACTAATGAAGCTCCAATCAAAGAGATGATTGATGCTTTAATAACAAATTTAAATTTGATAGTAATCTCTTTTATAAGCATAAAACGTATAAATAAGATGTTTGAAAAGCAGAAAGTTAACTAAGAAAACTCTCAGGGTGTAAGCTTGATATAAGGTAAAAACGCTGTTATTTCCTTCTCCACTCCCCAATTAGTTAATTTCGGAATTTTGCGATCGCATCAAAAAATATTGCTCCAGGGTTGACGTTTCGGTGTTTCGCGCAGTCTGTAGCAGCTTCCGCCTTCCCTGTAAGAACTTCCACTTTCACGTTTCCGTGTTTTGCGCAAGCTGTAGCAACTTCTGCTTTCACGTTTCCGTGTTTTGCGCAAGCTGTAGCAACTTCCGCTTTCACGTTTCCGTGTTTTGCGCAAGCTGTAGCAACTTCTGCTTTGATGTTTCCGTGTTTTGCGCAAGCTGTAGCAGCTTCCGCTTTGATGTTAAACCAATTCGCAATTGGTAATTCAAAATTCGTAATTACGAATTGGTATAAAGCAAACAAATTTTAGGCTTTTTCAGAAAAATCAACAATTCCACGTATGGCAACCTCTTCAACAAATGTCCACTATAGAGTTATGAGAAATTGAGAAAATGAGTATTAATTATGGGAAGGCGAAAACGCAATTCACGTACTCTTGGCAAAGCTGAACTACGTCTAGCAAGCGTTAAATCTATTAGTCAAACTCTCGATGTCGGAGAGGGGTTAACAGTCAAAGATTATAATGAGAAAATCGAAAGGGTGCGGCAATCTCTAGAAGCATACAATACCACCCTCTCTACTATTGATGTCTTACTAACTCAACTGGTCGAAAACGAACAGGAATTAGCAGACTATTCTGAGAAAATTTTGCGTGGTATTGCTTATAAATATGGTAATAATAGCCACGAATATCAGATGGCTGGAGGTACTCGGAAAAGTGAGCGCAAGCGTGCTGTGCGTCAAAGCGTGGTTTTGCCGACGTAAGTAGGCACGATTAAACGCGATCGCATACATCATCAACCAAAATTACTGATTTGGCTTTGTCTGAGGTGCGATCGCCATTGGATTATTTTTGGATCTTTTCTGGGCTAAAAGTTCTTCTCGACTAAACTTTTTGAATACTCGACAATTGTTTCTATCAATTCAAAATTCAATAAGCCTCCCACGTAAAAGGTCTTGCGTTGACCTTGCATCGCTTCTAAGCGATCGTAAAATCCCGCTTGCATGGCCTCTGAAGTAACGTGAGGAAAGTAAGGCCACTTATCGTAGGTGTAGTAATCATCATCTACCTGCACTCCCAAATTCTCTAATGTCTTTTGAATCCCTTGGAGAACATCTGTTTTAGTGATTTTTCCCTCACGATCTAAGCGAGTGTAAAAGGCAATCAGGTCATTGTTAGCAAACTGTTGAGCGATAAACCAGGGATTCCCCACTGCATTTAAGGGAATGACATTAGTTACTGGGGTTGGCATTTCCAGATCGGGAATTAGATAAGTAATCAAACTGTAGGGATTGAGAATTATCTGCTCAAATAGGTCTTTTTCTGCTGGCGACAAATCGAGAAAAGTGTTGAGGACATTCAACGTCAACGGACAAGCTAAAACCAGATAGTCAAATTCTAAAACTTCTTCATGGGTAACAATCTTGTCAAGAATCTGCTCTTGCTCGGTGAACCGCACCCGTGTAATTGCCCCACGCTTGATTTCCTTGATGTCAATATTCAAGCGGACATTTATTCCCCAAGCAACACGCTCCCAGAAGCGTTGGAAACCATCAATAAACCGTTTAGGCCAACCGCAGCGTATATCTGCACCGTAAGTAACTAAAGTCCCAAAGGTTTCTAGGGTCATGTATTTTAAAGCATAGACGGTGGGGATTTCGTTTAAATAGCCATAGCCCATCGCGGTAATCGGAATTTCAAACAAAGTTGCTAGACATGACAAATCTTTCTGTGCTAACCATTGGGAAAAAGGTTGAGTCAGTTCGGGATGTTGACTGATACCGGCAAACCCAGGAACGGAAATAATTGGCTCTAAGCAAAGACGCTCCCAGCAAAAGCGCCCAACGGCTGCCAAAAACGTTACTCGATCGGTTCCCTCGGTAACGGCATTCATAATTGAGGTGTAGGCAGGTTGTCCCGGTTGAGATTTAAAAGGGTTGTAGACTTGCCCTGGGCCTTCACTGTAAAGTTGAGCGCCGACTTCTTCAGCGATTTTTAAGACTTCTTTGTAGGCAGGGGTGAGATAATTTGCTCCCAAATCAAAGGAACGGGAATTGTAGGTAATAGAATAACACAATCCCCCTACCCGTCCAGCTTTTTCTAAGACAAGTACGTTGCGGTAGCCTTGCTTTTTCAAAAAGTAAGCCGTAGATAATCCGGCTGCTCCCGCCCCAACAATACAAATTCGTGCATCTTTAGAAATTTTAGCCATACACTGTTGATTTTTTAGTAGTAATGTGCCCTGATGAGAATTTTGCGATCGCAATGTCTTCTACTGAAAATGCGGATAAACTGCTTCTGTGAATAATTGCCGAATGGCTGGCTGCTTAAGTAACGATTCATAATCCTGTCGCACGGGGATATCGTAACTAGCAGTGCGAGGTGCGATCGCAGATAACCAAGTAGTATGCATTGTGAAGCCAAAATCCAGTTGGGGATGGCTCAATTTGCATATAGGGCCAGCCTCTAATCGATCGGCTTGGAAGATCCAAATTTCGTTGTTATTTCCCCCAAATACCGTACAGACAATATAGCCATCTGTAGAACTGCCATTGCTGTTCAATCTCGGTACAAACTGGGGTGAACTGATGAAATAACCGGGGGGCGCATCATAAAAATCTGCTACCTCCATTTTGATTGTATCTACCCGAAACAAAGAAGAAGGGCGATTGTGGAATGCTTCTTGTCGTTCCAGTAATTCTTTTAGTGGTACAGCCCGGTAGGGATAGTCTTCGTACAAGTTGTAAATAAACTCAGTCAGCAATTCTGGCCAAAAACCGAGAGATTGCCAATAAATATTATCAATTCGTTGAGGAGGCAATCCAGAGGCCAGCTTTTCTTGGCAAGCGTAGAACCCTATACCCCAATGACGGCGGGTATCGTAAATTACTTTGGCATCTCGAATCTGACCTGTCTCGCCATTTATTTGATAGCGACCCAAACGACCCACATCCATTTGCCCATTAGATAACATTCCTCCCAACCACAGAGGCGCAGATTTGGGAGCGTCGAATTTTGAGATATCATACTTGCGAACCCATTCGGCAATATCTGTAGCGCAGAGATGAGCAGTATGCATTGTAATTTGACCGTCGGGGTTTTCGTAATCGGTCAAAAAATGCACTGTTTCTAAAGGAATTAAAGCTGGGCGGACTACTACAGTAGTCACATCTGCTTTCAGGTCAGCCCGACGCACGATGTAAATGGGAGAATTGGGTTGCTGCGATCGCGTCAGCAATCGTCGCAGTAGGCGTTCAGTTTCCAAACTATCGGGAACTGGGTTATTGAGGATTTGTTCTGGGCCAATCTTCAAGGAGGTGTCCATTAGCACCACGTAATCTTTGGTAACTGCCAACTGATGGATGCTTTGTTCAATTCGCACCGGGGAACCATCCGGCAGTATCAACTCCCACTGCTGGAGTTTACCGACACCATCCCATCGCATCAGATGAACAAAATCTGGCATAGCAGTTCCCAACAATTTCTCAATCCAGCCAATCAATAGTTGCGAGAAACTTTGAGAAAACTTCGAGAACATTCCCAAGGGAATCTGCAAAGGATTGTTCTCTAAAAGTTTAGCGATCGCACTTAGCAATTGCTGTAGTTCCTGGGGCAGTTGTTCGAGGTCATAAATGAAACGCGCACTTTCAAGAAAATTACTCAGCGATCGCCCATAATTAACTAAGAAAACTTCGTTAGTATAACCATCAAAAGCTGGGTGAGACGTACTCAACACAGGCGGGAAAGGATAAGGCAAAGGTAGAAACGATTTCCACTCAGTGTTGCCTCCCACTGGGGTTACAACCTCTAGGCTATTGGTATCAATTTCGTAGGGACGACCAGCGTCATAAGTAATCATTAATCGCTCTTGGCTGTCTTTAGCCGTATTAAAGGCGAGAAAGGCAATATCCACCTCATCTCGCAAGCCCAAGGAAGGGGAGAAGCGCAACAACCCGCGATCGCGAAATTGATGAGAGCGATAGGCAAGATTGTTAAAAGTTGCCCGATCTGCATAATAGCAAGGTGTACGTGCCAGTTTCGTTTTGACAGTCACCTGTCCGCCTTCCCAGTCAAAGCGGTAAATCATCCCATCACCGTTAAAAATGTGGGTTGCATTTGGATTGGGTAAGCCCCCAGAGGCAACACTACCTACAGGCGCAATAATAAACGTATGTCCTGATAAATCTGCCGGTACATCTCCATAGATGACATTCATCGGTAAATTCGATATTTCCTGACGGCTGGCAGTCATTGCTGCCTCTGGAAATCGGGGTTCGGGAATTTTAGGACTCATTAATTGATACCCTGGTATTGCACTCTAATTTGGTGTTTTGCCTCAGGTATAACACTAGGTTTTAATTTAAAAGTTGAGTTTTTGCTCTCAAATGTCCAAACATCAGCTTTTTCAGGATTTTTGAATCCAACTATGAAGAGTGCTGAGTTGAAAAACCGCCTACAAGGGGCTACCGTGTATACACAAGTCTGAAATAGCTGATAAATAACGGTTTTACCCCACCCTAACCCTCCCCTTGCAAAGGGGAGGGAACTAGATTTCCGGTTTCCCCTAGCCGTCTTTCTTGAATAGACGAGTATGTAAGTACTTGCAAAGGGGAGGGAACTAGATTTCCGGTCTCCCCCCTTTACAAGGGGGGATTAAGGGGGGTAATTCTTAATTTAATCAGCACTCAGTATAGTAAATACCTTAAAATTTAACTGCGTCAGTAAAAATTGATGCTATTTCTTTTCCCGGCTGACAGCGCTCAAGATACATCTGCGCGACTTGATCCCACGGGTTTTGCTGCAAGCAATCTTGAAAATATTCGGCTGCTGCGGCAAATTGTTGTTGTTCGTAACACGCTAATGCTGACGCAAATAACTCTAAAGTCGCTGTTTTACCTGCACTAACTTTTGGGGGATCGGCTGCAAACACTTCATGAACAGTCACAGCATTCGTTTTACCCTTCACCTTTACCTGACCAACTACACGAATACCATAGCGATCGCGATTTTGTAAGCGCTCAAAAGTTTGGTCGGTAATTAAAAGTGGGGCGTTGAATGTTTTGGTCAATCCTTCGATTCGCGCTGCGAGATTAACCGCATCACTAATCACTGTGCTATCCATGCGATTTAACCCGCCGACTGTCCCCAAAATTAGCGAACCAGTATTAATCCCAATGCCAATTTGAATTGGTAAGTAACCTTTGGTTTGGCGCTTTTCGTTGTAGGTTGTTAATGTCTGCAACATGGCAATTCCCGCCTGTACTGCATCATCAGCATCTCCGGCAAACAAGGCCATGATCGCATCACCGATATATTTGTCGATAAAGCCATTGTTTTCCAAAATAATCGGCTCCATGCGACTGAGATAGGAGTTGATAAATCGAAAATTTTCGGCGGGAGTCATGCTTTCTGAAAGGGTGGTGAAGGCGCGAATGTCGGTAAATAAGACTGACATTTCTCGCTGTACCTGATCGCCTAATTGCACATCTATAATGCTTTGCTTGTTGAGAAATTGCAAAAATTGACGCGGGACAAAGCGCTCATAAGCTTTGTTGAGTGCGGCTAAATCGGTATACAAACGGGCATTTTCAATGGAAATAGCTGCTTGTGCTGAAAGCAGGTTGAGCAATTCCAAGCGGTCTGGGGTAAACGCTCCGGTTGTCAAGTTATTTTCTAAATAGACAATTCCTGCTAACTTTCCTCGGTTAATTAAAGCAGTACACAGAATCGATCGCGGTTGGTATTGGCGAATGTAGGGGTCTTTAATAAATTCCCCAATTCCCACTGCTTCGTTGATGGCATCGTTTAGGACTACATTAATTTTAGTGCGAATGACATAGTTAACGATCGCAGTCGAAAGAATTTGGTTATCTTCAATACTGAGTGATTCCAACACCTGAATGGTATTCTCACCAACGGTTCCCTGAGCTTCAATCAAAAACTTGCCTTTGGTTGACAACAGCAAAAATCCCCGTTGCGCCCCGGCATTTTCTATTAAAATCCGCATTAAGTTAGATAAAAGTTTATCTAGCTGAATTTCTTCGGATAGGGTTTGAGAAGCTTTGATGACTGTCACCAAATCCAATGATTCGGAGCGGCTGGTACTTGTGAAACCTGTCGGGCTAGAAGTAGTGGTTGATAAAGTTGAGTTAACAGCTTTTTCGAGAATGCGCGTTAAGATTTGGGGATACTTGGCTTCTAAATCTTTTACCTTGGCGATCGCTCCCCACTGCAAATAAAGATAGCGGGCTTCTTGCAGATATACTTGGGCAATCTTGGATTTGTTCTGGGCGAGGTAAAATTTGGCAGTTAATTCATTGGCGAGAGCCGCTTCATTAAAATACTGGTTTGATTGGGCTAAGGCAATGGCGCGATCGTAACAAGCGATCGCCTGACTAGATTCTCCATGCACCCGATGCCATTCTGCTTCTACCAGCGCTAATTTATGGCTATAGTTGACAGGAGAAAATTTTGCCCAGACTTGCAATTTTTTCCGGTTTGCAGCTACTCGCTGAAGTAACTTTTGACGTTCTGCTGCACTGACAACAGAAGCTAAAGCTAGTCGCCCTAAAGAATCATAAAAGTGGAACCATCCTACAATATATAAAGCCACAACTGCATCTAAATAAGGAATTGCTAAATCAGCATTCTTGACGGCTGTAGCATAATCTTCAAACCAATAATTCAGCGTTAATTGATTAGTATAAATATAAAAAATAGCTGTGCGATAATTACTCTCGATATGCTGGGCTAACATCGCCGTTGCATCATAAAATTCACCCATCAACTGACAGGGATTAGCATTTTTGCCCTGTAAATTAGCAACTACTTGGCGATAAAGTTGAATGAGAACAAATATCGGTTTTTTCTTAAACAGCAGAATTGCATCTGCGTAAATAGCTAAACATTCATCTAATTCAGCCAGATTTTGACCGGTAAAATAGCAATGCATAGAGGATGTATTGGCACAAAAGGCAGCGTATTCGGTATCACCCGTATCGCGCCCAATTTGAAATCCTGCTTGCAGTGAAGGAATAGTATTTTGGAGTGGTTCTTGCCAGTGGCGAACAAAGGAATTAACTACAAATAAAGTTCTCGCTTGCAGGTGCTTGGCATTGAAGCGGTCTAGCACTTGCAAGGCTAATTCACCAAATTTATATCCCCCTTGCAAATCCCCAACAACGCCACAGAGAATCAAGCCATAGGTAGCGTAGGCAAAAGCTGATTCCGCCGCATTGCCGGATTTGGCGGATATTTCCACCTGTTTAAAGACCGTCAAAGGAAAAACATTCGGGGCTGCTAAATAAGTCGCTGAGGCAATACTTGCCAGGATGCGAATTGCCGCTAATTTTCTGGGATGGGTGAGTTTTGGTAAGTCAACTAAGGTGTCTACCTGCTTACCTGCCAAAGCAAGTTTAGTTTTTAACAATCCCAGCATAATTTGCGGTTGACCGGGGTTGCTAGCCAAGGGAATGCCCAACAGTTGCAGAACTTGCAGACCGAGTTGAGAGGCAGCTAAGAGTCGATCGCGGGCGATCGCAGCTTGGATTTTGATAGCATAAACCTGCACTTGATCGACTGTGCTGCGGGTCTTTGCCAGCACTTCATCTGTGAGTGCATCCATGCACTCAAAGTCCCCACCCAGATAAGCAGCTTCGGCGGCGGCGGTGTGTAATGCCAAAGCTAGCTGATACTGCTGCCGCCAACAACTAGCTGCTAGACTGTTAATCCCCATTGTCAGATAATCTAAGGCTGGCTGATAGGCGGCTGAGGCTTTGGCTTTGTTACCTGCTGTTAAATTTAACTGAGCTAGTTTTTGTCGCTGTTGAGGGTCTGTAATCAGGTTGATGCCGAAATTCAGTTGGTTAACAATGTCAAAAATTCTTTCTTCTTGCTTTTGGGGAGTAATGCCTTGTAATAACAGTTGCCCAATCTGCAAGTGTACTGCCTGTTTTTGGTCGGTAGAAATCAGTGAATAGGCAGCTTGCTGGACGCGATCGTGCAGAAATTTGTAGACTACATCCAAATTTGTCAACGCTGTTACTTCTAGGTCGGCAACTTGCAAGAGTTGGTAGTTATTGCCTTGTGGTAAAATGAGTCCGGTTTGCACGGCTTCCCAGAGTTGGGCGGCTACATCTGCAAGGGATTTTGAGCTAGCGATCGCCAAAGTATGCAAATCAAAAGAATTACCAATACAAGCTGCTAATTTTAAAGCTTCCTGGGTGGCTACTGGCAGCTTTTGAATTTTCAGCGCCATCAACTCAACGACGTTATCGGTAATCTGCGCCGCCTGGATTTTTGCCAATTGCCACTGCCATTGTCGCTGAGTGAAATTAAACTGGAGTAATTCTTCTGCATACAGCGACTTCAAAAATTCATTCATGAAGAAGGGATTGCCATTAGTCTTCTGCTGAAGCAGTTCTGCTAAAGGAGTAATTTCTGCTAAATCGGCATTGTTGAAGGTATCGCTCAGGAGTTGTTGAATTTCGGGCAATGCTAAAGGCGTTAAAGTCAGTTCGTGAATAGCCACCCCTGCTTGTTCTAAGGATGCGATCGTTGTCCGCAGGGGATGGCTTTTATTGACTTCATTATCGCGATAAGCACCAATCAGCAACAGATATCGACTGTCTGCTTGACTAATTAACAACTGAATCAACTGGAGTGATGCACTATCCGCCCATTGCAGGTCATCCAAGAACATCACTAAAGGATGTTCCTTTTGGGTAAAGACCTTAATGAAGTTTTGCAAGACTAAATTAAACCGAGTTTGCGCTTCCTTGGGCGATAGTTCTATAACAGGTGGCTGCTGACCAATAATCAGTTCCACCTCTGCAATCACTTCGATAATTATTTGACCATTGACACCAAGAGCATTTAATAATTTTTTGCGCCAAATAGTAATTTCTGCTTCACTTGTAGTTAAGAGTTGGCGAATTAAAGCTTGAAAGGCTTGAATTAAAGAACTGTAGGGAATGTTGCGTTGGAACTGGTCAAACTTCCCAGAGATAAAATATCCCCGTTGTTGGGTAATCGGTTTATAAATTTCTTGAACCAAGGCTGATTTGCCAATTCCAGAATAACCTGCAATCAGCATCACTTCGCTTTCACCGTGACTAGCTCGCTCAAAAGCTGCCAGCAAATTTGCCACTTCCGCCTCGCGTCCGTACAATTTTTGAGGTATTTGAAATCTACTGGAGTTATCTTGCTGTCCTAGTTCAAATAAGGAAATTTGCCCTGTAGCGTGCAACATCTTTAGGCATTGCTCTAAATCTGCCTTTAATCCAAAAGCACTTTGATAACGCGCTTCGGCTGTCTTTTCCAGCAACTTCATCACAATTTGCGAAAGCGCTGGCGGAATTTGAGGATTGATGCGATCGGGCGGAATCGGTTGTTTGGCAATATGACTGTGAACCAGTTCCACAGGATCGTCGCTAATAAAAGGTAAATGCTGTGTCAACAGTTCGTAGAAAGTGACTCCCAAAGAGTAAAAATCGGTGCGATAATCAATCGAGCGATTCATCCGTCCTGTTTGTTCGGGAGAAATATAAGCGAGAGTCCCTTCTAAAACATTGAGATTTCGCAAGGTGGGATTTTCCCGCGACAGCAAAGTAGCAATGCCAAAGTCAATTATTTTCGTTTGTTGAGTCGTGGGATTGAGAAGAATATTGGCAGGATTAATGTCTTTATGAATAATTTGTTGCTGATGAATTTCTTCTAAAGCTGCCGCTACTTGCATAGCCAATTGCAAAAAATTCTCTAGCGGTAGAGGTGATTGATTGAGTAACTCACGCAGAGGTTGTCCCCCAAAATCCTCTAAAACTAAGACTAAGGTGTTTTGATACTTTTTCAAGTCATAAGCTTGGATAATTCCCGGCGCTTGAGCGCGGCGCGTGAGATCGTATTCAAGTTTAAACCGAGCGATCGCTTCTGGGGATGGGTATTCTTGCCACAGAACTTTCAGTACTACTGGTTGTCGATCTAACTCTCGATATCCCTGATAAACCTGAGAATTAGGGCTTGCGTGCAGTTCTGTCAGGACTTTATACCCTTCCAGTGCGATCATAGATTACTTAAGCGTTTGCTGTATTGTTAGAGCCTATTCAGTATAAATTACTCACCTTGCAAGTGAACAGAGATTAGCCGAATGCTACAGTTTATAGACTGTGAGTGGATTGGAGGAAAGCGATCGCACACATCACCAATCAAAATTACTTATTTGATTTGAGATGGGATGGTAATTCGTCCAACTAGTGCTACTGCAATTAAATTACCCTCCGATGCATTGGCTAAGGTGTACACATAAGTCAAATTACCCCCCTTAGTCCCCCCGATGCATTGGGGGGAAAAAAGAAATCTAGTTCCCTCCCCTTTGCAAGGAACATTGCTATGTAGCCAGAATCGGTTTTAACCAAGGGGAAAGAAGAAATCTAGTTCCCTCCCCTTTGCAAGGGGAGGGTTAGGGTGGGGTATTTTTCCGCAATTGACAAACCGTTTGTGCAATCATTGCGATCGCACCTTCCAACTCTTGATAAACCTGTTGATTTGTAAACCTCAAAAAACAAGTGCCTTTAGATTCAAGAAAACATTGTCGTTCATAATCATAAACCTGCGCTCCTTCTTGAAAATGGCTATCACCATCAATTTCTATAGCAAGTTTTAATTCAGGACAATAAAAATCTACAACAAATACATCAATACTGTACTGTCTACGAAATTTGCAACCATCAATTTGCCGATTTTTCAACCTTTCCCACACAATCTTTTCAGCAGATGGCATATTATTACGGAGCGATCGTCTTTTTTCTTTCTCTGAGGTTTTGTTATAAAGCTCTGTCATAACATCTTGATTTTTGGTAATTCCAAATTACCTCTCTTAATCTCTCATTGCAAAGGGGAGAAACTAAGAATACAATTCCCTCCTCATAGCAAAGTTGAAATTACCCCCCTCAATCCCCCCTTGCAAAGGGGGGAAGCCGGAAATCTAGTTCTCTCCCCTTTGCAAGTTTATGCCAAACAATATTTGCAATAATCTTTCAAGGGGAAGCCGAAAATCTAGTTCCCTCCCCTTTGCAAGGGGAGGGCTAGGGTGGGGTATTTTTAATGCTCTGTTAAATAACCACATATTACCGAGCAAAAATCAAAATATTCTTCCCTGTAGTGACTTCCGGCTTCCCTATAGTGACTACCGGCTTCCCTGTAGCGACTTCCGGCTTCCCTGTAGCGACTTCCGTCTTCCCTGTAGCGACTACCGCCTTCCCTGTAGCGACTACCGTCTTCCCTGTAGTGACTACCGCCTTCCCTGTAGCGACTACCGTCTTCCCTGTAGCGACTTCCGGCTTCCCTGTAGCGACTTCCGGCTTCCCTGTAGCGACTACCGCCTTCCCTGTAGTGACTACCGTCTTCCCTGTAGCGACTTCCGGCTCGATCGCCTATGCAATATCTTGAGGTGTAGCGTCTGTTACTAACATCGTTATTTTTTGATCGGGTTGGGGAACTCTATAAATACGTTTCAGTAATTGCCCAACGCTAAATGTGGGCTGCTCTGAACCGTATTGTAACGATATCTGGAGTTTTGAGGATCGGCTGATGGATAAATCGATTATTCAGTTGGTTGACGAGTTACCGACTGACAATATTACTGTCAAAGTTTTAAAGGCTCTTGATTATGTAGCTCCAGGTGAATGGAGCAATTTGACGGGGTTTGACAATAATATCCGCGCCATTACAGGAGAAACCGATGTTAACGTAATTCAAAAAATCCGCAATCGCGCTGCTAGTTTATACATAGATCCTCAACAAGGCTACCAGTTTGCCATCAAACTTTATCAAACAATTGATAAGGCAGACACAGCGATGGCGGCGGCGGCTTTAGCGAATAAAGTTAGTGAAAAAATCGGCTTTCTCTCTTTTTTAGGCAAAGTTACTCCCAAAGCCGATGTCACTCAATCCATTGATTTGGTATTAAAAATCGCCGTCGAAATCATTGCCTTTTGCAAACTAAACGGCATTCCTCAACCAAATCCTCAAGAGTTTGCTAATTCCCTAACTAACAACTATCAAAATGCATCCCTAATGCGGATGGTAGCTTTAGTTTGTCTAGATGGAATTCTGCCCTTGGGCCCCGACTTCCTCAGCAAAATTCACGGAGTTATTAGTGGTACTGATGCTAGTGCAATAACTCAAAATCCGGTTTTCTTAGCCGTTAATAACTTTCTTCCAGGTAATAATCCTTCTGATAAAGTTGGTTTTATCAGTCAGGGTTTTAACTCCGTGCAAGGCTGGATGAATAATTTAGTATCCAAGACGGGCATAACCCCGCAATCAATTTCTAGTAATTTGGGTAATTTTATTCAGATTGCTGATGATAATTTAGATTTAGTTGCAGCATTCCTAGATCAAACTACCAATTACTACGAGCATACAGGAATTCAAACGGTCGCTCGCAGTTTGATTTTGCAAGCATACACTCTAGTAAAAGAAGAAATCAAACAAGAAGAACAAAAGCCGATTCAAGATGTTTCATCTGCCGTTAAATCAGATAAATCAGATCGGAATCAGTATGAAGTCAGCAAAACTGTAGAAGTCTGGGATAATGATGAGGAAGATTGGTATCAAGGAACCATTGAGAAAATCCAAGATGACCAGTTCTTTATTCATTACCTTGGTTACGGTTCATCTTATGACGAGTGGGTAGGCGAAGATGACATTCGGACTCGCGATCTTCGCTCCACAGATGAAAATGGATATGCAGTAGGTCAAAAGGTAAAATGTTGGGATGATGACCAAGAGGCTTGGTATTCCGCAACGATTCAGCAAATCCAAGGCCAGCAATACTATCTTCACTACGTTGGTTATGACTCATCTTATGATGAGTGGGTTGATAGCGATGAGATTTCCTAACTGTTGAATTAACACGGGATTGACGAGAATTGCAATCCGCAACTCCCCGACTTATTTGAAAAGTTGGGGAGCTTGTTTTTCACAAATGGATTCAGAATTGCTCTAGTACTTTTAAAAATTCATAATTGACATCTCGTTAATCAATTACGAATTACGAATTACGAATTACGAATTACAAATTATCTTGACACTTGCGCTACGATATCCCCTATTGCTTTCGTGCAATGTACGTGAGGAGTAGTAGAGATGAAACAGATGATAGAACAATTCAATACACAGGATACCCGAAATCTAGAGGCGATCGCTAACCAATTCGCCCTACTGGGGAAGGTTACAGGCGTTAAAGCATTTGGCAGTGGTAATATAAATGACACCTTTTTAGCAACTCTAGATTCTTCAAAAGAACAACATTTTGTCCTGCAACGCATTAACACACAGGTGTTTCGTCAGCCACAACTGATTATGCAGAATATGCGTACCTTAACTGAACACGTTCAAAAAAGGTTGCAGGATACACCCCTGAATCGTCGCTGGGAAGTGCCACGCGTACTGTTGACCAAAAACGCTCAAGACCACTGGAGGGATGCAGATGGCTCATTTTGGCGGGCAATCAGCTTTATTCCAGGCTCCCAGTCCTTTGATAGTATGGGCGATCGCTCCCACGCCAAAGAAATCGGTTATGCCTTGGGAATGTTTCACAATCTAATCAGCGATTTGCCAGCAGAAAAACTTGCTGACACCCTCGAAGGCTTCCATATTACACCGTTTTATCTCCAGCATTACGAGGAAGTTTTGCCGAAAACTAGTGCGCCTAAATCTTCGGAAGTTAATTATTGCTTACAGTTTGTTAGCGATCGCCAAGCCTTTGCACATATCTTAGAAAATGCCAAAGCTGAAGGCAAGCTACCCCTACGTCTGATGCACGGCGATCCCAAAATCAATAACGTGATGTTTGACGTTGTTACCCAGCAAGCCGTTAGCGTCATCGACCTAGACACCGTGAAACCCGGTCTGGTACATTACGATATTGGCGATTGTCTGCGATCGGGTTGCAATCCTGCTGGCGAAGAAACCGAGAATTGGGAAAGTATTTATTTCGATACCGATTTGTGTCAAGAAATCCTCCAAGGTTATCTTGCTGTGGCTAAGGCATTTCTGACCGAGAATGATTATGCATATATCTATGATGCCATTCGTCTAATTACTTTTGAACTAGGACTGAGATTTTTTGCTGATTATTTAGCCGGGAATGTCTACTTTAAAGTTAAGCACCCAGAACATAACTTAGCAAGAGCGATCGTCCAGTTTAAGCTGACTGAAAGTATTGAATCTCAAGAAACGCAGATTCACAAAATTATCAAAGATATGAAATGAACAAGCAGACATTTTCCTTGCAATCCTTCCCTTGTACCGAGTCTTTTCCTCATTTGAAAATTACAGGCAATATCTCCCGAAATGTTAATCAACTTACCATCAGCTACAACCTTGGAGGTGACTTAAAAAAAATTGCAATTGCTCCAACATCAAATGCACCATCACGCAAGCATAAACTTTGGGAAGATACCTGCTTCGAGTTTTTTCTTGGCATTAAAGATTCTGCACGATATTGGGAATTCAACCTCTCCCCTGCTGGACACTGGAATGTCTATCGCTTTGATGGATATCGTCAAGGAATGCAAGAGGAAACTGCTTTTGAAAAGCTACCGTTTAGCGTTCAGAATCAAGTTGACAGTTTAGCACTTGCGTTAGATATCGATTTGGATAAAATCGTCTCGGCAAACCAAGCCATCGAAATTAGCATTACTACAGTTATCAAACACAGAGATGGTGAGGTGACTTACTGGGCGTTAACTCATCGAGGCGCGGAGGCTGACTTTCATCTCCGAGACAGTTTCATCGTTGAGTTGTGAGATGTGGTTACTGTTACCAATATGCCAAAACGAGAAGGCAGCAACAAGTCACCCATTTGGATGAAAGGCAATTCAACCGTTTGGGTGAGTCAATTGTATGAGGTTAATTTCTATAAATAAGAGGAATCTATTAGTAGAAACTATTAATTGCACTTCACTCTACTTAAGGAGTACCTGATGAAATTAACAACATTGATAAATTCTACAGTTATCATTGCCTCTCTTGCCTTCACATCTGGCATTGCTAGCGCTCAAACAGCCAGATCAATAAATACAGCAGTTAATCCTGATGCATTAGGCAGTAATTCTACCAATGTCAGCTATATTCAGCCGTTTAATCTTGTTAATCTTGCTTACCAAGGTGCTTTCAAACAGCAAGGAGTTCCTAGCGGAGGAGTTTTGATTTCTCAAGGTCAGCGCGGAAATATTACTGCAAAAGATTTAGTCAAAGCTGCGATCAAGGCTAAAAAATTACCAGCACAAGTTTTAAATGATCGAACTTACATAAGTGCTGTTAGTTCACAATTGCAAACATTAACCGGGGTATATTATCCTGAATAAGTACAGCTTTGTCTATGGCTATTTTTAAGTTTTTAATTGGATGAAATACAAGTTAACCTTTTCCTTCAAGCATTCCGCGCCAGCTGAAATAACCCCTGTACATCTAAAGTATAGGGGTTTTAGATTAGGGGTCTGCTGAATAATTTTGGTTAACGTGAGTTCGACAGACCTCTCCCTCCCAGTCTCCCTTTAGAACTTCTGCTCCCTGCTCCCTGCTCCCTGCCCCCTGCTCCCTGCCTCCTGCTCCCTGCCCCCTGCCCCCTGCCCCCTGCTCCCTGCCCCCTGCTCCCTGCCCCCTGCTCCCTGCTCCCTGCCTCCTGCCCCCTGCCCCTCTGCCCCCTGAAATCTACTTCCTGTGGCGCTTTCAGATTCCCCAATAGACAGAGAAATGCAACCGTAATAATAATTAACATATATATGTACTATCAGAGTTATTAAAAAATATTTTTAATAACAACTGATACTAACAAAGTGGCTGAATTACCTATTGAAGCTAAAGTCTCTAACATTCTCGAAGCCAATTCCCAATTCCTAATTTATTTTAAAACGTAACACTTATGCAATTAAAGCCAATCAATCAGCAAGTCGTTTCTGTCGTCGGAGCCTCCAGTGGAATCGGACGTGTCACAGCTCTTGAGTTTGCTAGAGGCGGCGCAAAAGTCGTAGTCTCGGCTCGGAGTGAGTCGAAGCTAAAGTCTTTAGTGGAGGAGATTCGCGGCTTTGGCGGTGAGGCAACTTTTTACGTAGCTGATGTGGAAGTATTTGACCAAGTTAAAGCGATCGCAGATAAAACTGTGGAAGTGTACGGGCGACTCGATACATGGGTACACGTCTCTGCGATCGGCATCTTTGCCACTTTCGACAACATAACACCAGAAGAGTTTAAGCATATCATTGATGTCGATCTCATGGGACAAGTGTATGGTGCAATGGCAGCCCTACCCCATTTGAAGCGTGAGGGACGGGGGGCACTAATTCATGTCTCTTCAATGGAAGGTAAGCGATCGCTCCCCTACCAAAGTGCTTACTCAGCAGCCAAGCACGGAGTCGAGGGCTTTATCGAAGCCATGCGCCTTGAGTTGCAACATGAAAAATGGCCCATCAGCGTCACGAGTGTGAAACCTGCGGTGATCGACACTCCCTTTTGGAATAATGGTCTGACGAAATTAGGCGTAAAGCCTTCGGGGATACCACCTTACTACAACCCTAAACTGGTAGCTGATGCTATCCTCTACGTAGCCGAACATCCAACTCGTGACTACTTAGTTGGGGATGTAGCTAAAATATTAGATGTGGTACAGCGCATCTCACCATCATTAGTAGATTCACTGTTACTGCTCGTCGGCTTCGATTTACTACGTTCTTCTGAGGCGAAATCTGAAGATGCACCAAATAATTTTTACCAACCTGTTGCTGAAGACGACAGAGTTAACGGAGATTATGGTCACTTAGTTATACCTAGCATTTCCGACTGGCTAGAAAAAAATCCGCTTCTTCAGTGGGGTGCGATCGCTGGTACAGCAGCATTAGCGTTTTTAGCAGCTCAAGCATTCAAAGATTAAGCATAAATAAACTTTTCGGAAAATTTGCAATCCAGTTTTTACAAGGGTTTGAGAGAAATCATTGCAAACTTTTTAGCAACATAGTGATGAGATTTTGAGATAATTACTAATAATGCTATTTAGTAGTTATAAAAATCTTTTTAACTATTCATACTTTGCACAATCATAAGTTTCTTGCAATTAGAGTAAATCTCAGCAGTCAAATTTTCCGATCCAGGAGCATTCCAGCCAATGACAGACTATCAACGCACCTTACCGCCTCTGTGGATAGGTTCGGCGATCGCTTTCTATGCCTTTATTGCCATTGGCATTGCTGAAGCAGGATTAGGAGTTCTTCTGCCCTCCATTCTGTCTACTTATAACTTGACTCCCGCAACCGTCACCCCGCTGTTTCTCAGTCAAATTAGCGGCTACATTCTGGCAGCATTCACCAGCAGTCTGGTGAGTAGTCGCCTGGGGTTAGCGCGAATGCTGTTGATTGCTGCGGGTGCGCTGACGATGGCACTGACGATCTATGCCATCTCACCCTCTTGGTTTCTCATGGTTGCCACTGGCTCGGCGTTAGGATTGGGCATTGGGTTGATTGATGCAGGCATTAATACCTACATTGTGCAAGATTCCCGCAGTGCTAGTTTGATTGGTTTGCTCCATGCTTTCTATGGTATTGGCGCTCTTTCAGGCCCGGCGATCGCTACTACTTTGTTAGCAGTTGGCATGAACTGGCGGCAAGTTTATGGGGTATTAGCCGGGATTGTCAGCTTATTAATTGTGAGCGTGCTGGGTGTTATCATCTTCAACTACACACCAATGACAGTACGGGTATTGCCATCAAAGACAACTGCCTTAGAAAATCTGGGCAGAGCGCTGCAAACTCCGATAGTACTGCTAACTGGGCTACTTTTGCTGGTTTATGTTGGCACTGAAGCCTGCATTGGTAACTGGGCATACACTGTGCAGTCTGTCGCTCGTCACACGCCCACGCTGATTGCTGGTTACAGCGTTAGTGCTTACTGGGTGGGATTAACACTGGGACGTTTCATCTTAGGTTATTTCTTGCGATCGCTTGGGGCAGTCCGCACAATCAGTATGTCGCTCAGTCTTGTAATCATTGGATTGCTGGCTTGGTGGCAACTGCCAGATCAATGGATTAGCTTACCGTTGATTGGCTTTGGGTTGGCAGCCATCTTTCCTGCAACCATTTGGTTAATCCCTCAACGATTACCAGATCCCTATGTTCCTGCGGCTGTTAGCATTGCCACTAGTGCTGCCAGTTTGGGGGCAGCGATCGTACCCACTGGAGCAGGCTGGGTTGCAAGTTGGACAACTTTAGAAATCATCCCAATGTTGATGCTGCCATTGGCGCTGTTAATGGTGGGCTTACATTGCTGGCTGGTACAACATTCGCTAACTGGCTTTTCTCGTTAAGTCTCAAAAAGCTTACCCATATTTGTTACCCAAAGTATCTAATACCCCCCCTAACCCCCCCTTGGAAAGGGGGGGAAATAGTCTCTTAAAGCCTCTCTTTATAAGGGGGAAATAGTTTCTTAAAGCCTCTCTTTATAAGGGGGAAATAGTTTCTTAAAGCCCCCCTTTGTAAGGGGGGTTGGGGGGGTAATGTCAAAATTTAATATGCTATACGATACTTTTCAAACATCCTCTAAGCAATAACTAATGCCTTTAACTCCTCAGTTTTTAATCTTGGCCCATAGGATGTAACAATCTTAGAAGCTGCGGCCGATGCTAATTTTCCGGCTTCTTCATAGCTCATACCTTGGGTAATTCCATAGAGGAAAGCTCCTGCATACATATCTCCTGCTCCTACTGTATCTACAGCTTTTACTTGAGGTGCAGCGATTTCGATTAATTTCTGACCGTCAAATACTACTGAACCCTTGGAACCGCGAGTAATGGCAAATTTCTTACTCAGGGTTTTTAGTTTGTCTACAGCTACTTGAAAATCTTCTGTATCTGCTAGTTCTAATGCTTCAGTTTCATTAGCAAAAATCAAGTCTAAACCAGGCCCAATGATCTCTAATAAACCATTTTTAAAAAACTTCACCATGTTGTAATCAGATAGGGACATGGTAGTTTTTACTCCCGCTTTTTCAGCTATTTCTCTAGCCTTTATAGCTGCTTCTTTTCCTGTAGGAGAAGCCACTAAATATCCTTCTATATATAGATATTCTGAATCAGCGATCGCTGATGATACTAATTCTTGTGTAGAAAATTCTCCAGTAATTCCCAAAAATGTATTCATGGTGCGATCTGCATCGGGAGTTACTAACACCAAACATTTACCTGTAATTCCTGATTGGCGATCGCCATTTTTTAAGTTGGTATCTACCTGAGAGTTGACTAAATCTTCGATGTAAAAGTCTCCAAATTCATCATTAGCTACTTTGCAGGAATAAAAAGTTTTTCCTCCTAGTTGACTAATTGCCACTATTGTGTTTGCTGCTGACCCTCCACAACTCTTATGGCAATGAAGATTTTTGAGATTTTCCAAAATATGATTTTGACTGTCTTCATCTAGAAGTGTCATTACACCTTTATCAATTTTTAGCTTTTGTAGTAACTCTGGAGATACTTCGTATTCTATATCTACTAAAGCATTACCTACACCATAAACATCATATTTCTTGCCCATTGTTTATCTCCGAGAATAATTTCTATCTGACTTGAACAGAACTGATAATAACAGATAGGCAACTCCTGGTATAGTTGCTTTATACTGGAGTTTAAACTAAAAGCAGGCGATCGCTACATCTAAAACGTGACGATTTTACACAAAGTTATACTTAGTGAGACAATTCAGCTTTCAGATGGTCTGCCAATCGAATTGCCAAGGCGATAATGGTCAGCGTCGGATTAGCATAGCCTCCTGTAGGGAAAACAGAGCTACCTGCCATAAATAAATTAGAGATGCCGTGAACTTGACAATTTGCATCGACTACTCCTTGTTTTGGGTCGTGATGCATACGCGTTGTTCCCATATTATGATGGGTACTAAGAGAAGCAACTGGACGATCTCCATCTAATTCAATCTGCAACTCACCCAGTCCGGTGCTAGCAAACTCTTGTGCAAATACTAACTGCGATCGCTTCACACTGCAAATATCTATTTCGCTCCAATAATTAATTAATTTTGCTTGCGGACAACCCAGTTTATCTAGTTGATTACTGAGTGTTACCCGATTATTTGGATTTGGGGTTTGTTCAGTTTGGCTGAGAACTTCAAATTTTGTATATTTCTGTTCATTACCTTCACGCTCAGACCATCCTCCATGACTCAAATCAGGGAATAAATATTCTTTTTTGAAATTATATTTATACCAATCACTTACTAAATCATCAATATTCGTTATGACATTTTGCAAATGCTGAAAAATATTTTTAGGTAACTGTCTTTGTCGAACTGAAGAGAACAAAATTTTTGCAGAAGCCTTTGCCGCCGATCTATACCTTTCATCTCTGGGATATAACAACGCGGTCATATTTAGTAATTTCTCGCGGCGCATCACTTGTTCTGTCAGCGCAAATTTTCCCATGACTGTGACATTATTCACGCGGCGTAAATCATACAAAGCCATCGAATTAAAGATTTTGCGATTTTGGGGAACAAGCATACCACAACGGATAAAAGGATGATCCATGAAGAATCTACCCACTAAATCATGTTGATTGCCTAATCCATTCTTTTGAATTTTGTTTGATAGTAATAACAAACGCGCGTTTTCAATCCCACCTGCGGCTAAAATAAATACTTTTGCAACAACCCAAAATTTATTACCAGATAAACAAGCAACTTGCACGCGTTTCACTGTTTGAGTTGTTTCGTCTGCCTCAATTTCTACCACATTGGCGTTGAGGAATGTAGTTATATTAGGAGATTGATTGATTTGATGGCGATATTCATTGGTGAAAATATCGCGCGGGCCAAACTGAAACATACTGGTAGTAACTCGGTCGCTTGTGAAATGTATCCGAGGAGATTGAGCATTTTCCCAAGCTTCAGCTTCATAAGCAAAAGAACCGAGTTTACAGACTGCTTGCGCGCGCTGATAAAATGGATTGAGGTGAGATTTACTAAAAGGCCAGCCACTGTATGGAACCCAATCTCGTTGTTCAAAATCTATTGCGTCTAACGGCACGTGCCTCAGACCAAGTTGATTTTTATTAATTTCAATATTCCAGACATTAGCCATTCCACCAAATTGACGATGACGCATATCTTGTAAGGGTGGAAAAGGATCTCCAACCGTTTCACCTTCACCAAGAGATGCAGTTTCTTGATTAAATTCCAAATCACCACTTTCTAGTAAGCATACTCGAAAGTCTTGCCCAATTAATTCTCGTGCGAGTGTAATTCCTGCTGGGCCAGCACCAACTATACAAACTTCCGTATTGATAATTTCATCTATTGGTAATTTGCGACTATCAATCAACATTTATTTAATTCCTTTTGCATAAATCTTTTTTATATTGCGACTAAAGTGCTTACTAAGCTAATCAGCATTCAAGTTGTATAATCAGGGCGGGCAAGATGCCCACCCCACAAGATGTTGAGAAAATTCTCATCTACAAATTAGATGTGTTTTAGCTTACAAACCTATCAAAATTATTGTGATAAAGGGCTAGGCATTACAGAACGAATTGCATTAATAAAATTTTGGGCATAATTCTGCGTTGAGAAATCGAGGGCGCGTTGTCTAGCAGCGACTCCCGCACTTTGGGCAAATTCTTGCTCGTCAAGATAGCGGAGAATTGCGATCGCTAATTTATCTGCATCGCCGTAAGGTGTTAATAGTCCATTCATCCCATCAGTAATAATCTCTGTCGGCCCGCCTGCACTGCCAGCAATTACAGGTTTACCCAGTGCCATCGCCTCAATAATCACAATTCCAAAGGGTTCTTTATCCGATGCATGAACAAATACATCCATTGCCTGCACCCATTCCGGGATATTACGCTGTAGTCCAGCCATAATTACTTGGTCTTTCAAGCCCAAAGCGGCGATTTCGGCTTTTAAGAAGTCCTCATAATCTGGTTCTAAATCGTGCTTACCGCCAACCACCACACAATGGGCATCGGGATACTTCTGCAAAATTTTGGGCATTGCTTGCACCAATACGTGCATTCCCTTCCATCGTTGCAATCGTCCCACAATTCCAATCAAAGGCCCGTGTAAAGGTAAGCCTAATTTTCGCCGTGCTTCTTCTGGAGTTGGTAAAGCATTAGGCTCAAATCGGTCTAATGCGACACCAGGATAAACTAAAGGCGTTGGTCTGTGCGGCCAAATCTCTGCCTGTGCTTGCTTGCCATCTTGCGAAAGAGTGATAATTGCACGGGCTGGGATTAAAGTAGCGATTCGTACCAACCAAGTTTTATCGCTAGGTACTTCTAGTTGATACCACACAGCAGGCAAGCCCGCCAACATTGCCGCCAAACCTCCCGATATATGCACGATCCACATCCAATTGACAATTATATCTGCACGTTCGCGGCGGGCGATCGCAGCAATCCGCAAAACAGCGCCAATAAAACGGTGGATTTGGCGTAAACGTCCACTTTCTACAACTCGCGCATCAATACCAAGAGACTTTACTTGTTCCACCATCGGGCCGTTTTCTAAAAATATCACCAGCCACTCAACACCAGCATTACGTCCCTGTTGCACCAAATCCCAAAGCATCATTTCACCACCGCCTCGTTGCTCGGCCAGTGGCATAACAATAATTACTTTCATAATCTATAAAAGTCCTATTTAAGTGATAAGATTTATGAGATTCTCGATTTTTTAGAGAAGTTAGAAATATTGGAGAACATCTGAGGATTGCTATAGTACTTATGTCCTGCCATAGCCATAGCTAAAAATCCCCAAAGAATCATCCCTGACACGCTCAACATCCCGCTACCGATAACTAACTGTGAAGCAGAACTGATCCCAATGGCGCGGGCAGCACTGACAAAACTATCAAAACGACCTTCACCATAGCTGCTAACAGTAATAATCAAAAAGATTAATCCACCCATATAAAATATGCCTCCAAACCAACCAAGGGTGAAAAACATATCTAAAATGCCACTATCAATTACTACTACTTCAATTTGACCAGTTTTTTCGTTGACCTTCCAAATATTTCCTAAGCCGTTACCTAGACCATTAGAAAGGGCTAAACCAAGATTTCTGTCGTAAGTTCCCGATCTATCTTTAAAGCTGCCATCTTCTTGAATATTAGAAAAAGTTTCAAAACGTGCTGCTACTACTCCAGCAATTGGTTCGATAGTTGTCAATGGCACAACACAAATAGCCATGACCACAATTATGGTAATTAAGCGCATTTGAATTTTGGCTTTGACTGAACCCATAATCATAATTATTCCAAATAACCAGCCTCCCCAATTAGTACGTGCTTGTGTTAATAGAAAAGATAAGTAACCAACAGCTGAAGCCGGAAAAATTAAGCTTCCTGAACCGGTGAATAATAACAGTAACCCAGCCTGCATAACAGAACCAAAGGGGCCGACTGAGTGTAATGTACTCCAGACGCGCATCCCGAAAGGTACAGGATTTCCAGAACTCATGAATAATTTTGATTGGATGAGCCAGTACCTATCCCACTCAGGAGCTACTACAAATTGATATACGCCATAAGTTCCTAAAATCAACACAGACCAGAGAAATGTTCGTTGAATGTTCTGGCGATAGCTGGGATAATCTCGCCAGTTGATAAATAAGTGAAAAGCGAAAATAACCGGACTGAGCCAATCCATCAATCCGCGTGCTACAGGGATAGGTGGGTTGTAAATTAGACCGATGAGAAAGCCATAGAAAACTCCGATAAAAGCCAAAACAAACGGCAAACCCCCTTGGCGAGAAGCGCGGGGAAAGTGTCGCAAAAATGTTGCTATAGTTATAAACACCACTAAGTAGGGTGCTATCAGCATTTGACGGCTAGCATCCCAACCCACTCGATAATCAACTAAGCGAGTCGCTAAGGGTGTGAGAAACCAAATCCACCAGGTAAAGCCAATGTAGAGAATGGGATGCCGCAAGTATAAAAATAAGGCTACTACTAAAGCTGTCGCCGGGTAAATCAGGCGCAATCCGGCAGTAACACCACCAAAATAGCAAACTACAGTTAGTAATATAAAGCCTGCGATCGCCATCCAACCCTGTAGCGATCGCTCTTCGGGAGAATAGTTTTCTTGTAAAAAACTATTGAAAAGTATCTGCTTAGAATTCATTCAATTTTAGATTTTGGATTTTAGATTTACGCATAAGTAAACCCAATGGCTTCAAAAGAATTCAAAATGAAATAATCAATCTACAATGACGAATGACAAATGACAAATGACAAATTACGAATTACGAATTACGAATTACGAATTGTTTATATCCCTGCCAACGTCCACGCCAAGATGCTAATAACTTTTTCCCTGCCAACTGCCCTTGGGTAGGTAAAAATCTCAGCCATTGTACTAAGCCCAAACTATCGCACGTACCCACAAATACTGCCCAGAACAAAAATGCAATCCGGCGGAAAAATGACAAATGCTCTAGTAAAACTAAGGTTTCATTATGGACTAAATTAATAAAGGCAATTTCATTAAAATTATTTCGCTGATCTTCATCAAAACGTTGTGCCGGAAAATGATCTACAGCAACGCGAGGATCGTAAATGATCTTCCAACCAGCCCGTTTTAATGCCAGGGTGAATGCCATTTCAAAGTGTACCTGCGCTCCAGTACCGCGCATCCGCTCGTCAAAGCGCAGTTGTCCGATAGCTTGGGTACGAAAACTCATGTTCACGCCCTTGAGAATATCGACTTCGCGGGGTTCTCCCACTCCCAGGTGATGGTTGCCAATGACTCGCCCAAACCACTGCAACTGTCCCACTACTGGGCGGGACTCATCTTCTAATTTGCTGCCGTGGTATATCCAATCACGCCCTCCCAGTCCGCCGAGGCGACGATCGCAGGTAAAGTAAGCCGCAATCCGCTCTAACCAATCCGGGTGAGGTGCGGCATCATCATCAGTAATGGAAACAATATCGCCCTCCACTGCTGCCAATCCGGCGTTGAGAGCTGCTACTACCCCCGGTTGTGTCACTTTCACGGGATGCAGTGGCAAGTTGTGCGCTGTGTATTGAGCCAGAAATTGCCAAGTTTCTGCATCCGTATCGCGGACAACCACTATCACCTGATCGACTGGTTTAGTTTGCTCCTGTAGCGCCAAAAGGCAGCGTGAGAGGTCTTGTGGACGGCGATAAGTCGGTATCAGAACGGTGTTCCGCATTCTTGCTTAACTCCTCGAATAAATCCACATAAGTTTGTGCCATAGTAGTCCAGCTGTGTTGTTCTGCCACAGAACGAGCAGCTTGACTCATTTGCTGCATGAGCATATCTACACTTACCAAGGACATCATCGCCACAGCTAAAGCTTCGATATCATTTGAGTCGGTTAAAACGATGCCACATTCTGGTGTCACCAACTCTGCACCCCCGGTAGCTGTGGCAGTAATTACTGGTAGTCCTGAAGAAAGTGCTTCTAACAATACGAGGCTACAAGCTTCATATCGGGAAGGAAAAATAAATAAATCTACTGACCGCATAATTTCGGGGATATCGCGGCGAAATCCGACAAAATGCACGCGTCCACTTAACCCCAAAGAAGCCGCTAGTTGTGGGAAGGGACTACCTTCGATATGACCTACCACCGCCAGATGTAAATCGGGAACTTTCACCAAGGCGTGTAAGACTGTATCTAAATTCTTTCTGGGTGTGCGGATGTCTCCAGCGAACAGGGCTAGGGTGACATTCTCCGGTAAACCTAATTTTTGGCGATTGCTTGGGCCAGGGGTAAACTCTTCTAGGTCTACACCATTGACAATTACTTTAATTCGAGAACGCGGTACACCAATGTTGACTAATTCTTGGGCTACCTTTTCAGATACAGCCACCACAACCTGCGCTTTTTGGAAAGCTTGTTTTTCCCAACGGGCATTAAAAGCCGTAAATAGCCATTGGTAAAAACCATATAAATCGCGGCGGTTGCGAGAAATATGAACAGGCGATCGCAACCATGAACTGTGGACAAAATGTACAGCATTCACATCAGCCGCGGCCAGATTAATTGCTCCATTGACTTTAACTAAATCAATGTCAGAGCGATGTTTACGTAACCAATCTGCACTTTTTTGGGCAAAGATGAAATTACGCACAAATTCTGTAGGATAGCCTTTGACTGGAATTTTAACCCAATTAACTTGGCTATTTTCTTCTAGTTCTGGTGCGACTTCACTAGCTAATAATATCAAGTGATGACCGCGACAAATTGCTTCCTTAGCAACCTCATAGTTTACCCGTCCTTGACCATCACCTTTTTTTATTTTATGAGTAACAATACAAAGTTTCATACACTATTTCCTTAAGGATAAAATCCTTGAATTACCCCTCCCCAACCCTCCCCGTATGTATTGGGGAGGGGACAAGATTTCAAGTTTCCCCCCTTTATAAGGGGGGATTAAGGGGGGTGGGGTCTATTCGACTTATGCAAGAGGTCTTTTTAACAAATAAATTCCTCAACTCAGAGATATTGAGATATTATTTCGATACCCCGATTAACTTACTTGTTAAAAATCGCGGCGTAAAACTAAGACTAAGTGCTGCCATAGTTCGCACATTAAATTTTTGTTGATTCAGCGCTTGCCAAAAATAAGGACGTGCTGCGGCTATCTGTTCGCTTCGTAGCAAACCAATTCCCAAAGTAGTATTAGCTTCTAACCATTTCTGCTGAAAATGAGTTCTAAATTCCTGTAACCGAGGGTCTTCCATAAATACTTGATAGCAAAACATTTCGCTTTTAGCTTTACGAATTTTTGCTTGTACATCTCGACTACCACTGAGCATAGTATCAGTTTGCTCATGGGCGCGATATCGCGTCAATTTTTCAGGACAATAGTAAGCACCATAACCAGATATACAAAATAGATAGGTTAAATATAAATCCCACATTCCACCAACTTCTGAAGGAATATTATACCAATCCACCAAATTATTGCGAATTACACAAGATGCAGCAGTAGGTATACTTTTATCTACCAATCCAATTTTGAAAAAAGGTTTATAAATTCCTTTTGCTAGTTTATCTCGCTTGTAAGCGCGTGTGTTTTCTTCAGTACCAGTATGATTAATTATACCATTAGCATCTATAATGTATTGGTCAGAAAAAGCGAGAATCAAATCAGAATTGGCTTCTAGTGGTGGTACAAGCTTTGCTAAAAAGTCTTCATGCCAAATATCATCGTCATGTAGACTAGCAACATATTTACCTTGCGCCATTTTAAAGCCATACTGCTGATTAGCTAACATTCCCATATTTTGCGGATGCTGCCAAAATTTGATACGTGAATCACCAAAAGATGCGACAATTGCTTGGGGATTTTCGGAACTACAATTATCAGAAATAATAATTTCAATATTTTGATAAGTTTGTTTTATTGCACTTGCGATCGCTTGCTTGAGATAGTCTGGTCGATTATAGGTGGGGATAACAACGCTGACTAAAGGTTGTTGACATTCTTGATGTAATGACATATTTTTCTCCCTTGATATTTTCTAAGTAAAAGATGCACTATTTGATATTTTTAACAAATTCAGCTTCTTGAACTGAAGAGATACTATATAGTTTGTTCGCTTGGGAAGGAAATTCAGCTATTGTTTTTGCATAAATTGTTTGGAGATTATTTACATGAGCAGCCATTGTAAATTCCTTCATCAATAAAGTATGACCTTGCTCACCCATGTATCGGCTTTTTTGATAATCTCTATACAATTCATTAATAGCATCAGCCAGTTTTTGGATATTATTGCTTGGAACAAGAATACCCGTTTCTCCATCTTGTAAATGTTCTGGAATCCCTCCGACTGCACTACCAATTACAGGACGACAACGAGAGTATGCTTCTAGAGTTACAAGACCAGCAGGTTCAGGCCAAACACTAGGAAAGATGACTGCAAAACACTGTTGATAAAGTTTATCTAATTTATCTGAATCGCACCAACCATGCCAAGTGATTCGTTGATTCAATCCGAGTGTGCTTGCTAACTTTTCTAACCGTGGTCGTTCCCAACCTTCACCTGCAATATCAAGTTGAATTTTTGGATCTGTATGTATTAAGGTTTTGAGTAACCATTCCAGACCTTTATCAGAAACAATTCGTCCAGCAAACAAAATTCGATGATTTTGATGTACTTCCAAGCTTAGGGGTGAACTTGCTGTTTCTGGTATAGAGATTCCACAATGTAGCGTTATAACTTGTTCGGGAGATACACCGTTTTTAATTAACTCTTGGCGCACATATTCGCTATTCGCAATGAAAGTAATTTTTAGCCTTTTCAAGACATCTAAAAACTGATGAGTAGTTTGAAGTTCTCTAAGAGTTCTTAAAGGTCTACGGCTACCACATTTATCTGCTAATTTACCCCAGGTACATCCTAAATAAGAGAAGTTGCGATCGCAGATTGTCCGTTGTTCTGCTAAATACTTTGTGCCGCTAGGGCAGTAAAATGAGTGATTATGAACGCTGAAGATAGCAGGACATTCGCCTGTAAGCTGTAATAGCAAATCTGCACTGTGGATGTGTAGCAGTTTGAACTGACTTTGATCGATATTTTTAAGCGATTTTAACACGCGATCGCTAACATCAGGTGGCCGATGTTCAAACAGAGAAGCTAAATAAGTTTCAACACCTCCACTCCCACCGACACCGAAACTTGAACATTGATAAATTAGGTCTTTGTCAAAGATTTCCTGGGACATATTTTCTATGATTTTTAAGTATATAGGATGAACTTTAATAACTTATCTATAGGAATAATAAGTGTTTAAAATCTTATTATTTGACTATTAGTTTGGCAAAATTATTGATACATATTAGTGATTTACGGCTGTAAAGATATACAGCCGATGAATATGTTGTAATGACTTTGGTAATTAGATGTTGTTTCTAATCTGGCTGCCTTAGTTCATACTGCATTTGATGATATTTCCAAAGCTTACCTTTTAGTTCCAATAGTTCTTGATACTTACCTTGCTCTACTATCCGTCCCTGTTCTAAAACTACAACTTTATCTGCTTTAGAAATAGTAGAAAGACGGTGAGCGATCGCAATTACTGTTTTACCCACAGATAGCTTTTCTAATGAATCTTGAATTAAGCGCTCAGATAGCGAATCTAAAGCGCTAGTTGCTTCATCCAAAATTAAAATTTCTGGGTTCCGTAGTAAAGCTCGTGCAATCGCAATTCTCTGTCTTTGTCCTCCAGATAACCTAACACCCCGATCTCCTAATTGGGTATCAAAACCTTCAGGCATTTCCAAAATAAATTCTAATGCATTTGCTAGTTTAGCTGCCTCTTGAATTTCCTCATTTGTCGCCTCTGGAGTCCCGTAAGCAATATTTTGCCAAACATTAGTATTGAAGATAAAAGTATCTTGACTGACAACAGCTATTTTGCGACGGAGAGAGTTAATTTCAAACTGCCGTATATCCATTTCATCAATGTAAATATACCCATCTGTAGCATTATAAAAGCGGGGAATTAAATCAGCAAGAGTTGTTTTACCAGCACCAGATGCTCCGACTAACGCCGTCATCTTTCCCTTTTCAATCGTCAGGGTAATATTATGCAGCACTAAATTTTCATCATCATAGCCAAAATCCACAGATACTAAATCTATTGACCTCTTTAATCCCTTAAACTTAACTTTGCCATTTTGAAAGTAATATTTTTCATCACTTGTCAACAGATTTTTAATATTGTCTGCTGAACCATGTAAAGTGCTAAGATATGCTCTTGTGCCATTAATATCTTGAACAAA
Source organism: Nostoc sp. DedQUE07 (assembly GCF_034530975.2). NCBI lineage: Bacteria > Bacillati > Cyanobacteriota > Cyanophyceae > Nostocales > Nostocaceae > Nostoc > Nostoc sp. DedQUE07. The sequence continues at coordinate 61,559 of NZ_JAVRCC020000018.1, read as the reverse complement.
TGGGATAAAGCGAAAGAGTACAAAGAAAAAGGTTAGCAAAGAAGCAACTTGTAGCGTTCCATTAGTGACAAGACTAGTGAATGCCAAAATAATCATTCCGATCAATACTGTAGTAGCTACTCCTTCGGCAATTGGCTTCACAAGTGTCCAGGTAAATACAACCTTTGTTGTACTACTTATTACCTTATCGCTAGCTTTATAGTAACGCTGACGCTCAAATTCTTGAGTACCACAGGAATGAACAGTGCGAATGCCATTAATAAATTCTATGGCTGTTGATGTAAAATTAGCATTAGCAGTTGTCATGCCAAAACTCGATTCTCTGACTCTAGCATTCAGATTTGACAACCCCACACCTAAAAGTGTAAATAGCAATGCTGATATTACCGTCAATTGCCATGATATTAAAAACATTGATATTAAGTAAACAAAGGTTGTGAGTCCTCTAGTTACTAAAAAAGCTCCGCCACTAAAACCTTGTCTGATCCTTTCAATCTCTGTAGTAATTGTGTTAATTAGTTCGCCAGAACGAGTTTTACTAAAGTAACTTAGCGATAATGATTGTAACTGTTCAAAAATTTGCTTGCGTAAGCGATCGGCAAGATGTAGTTGAGATAATTCAGTATAAACTTGAGAAAAATAATTGAAGGTGGCACGTAACCAAGTACTCAATAAAATCAGCAAAGATACGCGATACAAACGATTAATTGCTGATGTCTTGGCTCCCAAAATCCAAAGATCGAACCATTCTATTCCTGTTTGGACAGGTTGAGCGTTGGGACTAGTTAAACTTTGCAAAAAGGAAAGTAAGAAACCAATACTTACACCTTCAAAGGTTGCCGCCAAAATTGAGAATATCAGAGCTAAAATTGCAATTTTGCGAAAGTGTTTAAATTCTCGCAATATCAAATAGTTGTCCTGCCAAAAGCTGCTAGCTTTGAGCAGATTACTGAGTGGTTGAGGAAGCTGTAAATTCATGAATTTTCTCATAATAGTTTGGCAAGGTAGATAGACATCTATAAATCAATACAGAGTTCAGAATGAGTAACAAAACCCTGATGTAGAGATGCAATTTATCGCGTTTGGAAAACTAATTATCTAGAATTGGATGCTACATAAATAATTTTTTTTAGCCTCAGTGCGATAAATGAAATCATCAATTACCGCACTGATAAATTACAGAGTTTGGCTATCCAGATGTAACAGATGAGACTGTGCCTCTACTTCCCAGGAAGTTGTAATTTCTGGTAATTTATTTAGCTGTACTGCATCTTCCAAAGTCCAACAACGAGATCCGGTTAAACTCATGTCACCCCGTAGCACGTTAAATAACTGTGGCAGATTGTCGAGATTGTATTTACCCATCCAACGCGCTAGCGGTGTGGTATTGTGGGTGCAAAAGCTCATCGCTTGAAAGAATTTACCTCGTTCCCCAACATGCCATTCATAACAAAAAATTGACCCTGGTGAGTAAACCTGCATTAATATAATCAATCCCAACATGACTGGACTTACTAATAGCAGCAATACGAAAGCAGCAATCCAATCAATTATTCGCTGCAATTGTCTCAAAGGTTGGTTAGGAAGTTTTTTGTCAGCGGGTATGCTTAGGAATATTGGTTTTTGAGCTGCTTCACATGCATCTGCCCAAAATTTGAGCAAAGTCTCACCCAATTTTGGATCTATGGTGACCAAACTTACTGGAGAATGTTGTAAGCATTCTACTAGCGATCGCTTATTATCTAATGAAGCCAGGTATGGTTGTTTCACTCCTCCAAGCGGCTTCACCAACAGCTTACCCCGCCGCCACAGGAGTGTGCAGTACCCACGATTATCCTGGTGTGACTGGGTTACATCATATAAATTCTCTAAAGTTGGAATTATTGAAGTTGTCATAATGTCTTTGGGTTTATACAAAAGTGAATTACTGAGGCGTTATCAAAGGCTATCAATGCCAAAGACTCAAATCCGAATCTTGTTGTAAGTCCAAAAAGTTGGAGAGAATTGACGGCAAAAATATGCTATAGTATTTGCCATTCAGCCAAGCACATATTGCGTAGAATTCTGCTGGTGTAGAGATTTACAAATTAGACAGATACTAATTACATAGGTAGCAATCCTAAATGAAATTGTGAAAATTTTTGTTATGGTCGTCCTTGGTCATTTGTCCTACCCTGCGGGAAGCCGCTGGCGCGTCTACATAATTGCAAATAAGAAAGGACAAAGGACAAATGACTAATGACTAATGACTAATGACTAATGACAGCCAACTCCAAAAATATTTCACAAATGATTTAGGACTGCTACTATTAACATTCATGGGCAAATCTTGATTTTCCGGAAACTACTGACAGTAGAGAAGTGTAGAGGGAAATTACCCATGAATCTATATCTACGTTTAATTACGCTGAGGTGTTCATTGTCTCGATAGATTTAAAAACCAGTCTGCTCTTGTCTTCTAGCCTTTATGAAGGTGCTTTAATCTCTAGAATATAAGACTCTGTAGAAATAGCGATCGCTCAAATAACTTCTTTATTTATTCTTTAAAGAGTCAGTGATTTCTCTGAAAATTCATAAAGATAGCATAAATATACTGAATTCTTCCCGATAGCGACAAAATTCAATTTGGTTCATCAAAACGTAGAGGCAATTCACGAATCATTGCTATCAATTTAAGGTAAAAGCCAGTCTAAAACCAGCTTTTAGCAGATTGTCTCGTTCCCAGTCTCAGACTGGGAATACTCATCCTTGAGGCTCCGCCTCTTTTACCCGCGGCAGCACCCCGATGAACAGCATTTCTAACCAGAGGCTAAAAACGAGAAAAAATCCAAAACGCAAAATCCCCGACTTCTCTAAGAAGTCGGGGATTTATCATCTAGCCGTACTAGTTACTTTTCTACAGCTTGACGCAGAGCCAATTGCTGTTGTTTGATATTGGGTACGTAATTACTACTATTTGATACCCCGTTAGCTACAACCCCAATCAGATTTAACTTACTCAGCATAGCTGTCGCTTGATTAAGCTGACTTCGCGTCACAATACCAATGCTTGCCACCATAATCACGCTACGACAAGATGATGCGGTAAGCATGGCATCCACCAAACCGAGAACTGGGGGAGCATCTATCAGAACCAAATCATAGTTTTCCTCAAATGCTGTCATTAATTGGATCATCCGCGGGGAACTCAACAGATTAGCTGGGTCGTTAGGTTTGGGGCCAGCAGTCAAAATATCGATGTAGGCGGAACCTGAATATTGAAGACTAATTTGGTTGGGTAGAGTTGTATCACTCGCCAATAAAGTTGAAAGTCCCTGCTCATTAGGAAGATTCAGTTGATGGTGCAAACTGGGGTCGCGTAAGTTGGCATCAATCAGCAGTACCCTTTTGTGTAAACGAGCAGCACTCATTGCCAAACCCAACGCCAAAGCTGATTTACCCTCATCGGCTAAAGCCGAGGTAATCATCAAAGATTTTAAATTAGTAACAGTATTTAAAAGTTCAATGTTTTTGTAAATCAGATCCAGCGATTCCCAACGCGGTGGAGATTGCAATACCTGAATCGTCCAGGGGGCGAGAACTTCTGGCTTGCCAAAAGGCAACTTAATCATTGATTCTCTGGGTTTGGCTGGCGGTAACTTGGGAGTTGTTCCCAACAACGGCATGGCCATTTGCTTCTCTAATTCAGCAGTGGTGTGAACTGCATCATCAGCCGATTCGCGAAGAAAGGCAGCAATGCCTCCTAACATTAAGCCAACCACAGCACCTAACAGCAAATTCTGTTGGAGATTGGGGCCTAATTGCGCGCCTTTTTGGGGATCTTCCACCACTTCCCAATTAAACCCACCCTTGGAAAGTTCTTGTCGCAATTGTTGTTCTGCTCTTAAAAGCTGCTCTAACCTTTCACGGCTAAATTGCAGCTGCGGTAGCATCCGATTGTAATAAGCCAACAGAGGCGGGAAGCGTTTTATTTCCAAACGTAGCTCGTTTTCTTTCTGAGCCAAAGTTTGGTCGCGAGCAGTTAAAGCAACTATAGTTGTCTGCGTTTCTACTAACTGGCCAGCAAGGCTGAGATCGATTTGGCCCAGCTGTCCTTTTTCGAGAAGAGAGTCTCCATTCGTGAATGCACCAGCAGATTTTCCGCCTAAAGTTCTTCCTACCTCTTGTTGCAATAATTCCTTCTGGCCCTGAAGCTGTTCTTTGAGCTTTTGCACGCTCGGAGTTTGATCTGTAAAGCGTAAGCGTTCTTGTGCTAGTGCCAATTCGCTTTTTTGGATTTCGTTTAGTAAGCCTTGATAGCGAGTAGACTGACTCAAACGAGAAGCAACTAGAGCATTTTGGGGAGAACGATTAAGTTGTTCTTCTAAAGATTTTTGGCGTGCTAAAGCTTCTCCATACTGAGCGCGAGTTGTCTGTCTTTCTTGGGAAAGATTATTCAAAGCTGTTTCAATTGCTTTGGCCTGTGACTCTGGATCGATTAAGTTCTGATTTCTACGAAATCTTTGTAAATTTGTCTCAGATGCGTTTACTTCTTCACTAGCTTTACTTAACTGTTCCCTGATGATTTGTAGACCTTTTTGTAAACGCGAAGTCTGTTGTTGTTTGTTATATTCCAGATAAACTTGTCGAATTGCATCCAAAACTTTTTGGGTTTTTTCAGGATCTCCAGCAGTATATTCAACTTGAAATATTTTAGTAGCGACATTATCTTCTTTGCTCCTGATTTGAGTTAAGACCAAAGAAGCTTTAATTTCAGCTGAAGTTATATCTGGATAATTAGACTGAAGTTTATCAACTGCTTTTTGGATGAGTCCCGAACCTTGCATCAAGTTAAGCTGAGTGGCAGTATCTATGACTACGTTAGAGTCAGTAAACTGATTGTCTACCCCCGCGCCACCTTCCGTTTTACCTTGATAGTTAGGTTCTACTAGCAATTGCATAGAACTTTTATAAGTAGGCTTTGTTTTTACAGTTACTATGCTGGCAATAGCAATAGAACTAATTAATACTGCTAAGAACCAAGGAAATCGCCGCACAAATACGGCAAACATCTGCCCGTAACTTGGTTCATTTTCAGAAGCTGGAGCTAGATGAGGATTTAGACTAGTTTGAACCACTTTTATATCCTTGTCTTCAAGACTTACGCTAAGAGATTCTCCGAAAAATACCTATTTTTTTAGAACTGCCAATGAGGAGAGAGCAAATAAATAGGTAATCTGATAGTGGAAAATTCAGAAATCAAATGAATAATTGCTGCACGCCACAAGCTTGATTGATAATTTGCTCAACCTTGCCAAAGAATGCATTTTCTGAAAAGTTTGCTACTGCATGATTGCGGATGCGATCGTAATCCCAAGAAATGCCGTTGGCTTCTAGTAATGCAACTTGTAAAGATTCTGGTGTTTGTCTTTTGAAAAAGACTCCTGTTTCACCTGGTATTTGAGTATCTAATACTCCACCCGCTCCATAAGCAATAACTGGTGTACCGCTAGCGTTAGCCTCAACTGGAACTAATCCGTAATCTTCTAAGGCTGCGACAATAATAGACTTGGCTTTGGAAAACAAGTCTTTGCGGGTTCTATCACTTACGTGTCCCAAGAACACAATATTTTGTAATGCTTTGGATTTTAACCGTGCTAGTTCTGGCCCGTCACCAGATATTAATAGCCGCCACCCCAACCAATTAAAAGCTTCGACTATTATATCAAGTCGCTTATAACCGATCATCCGGGCGGAGGCCAGATAATATTCATCTTTTATATCTGAAAAAACAAATTTACTAGTATCAATTGGATAGTTCACCATCATTGCCTTTTTGCCATAAATTTTTTCAATTCGGCGGGCAACAACACTAGAATTAGCAATGTAAAGGTCAGGCTCCTGTGCATATTTCAAGTCTACCTTTCTCATGACTTGAAATACTTGTTCGATTAAAGGAGCAAAATATCTATAGTCCCCGTACTCTCTTAAATAAGTTGCTGTATCCCATAAGAAACGGGTGACGTTATGACAAAAACAAATATGGTGGGCATTAGGATTTTTTCGTACTGCTTTGGCGAAGCTGGTGCTACTACTAATAATTAAATCGTAGTTTTGCAAATCCAAGGCACGAAAGGCAGGAAAATATAGAGGAGCCATCGACCTAAAATATTTTGCTGCACCAGGAATCTTTTGTAAGAAGGTTGTATTAACTATGCGATCGCCTAGATCGATCGTTTTTTGAGGATCGTACAAAGATGTGAAAATATCTGCTTCGGGATAGCGCTTACAAAGCAGTTCAAACACACGCTCTGCCCCACCTCGCTGGGTTAAATAATCATGGACGAGAGCAATTTTCATGAAATTTGACCTAAAGTTTCGATCGGGTTTGTTGAAACGCTCCCCAGCAAATTACTATCCTGTCCGCTTAGTTACTCATTAAACCTCAAGAACCCCACCCCGCCAAAGCTATGCTTTGTCTCCCCTCCCCGCCTGCGGGGAGGGGTTGGGGGTGGGGTGCAATGACTGTGGAAATCATAACTAATTACCCGGACTTGATATTACTATCAATAACTTTAGTGTTCAGCAGTATAACTTCCTATCCTCTTGATGAAATTCTGGCGACAAATATATAGGGGCGTACAGCTGTACGCCCCTACAGCTAATTCATTTGTGGCAAATGTTTTGAGAACCGATATTATCCAACTGCTACTAAGATTTTTTCTGGAGCGAAATAGGCATTTTGCTCGGCTCGTAATTGGTCGCAAAGTCTGCCTTCAGGTAATTCTACATCCTCATAAGTGAGGACTCGATCTTTAGAAATATCTCGTTTGAGGCGGCACCCTTCAGCCAAACCCATTGGTAGAAGATTTTGCTGTTGGACGATATCGGAATTTTCACATTGTCCGTAGGTCATGTAGTAGCCGATGCCATCTAAGGTTTCTCCTGCTTTCAGGTCGATTTTGGCGGTGGTGACAACATCTACTAGCGGGCCTGCTAGTGGAGACATAACGGCATCACCAAATAAAACAGCACGCGCTACGGACAAGGGAACTTCAAAATGACAGAGGTGATAAGGAGTATAGAAGCTGTAAAGCGGGCCTTCGCCTAATTTGTATAAGTTGAGATAGTGGCGTTGCTTGGGGTCGTCGTGAGTGGCAAATACGTATACGCCTGGGCCTGGTTTTGCTCCAACTACATAATCGACGATGCCGCCCAGTTCTTTGAGTTGTTCAACATCATATAACTGAGTCATTTCATCGACATGACCGCTGAAGTCATATCCTAACATTCCCCGTTTGGCGACTTTCATGCCTGTGGCATTGGCAACGATCGCTTGCTCGAAGGAAATTTTGCTTCCGTCGGCGAAGCTAGTCACCATGTGGGGCTTTTGACCCCAACGTTTAGCAAATCCTTCTTGGGTAGTGGGATTGCGATAGGGGTCTTGGAGTCCTTTAATGTTACCGCACAATAAGGGAGTTAAACCAATGCTTTTTACAAAGCGATAAAGGTTCATTTGTACCCCTGGCTGATCGCCATCACAAGCGCTGAGAATCACACCTGCTTTGTCGGCATAGACTTTCAGGATGGGGCCAATGGTACCATCGAGTTCGGCATTCATCATAATCACATGTTTGCGGTGGGCGATCGCTTCCATAACAATCTGAGCGCCAAATTCCACTGCACCCGTGACTTCGATTAATGCATCGATGCCTTCAGCCCGACACAGTAACTTAGCGTCTTCTGTGACTGCATACTTACCGTTAGCGATCGCATCTTCTAATTCGCTGATAGTTGCAACAACTTGAATATCTTCAATTCCTGCTTCCGAATAAGCTTGTTTAGCTGCACCAATCTGACGATTAGAGATAGCAACTAACTCCATTCCTGGCACTGAATTGACAATTTGGTTGGCAATTCCTCGACCCATAAAACCAGCACCGATCATTCCCACCTTGATAGGATTTCCTGCTGCTGCACGGGCTTGTAAGGCGCGATCGATAATAATCATGAACTAAACTCCTTTTTGGAACTGTTTGTTGTGTTACAAATTCTCGATAATTTTGCACTTAATAATTCGTTACGGCTAAACATTAAGTACATTTTCATTAATGACAGCTACTAACTGTTTTTTTTGCTAGATGTTATAGTTGGCAGTCATTAGTCATTTGTTCTTTGTAATCACAAATGACAAAGGACGACCATAACAAAAATTTTCACAATCTCATTTAGGATCGCTATATATAGCAACAGTCAAGGTGGTTAGGACATCAACAGACGATAAAACTTAGACACAAAAAGGCTTTTCACCCAGTCCCCAGTCCCCAGTTCCCAGTCCCTTGCTATAGTTATCTGGAAGCTGTACCGCCAACAGTCATCATTCTCAACAAAGGCCAATTTAAATCTTTCTCGGAGATTTCAGTCACATCTAGAGGCCAATCAATGTTAAAAAATGGGTCGTCATAGCGTAAACCTCTTTCATATCCTGGGGTGTAAAATTCACCCACTTGATATACAACTTCAGTCTCATCGGTGAGTGCTTGATAGCCATGAGCAAACATTTCTGGAACATACAAAGCGCGGCGATTTTCTGGGGTTAGCTCTACACCAATGTGTGATAAGAAGCTAGGAGATTCAGGACGCATATCAATAATTACGTCGTAGATTGCGCCTTTAGTACAGCGAATTAATTTTGTTTCTGCTGCTGGTAGAATTTGATAGTGCATTCCCCGGATAGTGCCTTTTTTGTAATTAAAAGACAGGTTACATTGGGCAACTGTTGGCTTTAATCCATGTGCTGCAAATTCTTGAGCGCAGAAAGACCGAGCGAAAAAACCACGATGATCTGGCTTTTCTTCTAAATCAATGATGAATGCGTCTTTGAGTGCAGTTTGAGTGAAGAGCATGAATGAATAACCTTGAGAAGAATATTGAGGACAACAAAACTTGTTACAAACCTCATCAAAAATAGTTTTGAGTGGGTTTTTAGATTAACAATTAGCTTGCTTGGACTGAACTATATGGTACTAACTTTGGTTGGGGAAAAGTATTGTCTCGATATTGAGTACAAACTTCTGGACGATCCGGAGAAGTAGATGTGTAGCACGAGAATAAAGTTAGCCTATCTTCAGTGCGTGATGTACCGTGATGTATGGCTTTTTTGGGATCGACAATAATGACTGTTCCTGCCGATCCTATACAAGATTTCCAAGCCTCTTTCGGGATAATTTCATTTAGTTCTTCATCGGTGATACCTAAATGACCAGATTGCCAAAGCTTGTAGTAAGTACGGTAATAGTTTAATTTAAATAAAGAGGTTAAAGAGGCTGGGATATATTCAAATGGCCCGTGCTTTTCTTCAACATCATTTAAGTAAATAATGATTTTGATCATGCGGCGGTCTTCTGCATCTTTATGCCATAGTTGTGTACCAAACTGATTTTTATTAGGGAAATCTTTGCGGAGATGTACACCATGAAAAATGATTGGCAGACCAATGTAGTTTTCAATGATGTTTAGGAGCCTTTTTTCGCTTCCCCAAGTAGCAAATTCAGGTAAATATGTAACTGTGTAAACTTGGGGAAATTGTTCCTTTGAATCGTCATGATTGCCAGATTCCATTTGGGACGAATAACCATAAGCTGCCTTGAGCAATTCTGCTGTTGAATCGAATCCCAATTCAGCAAGTGTGGTAATATGAATACCATCACATTTAAGGTCATCAAGAATTTTGCGATCGCCTGCTTCTAGTGAAGGCAAATTAGCAGCGTGTTTTAAAAGTGCTAATCTGTAAACTAATTCAGATCCCAATGAAGATATTTTGCGTTTAATCTTGAGCAGCATGACATGACTACCTTTAATAGACTATCGGCTATTTTCTACTTGCTGCCTTAACTCTGCTCTGGGATAAGTATCATCCCAGTATTGGGTGCAGAGTTCTGGTCTTTCAGGAGGGTTAGCGGTGTAACAAAAGAATAGTGTTGAGCGTTCTTCTGTGCGGACTGTGCCGTGATGCAAAGCATTTTTCGTATCTACAATAATGACAGTACCTGCTGGCCCTGGGCAGGATTTCCAAGCTGATTTGGGGATGACTGGTTTTACTTTTTCATCATCAATGCCCATATAACCTGACTTCCAAAGTTTGTAGTAAAGCTGAATATAATTCCAACTAAACAAGGAAGTTAAAGAGCGGGGAATGTATTCAAAAGGCCCAGTTTTTTCTTCGACATCATTCAAGTAAATAAAGATTTTGATAATCCGGTGGTCTTCAGCATCGCTGTGCCATAGCAGTGTGCCAAACTGATGTTTGCTAGGGAAATCTTTACGTAAATGTACACCATGAAAAGCAATAGGCAGACCAATATAATTTTCGATCAAATTGAGAAGTCTTTTCTCCATTGCCCAGGCATAAAATGCTGGTAAACCTGTAACCGTGTAAATTTGTGGTAACTTTTCATCTAGATGGTCGTTGTTGGGATTTTCCATCTGAGACAATTGCTGATAAGCAGCTTTGAGCAGTTCGGAGCTAGAGTCGAAGCCTAAATCTGCCAGTGTTGTGACACAAACACCGTCTTTTTTGAGAGCTTTGAGAATGTTGCGATCGCGCCCTTCCAATGCTGGCAAATTTCTGCTATGCTTCCAACGAGCTACATAATATTCAAAGTCAGCAGATAATGTAGATAATTTGCGTTTAATTAAATTAAACATATGGGAAACTCTTTCTAATTTCAATGTCGATTTATCAGTAATTTAGTAGCTTATGGCTTATAGCTCCGTATTTCTTGAGCAGGTATTTCACTTGATTCTGCTAAACTAAATTCTTTAGAAATCATCACGTCAAAAGCACATAAACCGACTAAAGCCAAAAATGGGACTACTGTCTTAATGGCAGACATAGGCCATCTTCTTAAAGCACCTAAGAAAACTCTCAAGTTGACTTCTTTACCATTTTGCAAAAGCATCCGCCTACAAAACTGCTTAGAATATCCACTTTGCTCCAATTTCAAAATTACTTCGGGTATGTGTTTGTATTGCATTAACAGTGCAGATTTTGGTTCTTTCTGCCAATAACTCACACCCACAACACATTCCAAATAAGTCTCTTTCGTGACAATTACACGACCATTAGCAGCACAATACCCGGCTAAATATGCTAAAGATATCCAGTTATTCTCAGCATCTTGCCAATTTTGTAGAGCGTGTTTCACTAAATCAGTGCGGTAGATTGTCGCAGTCAGAAAAATAACTGCTCCGATACTTTTTGAGAAACAATGCTCAAATATAGCTTTACCATCACCATCACCATCTTCACTATCTATATCAAACCAGCGATTACCAACAATTGTTGGTGGATGAACTGGTTCGCCAGTAATTTGGTTACGACCGGAAAAGTTGAGAAACAATAATGATAAATCTTCATATTGCTTAAGTTTGCTAATTACATAAGCAATGGCTCTATCTTGGATTGGGTCATCATCACCAATCGTCCAAACATATTTTGTTGTAGTAGAATTTAGGCAATACATAATATTTTTGACGACGCCTAAATTTTGAGGATTTTTATTTGATTTAAATGGGATATTACTAAGTATCATTTGCCATTTTTTAATCGTATCCTGAGTATTGTCTGTTGAACAATTATCAGAAACTAAAATTTCACAATCATCTTCAAAACCTTTAATAGCTTGAGCTAGCCATGCTAACTGTTTATCTAGCAATTCAGCACGGTTATAAGTCGGTATAGCAATGGTGAGTAATTTCTGCATGGTAAAAATAGTAGTTAATAAATTGATATATGAATGGTTACAGGTTAGTTTCTAGCTGTTTGGGTGGAAAAAGAATTGTCCAAGCTGATATGCTTAACAAACGTAGGTAAGGAATAAATATCTTGATTGTCAATAAAGGCCAACGTTTTAAAGCACCTAATAAGATTTTCAAGTCAGTTTTTTGATGGAAATTCTGCCAAATCATTTCCTGACAAAATTTATGAGGATATCCTACTTTTAGTAGTTTTATATAAACTTCAGGTATGTATGCATATCGCATTTTAAAGTTCCATGTCGGGTCGAGATCCAAAAGACTAGCACCCATAGTACATTCTAAATAAGTGTCTTTCGTGACGATGACACTCCCATGAGCAGCACAAAATGCAGTCCAATATGCTTGAGATGCCCAATTATTAGTAGCAGACGGCCATTCTTGTAAAGCGCGTTGCACTAGATTTGTGCGATAAATTGCTGCTGATATAAAAAGTACACCACCAAAATTTTCATACAGATAACTTTGAAATACAGTTTTACCATCAACTTTTAATTCGTCGTTATCACTATTCAACCAGCGTTCGACAACAAGTTGACCTGTTTGTTTTTGGCGACCAGAGAAGTTTAAAAACATTAGTGCTAAATCTGAATGTTTTTTTAGTGTTGTTAACACATAATCTAGGGTTCTATCTTGAATTGGATCGTCATCACCAATTGTCCAAATATATTTACTAGTTGGAGCTTTTAAGCAACAAGCAATATTACTCATTACACCAATATTTTCACTATTTTTATTTGATGTAAATGTGACATTACTAAGAATTGTCTGCCACTTATTAATAATTTGTTGAGTATTATCTGTAGAACAATTATCAGAAATAAATATTTCACAGTCAGACTCAAACCCTTTAATAGATTTGGCTAACCAAGCAAGTTGTTTATCTAAAATCTGGGCACGATTGAATGTAGGAATTGCGATAGTCAGCAATTTATTCATCTTCTGCTTTGTTTCTTTAGCTTTTTCTCAAAATGTAGCGATGCAGTCTAGCGGCAATTTATTTAGCTTTCAGATGGCTAACTCGATTACTAATGCTAAGGTGAGCGCCATAAAATTTAACTTGTTGATTGCAAATAATTTGATGGATGGAATAAGTCCGAATCAAATAGTATTGATTCGGAAGCTTAGATTGTTTTTCCGTTGCGGCTAGGCAACTTGAGCTATTTTTTATTCCAGAAGAAATCTTTGTCAATTTGCTCTGTCCGAATTAGATACTCTAGCTGTTTTAAACGAGTAAATCCTCTAAACAAGAAAGTATCTTCAGCCATGTGTATTTGACTGAATAAATCAAATAGCTGCTGGGCACCAAGTCGGGCATTCCAATCACATTTAAATCCAGGTAGGATTGTGTTGATTTTCTCGAAGGATACGCGATAGCTGCGGTTATCTGCGCCGTTGTCACCAAAGGATAGTTTGCAATCTGGGAAAACATCAGCAATAATTTCCGCGATTTCTTTAACGCGATAGTTGTTTGCTGTATCTCCCACGTTGAAGATTTGCTTATGTACAATGTCTCGTGGTGCTTCTAAGGTGCAAACTATTGCTTTGCAAATATCCAATGCGTGGACTAATGGCCGCCAAGGTGTGCCATCACTAATCATTTTGATTTCTTTGCTAGTCCATGCCAACCCTGCTAAGTTGTTTAAAACAATATCGAAGCGCATTCTGGGAGAAGCACCAAAGGCTGTTGCATTCCGCATAAAGGTGGGAGAGAAGTCATCGTCAGCGAGTGGTCTGACATCTCTTTCCACAAGAGTTTTACATTCTGCGTAGGCTGTTTGGGGATTAACTGCGGATTCTTCTGTGACATCACCTGCGGTAGCAACACCGTAGACACTGCACGAAGACATATATACAAAACGGCGCACACCCATAGCCTTAGCTAGGCTAGCTAGACGAACTGAACCTACATGATTAATTTCGTAGGTAATATTGGGCGCTAATTGCCCGGCTGGGTCGTTGGAGAGTTCCGCCATGTGAACTATGGCTTCAATACCTTCCAAATCATCAGGGGTGATGTTGCGGATATCTTTGTTGAGGGTTTTGGGTGTCACTCCACTAGGGTTGTAAAGCCAACCAACTTTATAAAAGCCGGTATCTAGACCAATAACTTCATGTCCTCGTTCGATTAACAGAGGTGGTAATAACGAACCTAGATAGCCTTCTGTTCCAGTTACTAATATTTTCATTGTGGTTAATTCCTTTGTATTGTGTTGATAAGTTAAATTCTTCGTTTAGTAGGGACGCACAGATATTCGCCCTATAGGGTGTTGCATCTAAGAAGGAACCGCTATATTTTTCGTTGGTATGCAATAACTTGACCTCACTTCCATTCCTCTCTCCTAAGAGGAGAGAGGCTTTGAATCTTACTCCCATTCCCTTGTAGGGAAGGGGTTGGGGGTTAGGTCATTGGACTAAAACCAGAAGCGCTATGTATACGGCTAACAGTTATTACATAGTTGCCGACTAGCCCATTGGGTAGCAGGACTCTATAGCGGTTCTTACAGCAGTTTTCATGTATTTGAACCACATCTGTTGTAGGGGCGCAAGGCCTTACGCCCCTACCGCGTGGTCTATTTACTTGAAAATAGCTGTAATTGATGCACTATACTTTTTTCTTGAGAGATGGGTATCTTACCCGTCTCTTGTATTTCCAGGCTGGAAAAGATGCCGACTATACAAGATTCATCCTTTTATTCAGCAGTCCCGGAAATAACAACTATGATATCTATGCAGTGACTACACTCTCTAGATGCGAAAGTTGGGGAATTTCTGCTACAAGTGCTTTGCCGATTTCTAGAGAGGATGTGGCAGCAGGAGAAGGAGCATTGCAAACATGAATGGAGTTTTGACCGGAAACAATCAAAAAGTCGTCTACAAGCTTGCCATCGTTCATTAAGGCTTGAGCGCGAACTCCTGCATGGGTGGGAACTAAGTCTTCTGCTTGCACTTCGGGAATTAGTTTTTGTAAACTTCTGGTGAAGGCTGCTTTGCTAAAAGAACGAATGATTTCTTGGATGCCTTCATCAGCGTGTTTAGCTGCTAACTTCCAGAAGCCGGGATAGGTGATGACTTCTAGGAAATCGCGCACGTCAAAGTCGGTTTTTTTGTAGCCTTCGCGTTTGAGGGATAGAACTGCGTTTGGCCCTGCATGGACGCTACCATCAATCATCCGGGTAAAGTGGACACCCAAGAAGGGGAAATCTGGATTGGGTACTGGATAAATTAATGTCTTGACTAGATAGCGTTTTTCTGGGGTGAGTTCGTAGTATTCTCCCCGGAATGGGACAATTTTGGCTTGGGGTTCAACTTGACCTAGTTTGGCGGTGCGATCGCTATGCAATCCAGTACAATTAATTACAAAGCGGGTTTCAAAGCTACCCTTGTTTGTTTGCAGTACCTGATTTTTATCACTTGGAGAGATTTTCAGGACTTTTGTATTCAGGTGCAAATCTCCACCCTGCTGTTGAATTAGCTGGGCATATTTCAAACAAACTTGCTTGTAATTAACAATACCAGTTGAGGATACCCGAATTCCACCTACACATCTTACGTGAGGTTCAATTTCTTTGACTTCTTCGGGGCTAATTCTCTTAACTTCTATGCCATTGTCTAAGCCGCGTTGGTAGAGATTTTCTAAGCGTGGTAGTTCTTGTTCTTCAGTTGCAACAATTACCTTACCACAAACTTCATGTTCAATTCCATGCTCTTGGCAGAATTCTACCATTGAACGAGAACCATCACGACAAAATTTAGCTTTGAAACTCCCTGGCTTATAGTAAATACCAGAATGAATTACCCCGCTATTATTGCCAGTTTGGTGAAATGCCCATTGACTCTCTTTTTCTAGTACTAAAATCCGCGCATTGGGATAGCGTTTTCCTAAAGCCAACGCTGTTGAGAGTCCAACTATTCCCCCACCTATAATCGCAAAATCATACATTAGTATTATCGCACTTCAAATTACAGTAAATCTATAAAGTCATTTGTCATTTGTCATTTGTTATTTGACTCCTGACTCCTGTACAGACGCGATTAATCGTGTCTTTACTCCTAACTTTTGTACAGACGCGATTAATCGCGTCTCTACTTTTACCATACCTTCCAAGGAGCTTGGTTGTTTTTCCACAGCCCTTCGAGATAGTTTTTATCACGTAAAGTATCCATCGGTTGCCAAAACCCATCATGTCTGAAAGCTGATAGCTGTTCCATATCAGCTAGCTTTTCTAATGGCTCTTGTTCCCACACTGTAGAGTCATCAGCAATTAAGTTGATTACTTCTGGTTCTAACACAAAATAACCGCCATTAATCCAAGCTCCATCACCTTCAGGTTTTTCCCGAAAGCTGGTGATTTTGGTTTGCTCATATCCTAAAGAAATAGCACCAAAACGTCCAGCTGGTTGAACGGCTGTGAGTGTTCCTAAGCTATTTTGTTCTTTATGAAATTTAACTAGCTCGGTGATATTAATATTACTGACACCATCGCCATAAGTAAAGCAAAAAGTCTCATTACCAAGATGTTCGCTGATTCGCTTTAAGCGTCCGCCTGTCATTGTATTATCACCCGTATTTACTAAGGTGACGCGCCAGGGTTCTGCATAACCAGAATGCACGTTCATCTGGTTAAAGCGCATGTCGAAGGTAACATCTGACATGTGTAAGAAGTAGTTAGCAAAATACTCTTTAATGATGTAACCTTTGTAACCACAACAAATAATAAAGTCATTAATGCCGTGGGCAGAATATGTTTTCATTATGTGCCAGAGAATTGGCTTACCACCAATCTCAACCATCGGCTTGGGTCTAACACTGGTTTCTTCACTGAGGCGTGTACCAAGACCTCCAGCCAAAATCACCGCTTTCATGCAATTACCTCGGAGATTTGTAGGGATATGATTATTCGACTTTTTCGAGATGAAGAGGATGCACTTCAAGGGAGAGAAATGTATTTCTGATTTCTGTTTCTCCGTCAATAATCTAACTGTAATTTCCGATGAAATTATAAAGGTAAGATAAATTAAAATCTTTTCTATATAAAAGCTCTATGAATATAGCAAGGGACTGGGGACTGGTGACACTTCGACAAGCTCAGTGCATCGCTGGGGATTGGGTGAAAAGTCTTGTTGTGTCTAAGTTTTATCATCTGTTAATGTCCTAACCACGAAGGCTTGTGCTATATCTATAAATACAGAAATAAATTACTCAATGCAATAAAAATATTACCTATAAAATAACTAGGATTAGCTGGCGCTAACCCTAGTCATGCTTGATTTTTTAAATCAAAACCAACAATATGTTAGTAACAAAACTTACTTGTTTCTAGTTAGTTTTTTCGATGTTACTTGAGCCTTGGAATAAAGGGTCACATTTGTTTTCGATGACTACACACATATTACTGAGTGCTTGTTGATAATTATCCATGTCATCTTGCTCAAGAAATATTTTGGCAGATGCCTGTATATCTTCGACAGCTTTCGCTTGGTTTTTGTTAGCTTCACTACCGCCATATTGTGCCAGTTCATAGCGAACCATACCTCGTTTGAGATATGCTTTTGCTAGTTTAGGGCTGAGAGTTAATGCTTGGTTAAAGTCAGCGATCGCTTGATTATATTCTTGCTGATAATTACTGCTATATTGAGCAATTTGATAATAGACAACACCCCGCTGGAAGTAAGCTTCGGCTTTGGAGACATTAAGTTGTATGGCTTGAGTAAAATCTGCGATCGCTTTTTTGTAAGCTTGTTGAGATTCACCGCTGTATTTAGCCATTTGGGCGCGGACAATCCCTCGTCTGACATAAGCTTCAATTTCATTATTATCCAGACCAATGGCTCGATTATAGTCTGCGATCGCTAGATTATATTCTCGATCGGGATCGTTGCTATATTCGGCGAGCATATAGCGGGCATTGCCCCGATTTACCAGAGCTTTGGTTTGATTGGGATTGATTTTCAGAGCTTGGCTATAATCTGTAACTGCTCCTTCGTAGTCTTTCAGGTTATAGCGGGCATTACCACGATTTACAATTGCTCTAGCATGTGTCGGTTCTTGTTCAATTGCTTGGCTAAAATTGACAATTGCTTTGTCATAGTCTCGCTCTTTATAAGCAATATAACCTTGCTGATAGGAATCAGCGAAGCTGAGTTTATTATTTGGCTGGGTAGACTTGATTGTTTGTTGGGTGTAAGCATTTTGGGAAACTAACGGCTGAGTAAATTTAATCATTACGTCTGCATATCCCAATAAACCAAAACCCAGCAAACAACAAATAATCGGGTACAACTTTGACTTTTTGGAAGGTTTGTATGAACCGCTGGGAGTCATTACTGGCTGCCAGTAATTAGCTAGCTGCGGTGACATGGCTCGCTGGGGAAAATGCGGTGTCTGATTGTAGCGTTTTCTCGCTTTGACTCGCGGTTGGAGATGTTCTCTAGCTTCTATAGCCCGATGTGATGGAAAGGGGTCGCGTCCACCTAATCGCACGGTACGTTCGCACCACGGACAGCTACGCATGTGGTTGTTGTAGCGATGCTGGGGATTTGTTGTGCAGGTAATCAGGGAATCTTCGGCTTCAGCGATGGCTGAGAGCCAAGTCTGGGCACTGGGGCGTAGTTGTGGGTTGTTATGACCCTCTTCAAAACAACGGACAAATAATTCCTGTAAGCTGGGATGGAGAATTTCCCAAGGGGGGGCAATGGGTGTCGGCAGGTAGGGTACGTAACGCTTTTGGCTGTAAGTGAAATGACCAGACGCAATGCGTGCTTCGTAAGGTGGTGGCTCAATCGCACCTTGAAAAATCCCCGAAAATGGGTGAGTGCCTTCCATTAAGAGTTGGAATACTAGCACCCCTAATCCAAATAAATCGTGAGAAATTTCGCGATCGTGCTGGGCAAAAGTTTTATTCTGTAGTTCTGGTGGAGTAAACTCTGGTTTACCCACTGGGCAGCGATAAACAACATCGCTGTTTGGGTCGGTTACTTGGAAAGAGTCTGTGTCTATCAAAGTCACCAGTGCTGTATCACTGACGAGGATATTAGACTCGTTCACATCACCAATGCAATATCCACTAGCGTGCAAAGCGGCAAAAGCTGCCGCCAAGTTTCGAGCCGTGCGGAGCAGGTACTGATAGTTGAATAGAGGGCAATGTTGCCGACGAGTTCTGGGGTTGTAAAAGTCGATGATTGGACGCATCCCCTGAATACGTGGCATCAAAAACCCCAGGATGCTATTTTTGCCATCTGCTGCCCGCAATAAATCCTCTGGCCAAGCGATAGAGATATGCCCTAAACTCGCCGTAGGGTTTTCTGGCGGGTTGGCAAGCATCGCCTGGAGTTTCTCAGCATGGGCAACGGTTGGCTTGTGGTAAATCTTCGCCACCAAGTCGTTATCGGCTGGCACTGCATAAACGCAAGCTTCACCGCCACGTCCCAAACTGACATTGAGACTGAGGATTTCTTTTCTGGGGGAACAACGTAGTACCTGCATAATGAAATTACCGCTAACGGAAGTTATTGTAAGATGTGAAACCTGTAGATTTGTTGCTCATGAGTCGTTGAATGCAGCTATAATGAGTGTTAAGTCATCATCAGTGCGTTGCGTAATCCGCTCTGAGCGTAAAAATTTTACCAATTGCTCCTTCGCTTCTGTCTTATCCTCGGTATTGGCGACAAATTCAAACAGCGGAAAAAAGAATGGTTTGTGAGGTTCGCCAACAACCATATTCAAAGCCAGCATTTGTAATCCGTCGGTGATGATACCAACGTTTACTATGTCTGTGCGCCATAATCTCATTTGTGCTGTATCTAAGGCATTGGGTGAAGTTAAAAAAGTGGTTTCGTTGATGTATTCACCACTGTCAGGCATCGTCAGTGCCAATAGGTTGCCCAGACTATCTTTAGCCACTGCCAAACCATCGCCTATCTGAACTACAGCTACAACTTCTGGTGTGGCAACCAGCATAATTAAGGTAGTTGCTAAATCTTGAGGCTGTTTGTCACAAGTAGCTGCCTCATCTTCCACAGCTTTTTTGGCGGCGAATATGGCATCATTTAAGAGCGATCGCACCAATGTATCATCAGTCAAACTTTTTCGGGTCAGCCCCTTGGTAGAAATGTTTTCGATTGCTGTCTCCACAGCAACCATCGCTCCCACTTTCCCAAGGCTAGCAGAACCCGCGCCATCTGCTGCGGCCGCCACTAAAACATTATCTGACAATATTTGCCAGTGATGAGCATCCTGACATAATTGATTGTTTTTTAAGTGACTTGTACCACATACAGACGCAGCCACAATCCGCCATTGAGCAATCTGTTTTGATATGTTCATAAATTTTTTTTCAAGCAGCTAGCTGTGTAAACATCAAGCTGCGATTTTTCATTAAACAGTCCCCCAACCAATTGGCGGTAGTGCTACCTGTTCGTCTACTTGAGAATGAGAAACAGCCGACATACTAGTTGACAGCCAGACAAACATCTCGATAAAATTTAATCCTTTAAGTTTTAAGGGAGTACGTACAGTTATTTGATTTAAACGCGTCATATTCGCATTTTCTACTCCAACTGTAAAGAATGCTACCCGCTTGTTCGCCTCGTCTCCCTGTAGACGCTGGGATGCTTGCTCTACCACTTGCTCTAATTCACCTTGGGGTTCTCCATCGGTAATCATAAATACCCAAGGACGATAGTAAGCAATCCCGTTGGCACGATACTGAGATTTCCGCTCTTGAATTATGTCCAAAGCTTTATGAATTCCTGCACCCATTGTAGTCAAGCCTTGGGCTGTCAAAATCGGCGGATTGAATTGATCGGCAGTCACAAAGTCTTGTACTACATTGATATTACTATCAAAAGTGACGATCGCCACTTCCACGCGTCTCGCGGCTAAGGAATTTTTGACTAGTTCATCCTTTAAGCTTAGTAAACCTTGATTTAAAGCCTCAATCGGCTCTCCTTGCATCGACCCAGATGTGTCTAATAAAAGTACACAAGGACAACGGGGTTCTGGGTTCTCAGCAAATTCTACTACTTCATCAAGTCTTAATGTATCATGCATAACTTTTTGTGTTATGTTAAAGTCCAAAGCTTTATTTCCCTTTGCTCAGAGTATATAGTTCCAATCGCCGAGGCGACTACAGAATATAGTATCTATTGGTAGATGCTCTAATCTTTATTAAACAAATTATTTTCATGAAGTTCTCTATATATTTTAGATGAACTTGAGTACAGCTTAGTTTAGCAAAAAAGAGTTTATCAAAACCCAGCATTACCTGTTGTAATGTATCTACCAAAAATTTATATCCATTAAACCTACAGTACAATAAATACGTAAACTTTTTTAGATAAGTTTTTAAAGATTTTATGTAGAAGAATCGTTTCTTTAAGGAAAAGTAATTAACCATAATTAAACTTGTTAACTCTATAAGTATATCAGTGTAACTACGCAAGTTTGGAATTAAATTTGCTTTTTGAAGTGAGTGCGCATAAATAAACGTCATTATTAAGGTCTTCACTCAAGAGTTGTCAGTAGCTAGTAAAATCCAGAATTAACCAACATCTACTGATAATCTCGCTATGATAGATGCTTACCCTTATTCATACCTACTTGTTTTTTGAGATAGATTAAGTAAAACGTGCTAAATGTAACAAAGGATTTATAAACCTTACAATTTTTAATGTATGTACATATTTTCAAATAAATAATTTGTGGTTAGAAAAATATTACAAAGAAGAGAATACTTTATAGCTCATATTTTCAATCTACAAATGTTCGCTTGTTGATTCCGCAAAAAACTTGAAAAATATGAATAACTCAGGTACATTCACCAAACTACGTCCTCTAAGTTTGTTAAGACAATTATCTAATTGTTCAGACAGTACTTGTTTACAAGTATTGAGTAACTCAGTTTATTGGTCGATTTACTTAGAACAGGGCAAAATAACTTACGCTACCCATTCCGTGGAACCCTTCGATCGATTAGAACGCCATTTGCGACGCCTCAGCCAGCAAATTCCACTCCTGACTAATGAGGTTCGCTCTCAAGTACGGCTGATGTTTGAACCTGACTCACACAGTCAGTTAATCAAAGATGACACTAATTCGAGAAGCCACCCTCCTGAGTATCAGGCTATATCCTGGCTTGTTAGTCAACAACATCTACATTCTACACAAGCAGCAGTACTGGTTCAAGAATTAGTTAAAGAGATAATTGAATCATTTTTGCTCATCAAAGAAGGTACTTATGAATTAACAGAACCAATTGAGAGAATGCCAAAAATTTGTCGGCTAGGTGTCGAAAAAATTCTAGAGTATTGCCAAGTAAGATTACAGAATTGGCAGGCTTTTATACCTAAAATTTCTTCTGCATATCAACGTCCATATCTATTGATTAATAGCAAGTTTGATGACCAAGATTTACCAAACCTACAGCCAGATTTAATTAACTGGATGAAGGGTTTTAGCCTGTGTCATCTGGCTGTAATTTTGAATCAAGATGAAATTCAACTAGCTCGCAATTTATACCCTTACATCCTTAAGGGTGCGATTATCCTTCATGAACCCGATCCACCTTATGATAAGTTACCAAAGATTTTTGAGGAGCAATCGCTTTTCTCAAAATTGATTTCAGGGTTAGTTGACACGAAACAAGAACTAAGTAACACTGTCAATTCTTACCAAAATATTCCTGAAGAGAAAATAGTGCCTGTTCAGCGATTACCACAGATTTCTACTCCTTCCAAAGAAAACTTTCAGGAACCAACAATATCAAATAACATAAATTCTGCTTCTCCAAGAGTAACGGCTGCTACTGTGACAGTAAAAAAAGTCCACAAAATCGTTTCTGTAGATGATAGCCCTACAATTCTTAAAGAAATCAGTTATTTCTTAGAAAATGAAAATTTTTCTGTAGTGACTATTAACGATCCAGTGAAAGCAGTTTTGTCAATTATAAGGCACAAACCGGATTTAATTTTGTTGGATTTAAACATGCTAGGAATTGATGGCTATGAGTTGTGCCGGATTATACGAAATAATTCCTTATTTCAAAATACTCCGATTATCTTTGTCACTGGGAATAAAGGAATCGTAGACAAAGTAAAAGCGAAATTAGTTGGGGCATCTGGATATCTGACTAAACCGTTTACTCGCGCCGAATTACTGAAAATAGTCTTTATGCATTTGACTTAAATTAACTACCTTACCCATTACATTTCAAAGAGTAATACTTCTGGGTTAATTACAGATTAGACTTACGCAAAAAGTGTTAAAAAGCTTAATTTATCGAACTGCCAAGAACGCCAATAACGTCAAGAATCGTAGAGTTTGCGTAAGTCCTAACAGATTGAAATTCTTGAAGTACTATAGCAATCCGAATTGAAACGTGAGAAAATACTGAGATTAAAAGTGGGTGTTTTAAAGCCTTTCAGCGATTTTCTCTCTCACGAATGATTTAGGATTGCTATAGAAGGTTGATTCTTGCGCCGCTCAATGAGAGCAATGTCAACTGCAAAGCTTAACCCAGAAGTATTGTATTCAAAATGTAATCAACTCAAGTTGGTAAAAAGGGCCATTGCCACAATAGACAGGCTTACCGATGCAAAACTGGCTCCTGTCTGCTACAAACTTTTAGGCTATGGTAGAGAAATCATAATTTGGGTTGTTGTAGCCTGGATTTGATATGGCGGATGTTACAAGGTCAGAACTGCTGAGTAAACTGCTGACATCAGTTCCTATATTTTGGCTAGGCTTAGTACTACCTAGTGATATCAGTTCGCCACTAACAGAGAAATTCCAGCCTTCATTACCAACGAGTGTTTTGTCATCACCACTGGCTTCAATCCGGTTTCCAAGAAGATTGCTGTTAGTTACATTGGCAGTGTTGCCACTACCAAGGATATCGTTTTTACTACCAGGTAGTGTATTGGCATTACCAAGAATGTCGTTGTTATTGCCTAAGTTCCAGTTACCGTTACCGTTGGTTGTGCTCTCGTTACCAAAGCCCCAGTTGCCATTACCTTCGGTTTTGCCGCCATCACCGTAGTTCCAGTTACCGTTACCGTTGGTTGTGTTACCGCTACCAAAATTCCAGTTACCATTACCGTCGGTTGTGTTGTTACTACCATATAGCCAGTTACCGTTACCTTGACCACTGTTGCCGGTAGCATTTGCACCATCTAATTTTTGAATATCAGCTATCCAGTTGTCGCTCTTATAAGGTACAGGTTGACCGTTGCCAGTTTCAGGTAGGTTGCTACCACTTTCCTTGGAGGGCGGAGTGCTGCCAAATGGTAAGTTACCAGGAAGGTTGCCGCTACCACCAGATGCGTTACCAGCAGATGCGCCACCAGTAAAGGGGTTGCCGCTACCACCAGATGCATTACCACCAGATGCGCCACCAGCAGATGCATTACCACCAGATGCATTACCACCAGATGCGCCACCAGCAGATGCATTACCACCAGATGCATTACCACCAGATGCGCCACCAGCAGATGCATTACCACCAGATGCGTTCCCACCAGATGCGCCACCAGCAAAGGGGTTGTCGCTACCACCACCTAATGCACTAATATCACCGCCAAGGACTCCGATGAGTTGATTGAACGGATTATTGGTATCAGTTAAAGCCCGCTCGTCAAGTGGTCGCTCGTAATTATATTTGTACTTTCCATCTTCACTGGTTGTGGATGAGTTACCACCACCGATGAAGGAAGTGAAAGGATTACTACCGCTAGCAGCACCACCAAAGCCATCGCTACCAGAGCCACTGCCACCAAAGCCACCGCTACCGGGGCCACCGCCACCAGAGACACTGCTACCGGAGGCACTGCTACCGGAGGCACTGCCACCGAAGCCACCGCTACCATCTAAACTGCTGCCATCGCTAGACTGCCATTTGCCATCACTGAAAGAAAAATTGCTATTACCAGTTAAATTGTTACTAGTACTTTGTGACCCAGTTGTTTGATTGCTATTGCCAGAAGTTGCCATTAGAATTAAACTCCTATTACTCAAACTGAAATACCTCTATCAAGAGGAAGATTAACGACATGAATGAAAGCATTTTTTTTACTTTTATTTTCAATAAAAATTACTAATAAAAACAGCAATCACCACATTTAGTAAAAGTATATAAAATCAGATTTACATTTAAAATGAACAAAATTTCGATTGGATTGCCTATTCTTTAGATTGGATTGTCTATTCTTTCGATATTGTTGAGATAAATTTCAGCAAATTGTCCGATAATCCTGATAGTGAATGCTTTAGAGGCAGTTTGTACAGTAATTTGTTCGGCTCAAAGAGGGGCAAATTTATCTCTTTGGAGTTCGACAACACAATGCAATATAATTACACTACAAAAAAGAGAAAAATGTAATTTTTGTAGTCTATTGAGTGAGAAAATATTACTTGTGAGGTTTTATCGAGTTTTAAAGATTCAAGTTCTGCGATCGCTCTAGCGATCGCATCTAAATTACTCGCGATCGCAACCAATGTTAAGAACCAACCAGAAAAATCAGCATTTCTCATTTGATTTATTTTCCAAGTCTCAAAGCCATATCTCCGATGGGCTACGCCTTGTGAAATCGCGATCGTTGCTCATTTCAATAAGCTGGGCTTGTTGAGAATAGAGAAAAAATAATGTCCCTTTTACATAATGTAATAATTGCTAAACTATGCACTAATAGTGCTAGAAAGTAAAACTAGAGTGAATCCTCAAGATAAATCAAGCAACGAATTGTTGGAAAAGCGCTGTTGAAGTTTTTGAAATCAGAAAAAAGCTTGTGTATTTAGATTGCTCGATTTATGGTATTTTAGCTCAAGCGTGAGAAACCAAATGGT
Source organism: Nostoc sp. DedQUE07 (assembly GCF_034530975.2). NCBI lineage: Bacteria > Bacillati > Cyanobacteriota > Cyanophyceae > Nostocales > Nostocaceae > Nostoc > Nostoc sp. DedQUE07. The sequence continues at coordinate 35,923 of NZ_JAVRCC020000018.1, read as the reverse complement.
TCTCAATCGTAATGGTTATCCAAGAAGCAATGTCTACGACGGGCGCTTCCTGAGCGCACCCGTACCCCTCCGGGGAAGCAAGCTAGCAAGAGCGTCTCCGATAGGAGAAGGGCTGCGCCTACGCACAAAAGTTAGCTAATTGCGTTTTATCTTTTAAAGCTTCACTCTAGCAGAACATAGAACAATTTATCAGCCTGCTTTCTGGCTCAACTAATAATAAAATTTCCTAATTATGGAGTATAAAAAATGAAAAGTGTAGTAAGCGTAGCAGTGATATTAACATTGATTGGTGGAGCAAATTGTCTTCCTAGCTATGGAATATTATCAAATATCAAGCCTTCAAGCATAGAAGTTAAATCAATTGCTCAAGGGAATCATCAACAATTGATGGCTAGAGTTGGAACTACTTTAAATACTCCATTTTATCTGAGATATGGAAGGACAGCCTACCTCCCCACTGACAATATTGAAATCAAATTTTCAAAAGTTATCCAGGATTCTCGGTGCCCTTCTGATGTAACTTGTATTTGGCAAGGGCAAGTTATTATTGGATTAGACATCATAAAAAATGGTCAGCAAGTTTCAACATTAACGCTAACCCTTGTCCCAGGTCGTGATGCTTTACCAATTCAATTTTTAGATAAGTATTCGGTGACATTGATAGGGGTTTCCCCATACCCAAATAGCAAAAAGGCGATCGCGCTTAAAGACTACATTGCTAAAATTGTTGTTAGTAAAAATTAGATGACTAAATAATTCGTAATTCGTAATTCGTAATTCGTAATTCGTAATACTCGCCTTTGGTGAGAAGCAAGCTACGTAATTCGTAATTCGTAATTAAAAAAGTTAGACTGAATCTGGATTTTCAGCTTGACATCTGTAGCCGGATTTTGGATAATCGGTATTTCTTCCCTGCGTAGATATATTCTCAGTATTTACTTATTTTTACATTGCTTGTCTAACGTAGTAGGATTGTTCAAGTGAAAGGGTGTGCCTTGCGGGGCGAGTAGCCATCGATCGCTAGCAGGCACCCTAAAATAAGAGCAAAAGACGATTCCTAAAACAAGCACACTCCATGCGTATTTCTCTAAATTGGCTGCGCGAACTAGTAGAGATAAAACTTAGTCCAGAAGAATTAGCCGAAACCCTGACAATGGCGGGGTTTGAGGTTGAAGAGATTGAAGACCGCCGCACTTGGGCAAATGGCGTAGTGATTGGCAAAGTGCTTGAGCGTCAACCCCATCCCAACGCCGATAAATTGAGTGTTTGCCAAGTGGATATCGGTACAGGTGAAACTTTAAATATTGTCTGTGGCGCTGCCAATGTGAAGGCAGATATCTATGTACCTGTGGCAACTACGGGTACTTACTTACCCAAAATAGATTTAAAAATTAAACCTGCAAAACTACGTGGTGTCCCATCTCAGGGCATGATTTGTTCTTTAAAGGAACTCGGTTTGCCTACCGATGTAGACGGAATCCACATTTTTACCCAGGAAAATTTACCATTGGGTAGTGATGTCCGGCCGTTGTTGGGTTTAGATGATGTAATTTTAGACCTGACGGCAACTGCAAATCGCGCTGATGCTCTGAGTATGGTAGGTGTAGCCAGAGAAGTAGCCGCTTTAACGGGTGGAAAGTTGAGCATTCCTGAACCTGCTGAAGTATCTATTCCCAAAAATGCTGGAAATTTAGCTTTAAAAATTGCCGATACCCAAGCTTGTCCTGCATACATCGGTACGGTAATTGAACAGGTGAAAATTGCTCCGTCTCCCGAATGGTTGCAACAGCGTTTGCGGGCGGCTGGGGTACGTCCTATCAGTAATGTGGTGGACATTACTAACTACGTTTTGTTGGAATGGGGACAACCACTGCACGCCTTTGATGGCGATCGCCTAAAATCTGTTGCAGGTGGTGAAAATTTAAGCATCGGCGTTCGCTTTGTCAATAATGGAGAATCCCTCAAAACCCTAGATGGACAAACTCGCACCCTAGCATCCCAAAATTTGTTAATCACCGCTAACGAAAAACCTGTTGCATTGGCGGGAGTTATGGGTGGGGAAGAAACAGAAGTCCATCAAGGTACTCAAAGCCTAGTTTTAGAAGCAGCTTTATTTGATTCCGTGGCAATTCGCCGTTCTTCGAGGAGTGTAGGGTTAAGAAGTGAGGCTTCTGGCAGATACGAACGGGGAGTTAATCGGGCTGAGTTGGAAATAGCCAATCGCCGCGCCTTATCCTTAATTAGCGAATTAGCCAGTGGAATTATTGTCCAGCAAGAAATTGCCGACACCCGCCCCGATCCGTCTACTTGGAGTCGTTCTATCGCCCTGCGTTTAGAGCGAGTTAATCAGATATTGGGGCCGATAGATTTAGGAGAAGATACAGGCGAACTCCAAGGACAAGATGTTGAGCGCATCCTGACTGCATTGGGATGTCAGTTAACTTCTTCAGGAGAAGATAGCAGCCATCAACCTAGATGGTCAGTTTCCGTACCACCCTATCGTTACCGCGACTTAGAGCGCGAAATTGATTTAATTGAAGAAATCGCCCGTCTCTATGGTTACAACAAATTCTGCGATACTTTACCAGAAAAAGCGGAAGCTGGTTATCTGCCTTTAGATGAGGAAGTGATTCGCAAATTACGAGCTTTCCTGCGGGCTGAAGGATTGACAGAATTAATTCACTATTCTTTAGTCAAACCAGGAGAAGACAGAAATATAGTACTGTCCAATCCCTTATTTGTCGAATATTCAGCGCTGCGAACCGATTTGATTTCTGGGTTAATTGATGCTTTTCAATACAATTTAGAGCAGGGTAATGGTGCGCTGAACGGCTTTGAAATCGGGCAAATTTTCTGGCAAGAAGAAGACGGTTTGCAAGAAACAGAAGCCTTGGCGGGAATTATGGGAGGGGATATTTCCGTTGGCAGATGGTCAAAAAGTGGACGCGAAGAACCCATCACCTGGTTTGAAGCCAAAGGCATTTTAGAAAGTGTATTTCGGCAACTTAGCTTGCAAATCGAATTTCAACCCGATCGCCGCGACGATCGCTTACATCCAGGACGCACTGCTTCCCTGTGGATTCGGGGTAACAGACTAGGGATTTTTGGACAACTCCATCCCCAACTGCGACGAGAAAAAGGTTTACCAGATTCCGTTTATGTCTTTCAATTGGATCTAGATGTGCTTTTAGATTCTCTGGGAGAAGATGAAATTCTCGTCTCCAGATTCCAGCCTTATTCTACATATCCAGCTAGCGATCGCGACATTGCCTTTTTCGCACCCGTGAAAATATCAGTTGTCGAAATTGAAAAAGTAATTACCAAAGCTGGTAAAGATTTGCTCGAATCGGTGGAATTATTTGATGAATATCGGGGCGAAAACGTCCCCGAAGGACAACGGAGTTTAGCATTCCGCTTAATTTATCGGGCTAGCGATCGTACTCTGACTGAGGCTGAAGTCGAACCAGTACATAATAAAGTCCGCGAAGCTTTGGTGGAAAAATTCGGTGTTAACTTGAGAAGTTAGTCATTTGTCATTTGCTAGGAGTGAGAAATTAATAATATCAAGTCCGGGTAATTAGTTTGATTTCCACAATTATTACACCCCACCCCCAACCCCTCCCCGCAGGCGGGGAGGGGAGACAAAGCGTAGCTTTGGCGGGGTGGGGTTCTTGAAGTTTAATAAGTAACCAAGCGAACATGATATAATTCCTCACTCCCCGATGCACTGGCTGCAAAATCTAAAATCCAAAATCTAAAACTTGTACTGAGCGAAGTCGAAGTATCCAAAATCCAAAATAGTCTTAACCATGCCTAAATATGTACTCTGGGGAACTTACTGCGAAGACGTTATCGAAAAACGCGCCCCCTATCGTCAAGCTCATTTAGACGGATTAGCAAAACAGAAAGAATCCGGTGTGCTGATTACTATCGGCCCCACCAAGGATGTTACAAAAGTTTTTGGGATTTACGAAGCCGAAGACGAAGCCACTGTGCGCCAGTTAATTGAAAACGATCCTTACTGGAAAAATGGCATCTGGACTGAATATTCAGTCAAAGAATGGATTCAGGCTTTATAAATTGGTGTTGGGCATTGGGCATGGGAAGATGAGCTTGAATGTTGAACCTTTGAACTCGGAAGTTGAACCTCTGAACTCGGAAATTATACTTTTGAACTCGGAAGTTGTACCTCTGAACTCGGAAGTTGCACCTTTGAACTCGGAAGTTGCACCTTTGAACTCGGAAGTTGAACCTCTGAACTCGGAAGTTGAACCTCTGAACTTAAAACTTTCAGCTATTTCTCCCATCTCCCCATGCCCAATGCCCCATGCCCCATCCCCCCATAATTATGAAAACTTGGCAGGTTGATTTTTATCGTCGTCCCTCACAAGATGCGTCTGGACAAATTTTATGGGAATTGTTGATTTGTGACGCAACTCGCAGCTTTGAATATGAAGCCACCTGTCTCCAGTCAGCAGCAAATTCTAATTGGGTTGCGACTCAACTTGAGCTAGCTGCTGGTGAAAAATTGCCAGATGTAATTCAGGTGTTTCGTCCTCAGTCTCTAAACTTAATTGAGGCGGCTGGACGCAATTTAAGTATAAATGTCGAACCTACCCGCCACACCTTGGCGTTAAAGCAGTGGTTAGAAGAAAAGCAATATCCCTCAACCCTGGATAAACCACCCCCAACACCATTACCAGAAAACCTTTGGGGAGAACAATGGCGTTTTGCAAGTTTAGCTGCTAGTGATGTAGAAACGAGATTTAGCGATCGCCCTATTCCCATTTTGCACGTTCCAGAACATTTCAAACCCATCAATTTAGGTTTGGCATCAACAGTTCCCGTTCCTGGTGTAGTAATTTATGGGGGACGGCAATCAATGCGCCTAGCACGGTGGTTGCAGCAAGCCCGTGCCGTCAGCTTGAACTACATTTCTGGCGCACCGGATGGCTTAATATTAGAAGCTAGCTTGGTAGATAGGTGGATTGTTGCCACATTTGAAGATCCAGAAGTTACCACAGCAGCCCAAGCATTTGAACAACGTAAAAAGCATTGCCGAGGATTGCATTTTTTGTTAGTTCAACCCGATGATTCTGGTATGACTTATAGCGGCTTTTGGTTATTGCAAGCAGAAAATTGATATTAATTGCCAAAAATATTTGTCTGTAGTTCTGGGATTTGTGGTTTAGAGGTGTTAGAGAATAAAAATAGAGATAAAAGTTAGGCAAAGGCGATGAATAAATCAAACTATTTCTTCCTGTTTTTGACTTAAATACATCGCAATTCCTTTCTCGTAGTAAGCTGCTTCATTAATAAAAATAGGATAAACAGTAGACGCTCCCTCATAGAAAATATCTTTTCCTTCAAAAGTCAAAAACATTGGATCGCCTGGATGCAAAGGTTCATAATCCCTAAACTGAAGCTGGGGGTGAATCATGGCTTGAATTTCCCCACGTAGGCGCAGCCCACCGTAGGCATCGCTTCTCGGATAATCGATAGTCTGAATGTATTTATAAAGTGTAAGGTGATTGCTTGTCTGCGGAATATTACCCTGATTGCACCTTTCAAAATAATCTAAAACTGCATAAATAAGCTGTTCTGTCTCCTGAAATAATTTGGCGTTTAAAACATTTTGAGCTACAGCACCAACTTCTATAACAAAACCCAATTCGCACAAAGAACGGAGAAAACCATTTTCTTTGGATTCCTGATTAATAAAGACTTTCACCAAAGGATTGATAGAACTTAAATAAGCGCCTAACCGGAGCAAGAAAGGATGCATATCACAAAAAATCAGACTTAACCCCATATTGGCAGTTGTGCTATGCAAATCAACAATTACATCTACAAAGGGCTGATTTTGCGGTTGCAATATCTGTTGAATTGCTTTTGCCCGCATATCTTCATAACTTAAGAGTTGGGGATTTTGTAAACCTTGATTAGTGAAACAACGATTTAAATCTTTTTCAATGTATCGTTTGCCTTCTTCAATAGCTTTGAGATTGCCAAGTAATGCCAGAGTTTCAAAACTTGCCCTGTTAATTAAATTAGGATATTGCTGAAACTTTTTGACTAAATGTACTCCTGTTAGCTCATTACCGTGGTTTCCTCCAACGATCGCAACTCGTTCAATCTGACTCATAACAACCTCATCTCTAAAAAACTACCCTACGGTTATTGAGAATGGTGCAAGATCCAAGATAGAAGTATAACTTCTGTTGACTAAATCTTGTAAAAGCCTGACATAATGTCTACGAAGGGCTACGCCTACGCTCCATATTAGAGCCAAAATATGATAACTGTTAAGCTGTTAGATTTAGTACAAAAAGAGAAGCAAATTTATGGAGAAGGACTTTCAAGCGAACGCTGAACTTTACAAAAACGCCCTCCTCAACGACGTACTCCCCTTTTGGGAAAAATATTCTCTCGATTGGCAGCAAGGCGGCTATTTTACCTGCCTCGATCGCGAAGGCAAAATTTATGATACAGACAAATTCATCTGGCTGCAAAACCGCCAGGTGTGGACTTTTTCCATGCTTTACAACCAGCTAGAAAAGCGCGAAAATTGGCTAAAAATTGCTAGCAACGGTGCTAATTTTCTCGCCCAACATGGCAGAGATAGCGATGGTAACTGGTACTTTGCCCTCACTCGTGAAGGGAAACCATTAGTTCACCCTTACAATATCTTTTCTGATTGCTTTGCAGCGATGGCATTTAGTCAATATGCACTCGCTGGCGGCGAAGAATGGGCAAAGGATGTAGCAATGCAAGCTTATAACAACGTATTACGCCGCAAAGATAACCCCAAGGGCAAATATAATAAAACTTATCCCGGCACACGCCCGATGAAATCATTGGCTGTACCGATGATTTTAGCCAACCTGACTCTAGAAATGGAATGGTTGCTACCAAAGGAAACACTAGAGAATGTCCTCGCTGAGACAGTCCGCGAAGTGATGACGGATTTTCTCGACCAAGAACGAAGACTAATGTACGAAAACGTTGCTCCTGACGGTTCTCATATCGATAGTTTTGAGGGACGGGTGATTAATCCAGGTCACGGGATCGAAGCGATGTGGTTTATCATGGACATCGCGCGTCGGAAAAATGACACCAAAACTATTAACCAAGCCGTTGATGTAGTGCTAAATATTCTGAATTTTGCTTGGGATAACGAGTACGGCGGATTGTATTACTTTATGGATGCAGATGGTCATCCTCCACAACAACTAGAATGGGATCAAAAGCTGTGGTGGGTTCACCTAGAGTCATTGGTTGCATTAGCGATGGGTTATCGGCTGACAGGGCGTGAGGTGTGTTGGGAATCGTATCAAAAGATGCACGATTACGCCTGGTCACACTTTGCTGATTCCGAGTATGGTGAATGGTTTGGCTACCTGAATCGGCGTGGGGAAGTATTGTTGAACCTCAAAGGCGGCAAATGGAAAGGATGTTTTCACGTACCGCGTGCATTGTATCTTTGTTGGCAGCAATTTGAAGCATTGCAAAACCTGGGGCGGTAAACAACGCAGTCAGTTTAATCTTTGCTAGTGACAAGTACTCTTGGAAAGATGTCTCATGAATGCTGTAACACCTAAGCGATTTACGATCGCAGAATACCATCAATTGATTGAACTCGGATTTCTGACAGAGAGCGATCGTATTGAATTGATTCGAGGGGAACTGATTCAAATGACAGCAAAGGGAACGCCTCATACAGTTTGTAGTTCTATCCTATGCCGTCAATTGGATCGGCTTCTAGGCGATGGAGCAGTCATCCGGGGACAAGATCCCATCACCCTTCCTAATCAAAGTGAGCCTGAGCCGGATGTTGTCATTGCACGAGGAAGAGATGAAGATTATCTCGCTCATCATCCCTATCCAGAAGATATTTTGTTAGCGATTGAAATTTCAGATAAAACCATAGATTACGACCAAATAATCAAGTTGTCTTTGTATGCAGAAGCTGGAATTTATCATTACTGGATTGTGAATTTACCGGCTCGTCAACTTGAGCGTCATAGCCAGCCATATCAAAACGCTCAAAATAAGTTTAGCTATCTCAGCAAACAGATTTATTTACCGAATCAATCAGTAGATATTCCTGGATTTGAAGATGCATTATTAGACTTGAATCGGTTGTTTCCAGAGAGTGCTAGGGAATGATTTTGTTGGTGCGATGCCTACGGCGGGCTACGCCTACGCGTAAAAAAGTGTTCTATTCTCTAAAACACGTTTAAATACTGATACCTTATGCTTTAAATGATTTAATTAAAGGTATTGCCCAAACAAAAAACTTTTAATATGAGAAAACTGTCTTTGATTCTCCCCTTTGCTATCCTAGCTTTTGGCAATGTAGTTGTTAAAAGCCAAGAAATCTCCTCACCCAATACTTACACTCAATCTGTTACCCGTGAAGTTTTAGCGAGTGGTTATCCTACTCAAGATAAAAAGCAGATTCTTGAGCTTGTACGCTATACCATCGCACCAAGAGCAAAACTCCCTACTCATACTCATCCAGGAATGCAGATTGAACGAGTAGAGGTGGGAACTTTAACTTATACTGTTGTGCAAGGAGAAGCGAAAGTAACGAAAGCTAACGGCACAGAATTGATTCTTCAAAAAGCGAAAACTATACAGCTTACAGTGGGAGATTCTTTAGTTGAATCTGCCGGAATGGTTCATTATGCAGAAAACCAAACAAACAAGCCGATTATTCTGTTGTCTGCTTCTCTATTTAATGCTAATCAACCAAAAGCTATTTTAACCAATCCTGAAAACAGATAAATTTTTCAATCAGCTTGTTCTTCTGGCTCGATGTCTTCATTACTAATTACAAACTAAATTCGGCTGCGCCATCCTCATCCTCATCTGTATCCTTACCCATAGCAGTAGGTTTAAATTTAGAGCCATGAATTAATTCACCAAACGCAATTTCTGGATTTTGGTGAAGAATATTCAGCACACTCATAAAATCTCGCACAATTTCCCCTGGTGTGAGTAATGCTTCTGCACCCAAGCGACTAATAATTTCTTGCACAAACTCCTTCAACTCACGATTTGTCAAAGTCTGTTCATACCCAAAATTGAGTGCATGAATCTCAGCTAAACGTTGCAAAAGCGTCAAGATTTCTGCTTCACTCAACGGATTTAGGCGAATCACTGGCCCTAAATGTTCCTGAACATTAGCTTGTGCAGCAAAACGACTTTCTTTGGTGCGTCTTTGCCAAGCTTGGTCTGCAAAAAGTCCTCGTTTGGGGTCTTCTAAAAACTTGGTTGTTCCACCAACGACAATACCAAGATGTTCTGCTTTGCATTGCATAGTATCGTTAAACATTGCCAGCAGTCGATTATAATTCTTTTCCCGCGTGACTGTAGTAGATATTTGATATAAATGTACGGCTTCATCAACTAAAATTAATAGTCCTTTATAACCAATTTCAGCCACAAATTTCGCAAACAGTTTTATATAATCATACCAACTATCATCATCAATAATAATGCGCACTCCTAAAGCAGCTTTTGCCTCAACTTTAGTAGTAAATTCTCCTCGCAACCAGCGCATCGCCGCATTTTTTAAATTATCATCATCCATTCGGTAGCCACGCCAATAAGCGATAATCACGCTACCAAAATCAAAACCGTGAACTAAATCTTCAATATACTGAACCACTTCCCTAATTTTCGATTCAACTTGGTCATCAAAACCATCGTCATTGGGACGCATTTCAGTTTCTTTAACCACTTCTTGTTGAATTTTATTAATCCATCCTTCTAAAATCGAGACTAAAGCACCACCATCAGGACGAGTTTTTGTAGCGAGGTGGCTCATTAATTCTCGGTAGGTAGCAACACCTTCATTGTTGCTTCCAGCTAATCGCCGTTCGGGAGATAAATCAGCATCAGCTACTACAAAACCTTGCTCCATCGCTCGATTACGAATTAGTTGTAATAAAAAACTTTTCCCAGAACCGTAGTTACCAATTATGAAGCGAAATGCTGCGACACCTTCTGCAATATCATCGAGATTTTGTAATAGGCTTGTTAGTTCTTTTTCTCGACCTACTGCGATATATTCAACTCCCACTCTTGGTACTACCCCCGCACCAAGGGAATTGATTAAAGCAGTGGAGATTTTCTTCGAGATTTTGAACTTTGCCATGTATTACACTTCACTTGATTCTAAACGCAGAAGCACGCGGTAAGTAAGTAAGGGATATCATCTTACTACTAAATCTTACGACGGCAATAACAATTTAATTTGACGAAGTATGTCTGGTCATGAGACCTTCATACATCGCAATCATTTTTTTGACATCTGTTATATGCTCCTGATAAACTTTTGGACTTTCGGAATCAGAATTGATTATTAATTCCCCAATAGTATCATTTGCACGTTCATTTATAGAATCGATTAATAAATTTGGCATAGTGATATTTGCTTCAGCAATTTTTTTAATAGCACTATTGGGATTATCTTGTTCAACTATAGCTTTTAATACTTGTAACTCATGTTTTGGAATATTTCCGAGAAAATTAGTCCATTCTTCAGAGATATTTTCTGATGTCTCTACTTCCGAATTTTCAATTACATCTGAAGATTCAATTATTTCGGAAAATGGAAACAACTCAATATCATCTTCTTGGGAATTATCCGACAAAGGCTCTGGATTCAAGGTTTCTACTTGTTGTAGTAATTCCCATACTTGATTTTGTAATGAGTCTCGTTCTTCTTGCAATAATGAAACTTGGCCTTGTAATTGCTGTAATTCGGCTTTGTGTTCTGCGAGTTGGGTTTGTGAATAATTAAGAATAGCTTGCATATTTTCTCTTTCGGTTTTCGTTGCTACCAGCAATTGATTACTTTGGGTTGTCTCAACTTCTAGCTCTTGAATTGCAATTCGCAGTTCGTATAATTTTTCTTCTAATTGGGGTTTGAGTCTGCCTAAAAGAGTTAAATTACTTTCAATTTCTTGTTTCTCGTGTTGTAGCTCGGAAATTTGACTTTGCAACTGAGCGATTTCAGCGCGAGATACATTACAATTTGACTCTAAACGGCGCTTTTCTGCGGTGAGAATAGAAAAAGCATTGTTCAATTCAGTTTGATTATTCTGCAAATTATTAATTTCAAGTTGCAGGCTATTAACTTCTGTTTCTAATTGCTTCTTTTGTCCGGCAAATGCTCTTAATTCTCGATGTAAACTATCTCTTTGGCTACGACTTTCTATAACTTGATTTTGCAGCTGTTGTGATTCAGCATATAGTAAATTATGATGTTCTTCAATTTGATTTATTTCTCTGACAACACGAGCCTTTAATTCCTCCATATCTTTAATTCGCTTGCGGAGCGAACCTAAAACAAACATTTCATAATTTCTACGCCGCTTGTCTATAAATAATGCTGTTGTATGGATAGTAACGGCAGTAATTACACCTGTGAGAAAGGCTTTATTAAAATCCCAGCTTGGGACAAGGCTAAGACCAAAACTCACACTAAAGGCAACTATCACTAGTATAAATCTATTGCCGATCGTTACTGATTGCATATTGCTGGTTTTTAGCGTAATTAAATTATCTGAATAAGTAGCTTTCATAGTAATTTATAATTCGTAATGACGCTCTCTACGAGACGCTAAAAGCGTAGCTTGCTTCTCTGAAAGAGTACGTGGACTCGCTACCGCTACGCTAACGTAACTCGTAATTAAACAACACATATACATAAAATACTTAATGTAAGTGGTTTGTAATTTATTGTTCTGTTTGTTATTCAAGATATTTTTCCCAGATTTGGGATCGTAATTGTTATGAAATCTTTAATTTTAGTTAATATTGCATAACATTGTTCTGTAATTTACAAAAAAGCGCAATCATTAATGAAATAATTTTAATGTTAAGTGTTGGATATATTTTTATTTGCATGAAAAATTGTTAAATCTGCTTTTAAAAAATCAACAAACTGCCGTGCTGTACGTCCAGAACGACCATTATGACGAGTTGCCCATTGTAATGCCTGAAATTCTAAATCTTCTTGGGTAATATTAATTTCAGCTTGTGCCACTAGATGTTGTACAATTTTTAAATAAGTTTTCTGATTGGCTGGTTCAAAAGTTAAGGTTAAACCAAAGCGATCGCTAAACGAAAGCTTCTCCTGCATCGTATCCCAGGCATGGATTTCCTCGTTATCCTTTGGTGCAGGTCTATCCACAAAAAACTCCCGAATCAAGTGGCGGCGATTGGAAGTAGCATACACAACTACATTTTGCGGCCGTGCCGTTAAATTACCTTCTAAAACTACCTTGAGGGCTTTAAAGGCATCATCATCTTCTTCAAATGAAAGGTCATCGACAAAGATAATAAATTTTTGTGACACACCCCGTAAATGTTCCACGATTTCTGGTAAGTCTTTTAAATCAGATTTTGCCACTTCCAATAAGCGGAGGCTACGCTCGCTATATTCATTCAACAAAGATTTCACTAAAGAAGATTTGCCAGAACCGCGACTACCGTAAAGTAATACATGCAGTGCCATCTCTCCTGATAATAAAAACTCTGTATTTTTCAGCAAAGCATCTTTTTGAGATTCGTAACCGACAAGCGAACTCAGTTTAACCGGGTCAGAATATTTAATACCGATAAACTGCCCAGATTGCCAGCGTAAAGCGCGATATTCTGCAAATAAACCAGAGCCACATTGCTGATAATAAGCTGCTAACTCTTCTACAGCATCACCCCAATTATCTAACTCTTGTAGATATGTAATGAATTTTGTCTCTACTCCTAGCAAGTCTTGCTCTTTATACCACACTACTGGTGAAATCGGCATGTGAGCTACGTTTTGTACCCACTCGCTCAAAGAAGCGCTGCTACACTCATAAAGACTTTGCAATACTTGTAAATCATGCTGAACTGCTGTTATTAAAGCTGGGGGCAAATCTTCAAATTCTTGCACTCCCGCCAGCCTTGTAAAAGGATTCTCACAAAAGAGAATTTGAGTAATTAAATAGTCTTCCCAGTTTTGATTTCTAGCAGCCAAAGCGTAAAAGTAATTGCCGTAAGCTTGGAGACAACCCCGTGCATCGGTGTCAGTGTAACGTATAGCTTGCAACAGTTCCAGAAATGCTATCCCGACTTCGCCTTGCAGAACAGATTGGTACAGTAAAAGTGAGGCTGCTTGGCGCTGGAGATATTGAATCTTTGTATATGAAGAAGTACTTGCCATTGGCATCGCTTGATTATCCATAAATCAACTGTGTGGTATAGCTAGATAGCTATGGTAAATTGTCTGCTGACCCTGGCAGTAAAGTCAAAGTCTACATAGGTTTTAACAATGAATTTAAGTATAATTGCTGCTTTTGCCTACGGTATATTAGCGATTGTTGGTGGGGTTATTGGCTACATTCAAGCTACAAGTAAGGTTTCACTCTTAAGCGGTAGCATTAGCGGTTTATTACTAATACTTGCCGCTTACTTTCAACTCCAAGGACAAACTTGGGGTGCGATTTTAGCAGTGTTAGTTACTGCTGTTTTAGTAGTTTTATTTGCATTGAGACTGGCAAAAACACGCAAGTTTATGCCTGCGGGATTAATGACAATTTTGGGTATGTTGGCATTGGCGGTGATGGTGAATCAATTTGTGGCTTTAAGGTAGCATTAGTCTCTCAGCAATAACCACCCTCCTGTTTTTTTTGGTGTGGCATGAGTTTCTCTGCTTTGAATTATATTAGTACATTTATATTACTGTGACTTGTTACCTTTGCCTAATAACTTCTAGCATTCTCAATGAGTTATAGCGATTTCTGTCTAAATAAACGTGAATTCGACGGCTTATATAGTGTCCTTTAATTCGCTCAATCAAAAAGACCTCTCCCTGATTTTACTTGGCAAAATCGTCCCTCTCCGACTCGGAGAGGGACAGCCTTGAACTTTAGGTCAAGGCAGGGAGAGGTTTATCGAACTCACGTTAAATAAGGTAAACGGGTAGAGGCGCACAGTACCTTTATCAAGGTGAGTCAAATTGTTGGCAAATATAGCTGAGTGCTGAATGAAAAGGGTGTAGGGGATAGGGTGTGGGGTGTGGGGAACCCCATACTTAAAAGCAGGGGTTTCAAAACGGACGCTGTATATCTTGCACATACGTGTCACTACATACATCTTTTGATTTTTTCCATATTTAAAAACAGGGGATTGTACCCGTTGGGTGCGGGAGAACGTTCTTTATCTAATACCTGCAACCCCACACCCCACACCCTTCTCGGTCAAAACCGAGTTGTTTCAAAACAAGGAAAATTTATCATTTTAGGAGTTCGGCACCTCCTCGTTGTAGTGGCTGTGGGGTAGTTGATGTAGTCGGACTGGGTGCGGTATTGGAATTAGGAGATAGGGTATTTTGGGAAGCAGGATTAAATATATTGACTAAGACTTGTACTAGGGCATCTCGTTGGCTGCGGGTGAGACTTTTGATAGCTTTGCGATCGCCTTCTATCGGATTTTCCCGTAGTGAGTCATTCCCTGGATAGGTAGTATCATACATAATTTCGTTCACACCCAGGTAATCAGCTAAAGTCAACTTCCAATCTAAGCGATAAATGGGGGCCCGCCCTTTGGTATAAATGTGATATCTAATTAGGCGATTTGCTAAAGTGTTGTTTTCGGCAACTTTCCCATTTTCTTTACTGATATACTTATTTTCCCGTGGAAAATCTGGCAATTGTTGATACACCAGCTGCCAAACATCGCTAGGCGTGATTCTCTGGGCAGAAGCAGGTTGGATACTAAATATTCTATGTATTGATTTATCCGCTCCTGAACCTAAAACAATTACACTCACTAGTATTAAGGTAAGTAGTAGTAGTGTTAGCGGTAGCCCGGCGTTTCGCTTGTCCTGAGTTGTGAGTTTTGAGAAAATTGATTTAAATAGAAATTTTTTCTTTTTCATAGAACAATATTTTGGGCGTTGCTGAGTGAAAAGATGAATTTGCCTGATTCAGAATTCAGCACTTACCACTCAGCACTCAATCTTATAGTTCGCCGATAATTTCTGGTTGAGTCAACTCATCGGACATTTCGATTATTGCCCTTAGCACCGGCTTCATCATCGCATCTTCGTTACTTTCAAAGTCTTCGTAACGCCGACGTTTAGCACGATTTGCTACCTGAACCGTAATGCGGTATCGATTTGAGGCTGCACTAATCAGATCCTCAGCACGGTGCATAATCTGAGATTGAGTTGTCTCGAACTTAGAACGCTTTAGCATAATCAGTGGTTCTTGGGGTCATTCTCCAGTGTAACAGTACTAAATCAGTCTACTGCTGTCTGTTAAATCGCCAGCAACCTCTCTATTGATAGAGGCTAAGATATTTTAGTCACTTTATAAGTAACTTGTAGTATTAAATAACGCACCCTCATGGCTGACCTTGTGGAAACTGCGATCGCAGCAGGTAATTTCAATACTCTAATAAAAGCTGCTGAAGCTGGAAATTTCATAGAAACTTTGAAAAGCCCTGGTTCTTTCACGCTCTTTGCACCGACTGACGAAGCTTTTGCTAATCTGCCAGAGGGAACTTTAGACTCATTACTACAAGATATCCCCAAGCTCCAGAAAATTGTGGCGTATCATATCGCTAGTGGGGATGTCAGGTCTGATGATTTGGTACAGATTAACGAGGCAGAGACGCTTGAAGGGTCAATTGTCGCCATTGAATCTGCCGACGGTAAATTTAAGGTAAATAACGCCAATGTCCTAAAAACAGATATTCTGGCAGACAATGGCGTGATCCACGTTATCGATGCGGTGTTGGTGCCTGCAATGGTGGCGGGAAGGTAATGTAATTGGGCATGGGGCATGGCGCATCGGGCATTGGGGCAGAGGAAAAAAACTTACTGCAACTTCTCCCCAGTTCCCCAGTCCCCAATACCTAATCCCCAGTCCCCAAAATGCACCCACTGCGTGCGGGAACAGTCAATGACAACTGCCGATCTCCTTTACTATTCCACTCAACTTCAGCAGTGCCATATAAAGGCTTGTTGGGTTGAGTACGCAAAGTAGCGACATCTGCATTCGCTGTTGCCGAACTTGTGCCAGCGTTGATGGCAATTATTAATTCCTCTGTCCCCAAAGTTCGCGCAAAGATATAAAGTTGTCCTTGAGCATAGAGAACTTGGTAATCACCAGTACGCAAGGCTGGGTAAGTGTGGCGGAGGGCAATTAACTGGTGGTGAGTATTAAAAATTTCTTGATTCCAGTTACTCTCTAAAGGAAAACCACGGCGTGAGTCGGGATCTATTGCACCAGGTAAACCAACTTCATCACCATAGTAGATGCTGGGGGCGCCGGGAAAGGTGAGTAACAGTAGAGTTGACAATTCTATACTGCCTATATCGCCGCCTGCAATGGTCATCAATCGCGCTGTATCGTGACTTGCAAGCAAATTGAGTTGAGTTAGCTGAATTTCCCAAGGGTAAAGTTGCAGTACTTCTTGGATTTTGGTGGCGTACTCGGCAGCAAATAAGGGTGGGTAGGGTTGATAGTCGCGGCTTTGGACTTGTTCTAAGACTACGCGATCGCCTGCTGCAAAGGCAATTGTTGGCCCAGCAAATAGATAATTCATCACGCCGTCAAATTGCGTTCCATCCAACCACTCGCGTGAATCTCCCCAGACTTCGCCCACAATATAAGCTTCGGGATTGATGGCTTTGACGCGATCGCGAAATTCCTGCCAAAAACCAGGAGTTTTTATTTCAAATGGTACATCCAATCGCCAACCATCAATGCCGAATTTAATCCAATATTCGGCAATTTCCATAATGTATTCTCGTACTTCTGGATTATCGTGGTTAAATTCTGGCAAGGCGCGATTTCCCGCCCAGCCTACGTAGTTGGCAGGAAATTCGCCATTGTAAGCCGAAAGGGGCCAACCTTCTATTTTGAACCAATTTACCCAAGGCGAATGGGGGCCATTTTCTAAAACGTCGTGGAAAAAGAAAAAACCCCGGCTAGAATGGTTAAATACCCCATCCAGAACGACTTTGATATTCCGTTGATGGGCTGCATCGAGCAATTCCTTAAAAGCTTCGTTGCCCCCCAGCATTGGGTCAACTTGATAATAATCGTGGGTATGATAGCGATGATTACTGGCGGATTGAAAAATGGGTGTGAAGTAAATCGCGTTAATCCCTAAATTCTGGATGTAGTCTAAATCCTCCATAATCCCCCATAAATCGCCGCCTTTATAGCCCTGGAGAGTTGGCATAGAGTCCCAATCTTCCCAACGGGCTTCTTGCAATAACCGTTTGCGCGGCTGTTTGCTTCTGGCAAAACGATCTGGGAAGATTTGGTAGAAAACAGCGTGCTTCACCCAGTCTGGTGTTTGAATTTGCATGAATAACTCTTTGTATGTTTAGAAGCGATCGTTGCAAATATTAGCTTCTTTATGACTCTTACTTATGATAGAGAATCTGTCATTTCTCAGTAGTCATTAGCGATTTAGCCTTTTTGATGCTGTTTTATACGCAAATGTTATCAGTCTTAATTGGATGAACATCGGGGTTTGATTAGGAGCAGCACCAGAACCCATTCAAAAAGGTGAACGCAGAGATTTATTAAATTTATCTTTTTTACTTATTCCTTAATTCTTCTTAATTTTATTTTATTTACCTTGTCCGTAATGATTTCAGGAGAAACTGGATTAGTTTAATAGCTTCATAAAATTTCCTAGTGACTCCAGTCTTGGGTAAATCTGAGATGCGGCTGCTCAAAAATGTATCACGAGCCACAGAAAATTACGATCGGGGAGACAGAATTCAAAAATATGAGTTATGAATTAGCAATTGTCTTAGGAAGAACTTACCATTTCCTAAGCTTATTTGATGTTATCTATAAAAAAATAGATAACTATAGTCGCATCAAATAATCAAGGCTAAAAAAATACATAGACTGCATTAATGTGAGAGCGACTTATCCTACTAAAATCACTACTTAGTTGACAGCAAATAAATTGAGTTTGAGGTAACAATGAGACACGAAAAACTTTCCCCTGGGCTACTTTTGGCATATCAAGACTATCAAAATGAAGGAGATCGAGCTTTAGTTACACACAAGCGATCGCTTGGCATCATTGCCCACAAAAGCCCGGTTAAGCCTACTAAGAGCGTCGTTTTTATCTACTGCGACCCTGATGCAGACTTAAGTTATCTATCACAATATAATATTGAAGTCAATCAAAACTCCGGGAGTGTGCGGACGGCTTTCTTACCCATAGATAGTTTAGATGTCTTATCTGAAGAAGATGTGATTGTGCGGATTAAGCCATCACGCAAACTTCATTTGAGGATGGACACTGCAATGGGAACAGTCAAACTGCCGGAATTTAAGAATCAAACCGGATTGACTGGTAAAGGAGTAATCATCGGCATTATAGACAGTGGCATCGATCCGAAACACCCCGCCTTTGCTGGACGAATTTTACACATTTGGGATCAAACACTACCAGGGCCAGGAGTCACAGAGGGCGGCTATGGGGCTGAATTTACGGGAGCGCAACTAACAGTTTCTCAGGATACTGGCGGTCATGGTACTCACGTTGCTGGCATTGCCGCCGGTGCTGATGCTAGTTATGGCGGTGTCGCACCAGAAGCGGAATTAGTTGTTGTCAGGTCAGACTTACAGGATGCCCACATTGCAGATGGTGTGCGTTATATTTTCCGAGTTGCTAGGGAGTTGGGACGCCCAGCAGTGGTGAATCTCAGCTTGGGCGGACACGCTGATGCTCATGATGGTAGCGATTCCTTATCTAAAGTTATCGATGCCGAAACTGGGCCTGGAAGAATTGTTTGTTGTGCTGCGGGTAACGAAGGAAACGATAACATTCATGGACAAGCAATCATACCCAGTGGACGCACTCGTGGTATGCGCTTCAATGTTCCTTTGAATCAAGTAGGCATAGTTTGGTTAAACGCTTGGTATGCCAAAGACAGCGAATTGGAAGTATCTGTGCGGAGTCCTAACGGTTTTGTTACTCCCTTCCAAAAAATCATTACTGAAGGTAATGCCGCCCAAGATTACCAGTTACCAGATGCACGGGTGCAATTAGCGACACCAGCACCAGACCAAGCCAACGGCGACCATAATTTCTTTGTGCAAATACGCGGTATTGACCCCTCGCAAGTCATGGGAGGTGTTTGGCAGCTGCGAGTCCGCAACACTTCTTCAACTGACACATGTTTAAATGTGTGGACACTAGATGATAGTTCATCAGTGTTTTTCACAGGTAAAAGTGTGAAAGATGCTTTAAAAATTGGTTCGCCGGGAGCCGCCAGCAGTGCAATTACAGTTGCCGCCTATACTACTAAAACCAAGTACACAGATATTGATGGCCAAGTGCGAGAAATGGGCTTAGAATTGGACACTATTTCGGAATTCAGTAGTGAAGGCCCTCTACGCAATGATGGACAGAAGCCCGATGTAGCAGCACCAGGAGCAATGATTGTTTCGACGCTTTCCGCCGATGCAAATTTTGACCGCTCATCGATGATTAATTCCAAGTTTGTGGTGCAGGCTGGTACGAGTATGGCGACACCGTTTGTAAGTGGGTTAGTAGCACTGCTGTTGCAGCGAGATCCTAGACTCGATCCGGTTGCTGTGAAAGACTTACTACGTAAAAATAGTGCCATTCCCGGCAAACCCGCAGGCACATTTGATGATAAATGGGGTTATGGAGTAATTAACGCTTTGAATCTGTAATTAGACTGAGACTGATGGATATTATTTCTGTACAAGGGTAGGTAACAACAACCTATAAATTTGATAAGTTAGGGTAGACAATTATTGCCTACCCTGTTTACCAAGGAGTTGCTGGTGAATTATCAGAAACTAGATGCCGCTCTTGCGACAGTGCTAAATGATGTTAAAGATTCAGAAGAAACTAGTTTGGCAGTTTTTATCCATACTGAACCAATTTTAAACTCTGCTGCAACTGCTATTTTAGAAAGCTTTGGTGTCAATGGTGTTAGCAGTGGCAAAGATATTTTCACAGCAACACTTTCACCAAATGCCATTTCCCAGTTGTCAGAGCAACCTTGGGTGAAGTATTTGAAGCGATCGCAGCAATTAGGTTTGGTTAATAGGAGAATAAATACACCGAAGTTGGGCGTTTAATCGGCATTGCTTACCCTTATGATGTGTAGATAATTTTTTGCTATTACTGTGAATCAGGTTTTGGTTTTTCTGGAAACTTACACTTCACTTGAATTTCCAGATTACTTTCAGCAGAGCCTTCGGTAATATAAGGAATACCAGCCTTCCCACCCAGCTTAATGCCAAATTTAAGACTTACCTCCTCAATATCCGCAGTATTAAAGTCTTTAAAAGCACTCAGAGCATAGATAGTATAAGAGCGAATCATTTGCCGAGCTTGTTGCATCCGAGCGATCGCATCTGTTCGTACATCTTTGTATTCTATGCCATCATCGTCCTCCTCAATTTCCGAAGTTATTTCGGTGGCTGTGACGTTAATCTCAATCTGCTCAATCTCTCCATCTGCTTGGAAAAATATTTGCTGTACTTCTGACATAAGCTACCTCGATTAAAGTTTTGTAACGTATCTGAATAAATTTCAGCTTGCTTGCAGAAAAATAACAGATGGTGTTGTTGTTAGCAACACAGCCATCATTGTGTCTGTCAAGATTATCCCGCATTTACCAACCCAAGGTGTGTTAAATGGCACGGTACGCGCTTGTTATTGGCATCGCCGAGTATCTCAGCCCATCATTATCGCGTTTGTCAAAGACTACAGATGATGCTGAAGCTGTAGCGCAACTCTTAGAGCAGTATGGTGATTTCCAGTCTGTGCAAAGACTACCTCAGCGCTGGAATAAAGATAAAAACGGCTATGAAATGGCAGCGTCAAAAGTTACTGGCGCTCAACTTGGACAAGATTTGAGAACTTTTTTACTAGAGCAAGCTGCTAATAATGAAGCGCTGATTTATTTTAGCGGACACGGTTTTACTATTTCTGACAATTTAGGGCAACAAAAGGGATATTTGGCAAGTTCAGATTGTCAGATTGAATTTAAAGAAAACGAAAATGTTGAACAAAAATATGGTATTCCTCTGGATAGCCTCAACGATTTAATTCAAGAGTCGCAATTGAGTAGTTTGGTAATGCTACTCGATTGCTGTCATAGCGGCTATTTCTTAGAAAGACAATTAATAGAAAGAACTCTTAACGCTTTCAGTTCGCAAAAAGATTATTACTTAATTACAGCTTGTCGTGGCTTTGAACGCGCCGGACTAATTAAGAGTGAAGAATATAGTATTTTCACAGGTGCAGTTGTTAAGGGATTAGCAATAGAAAATGCAAGTAGTAATAGTAGGCGAATTAGTGGCGATCGCTTGTTTGATTTTGTCAGCAACGAACTTAAAGGTTCCGTACAAGAGCCGATTCGGATGGGTTGGGGACGTTCGATTACTCTGGTTACTTATCCCCAATTAGATATTCCCACAGGCGAAAAAGTTGCTTTCAATCAGGAAAATCCTTATCGGGGACTTTATGCTTTTGAATCAGAACAAGCACAATATTTTTGTGGACGAGATGAAGCAGTTCGCACACTAATTTTGCGTTTAGCAGAGAGTCGATTTTTGGCTGTAATTGGCTATTCAGGTAGTGGTAAATCTTCTTTGGTAAAAGCGGGTTTGTTACCGCAACTAAAAGGCGATCGCCTCCCTGAAAGCAGTCAATGGGCGATCGCATCTTTTACACCAGGAGAACACCCTTTAGGTAAATTGGTTGATATTTTAGCTCGACAACAGCAGCAAAATCAGCCGCATCTATTATTTATCGATCAATTTGAAGAAATATTTACCCTTTGTCAAGACGATGAGGAACGCAAAGCTTTTATCCACTTAATAGCACAGGAAGTAAAAAAGGCTGAGGCAGAAACGCGGATAATTTTGACAATTCGCGGTGATTTCTTAAATCGATGTGCTGACTATTTAGAAATTATTACTCTTATTAATAGCATTCCTCCCACATCATTCATCGTTACACCGATGTCTTTTGCTGAGTTAGAAGAAGCAATTGAAAAACCTGCAAAATTGCATGGTGTAACATTTGAGGATGGTTTAGTTTCGCAAATTTTTGCTGATGTAGTCAACCGTCCTGGTGCATTACCCATACTACAATATGCGCTTAAGGAATTGTGGCGAGTTTGCATTGAAGAACCGGAATCGCCAAAACCACTTTTAACTCATGAAGGCTATGAGGAAATTGGTGGAGTTAAAGGAGCTTTAGACAAACGAGCGACAATTTTGTATCAAAGTTTAACAACTGTAGATCAAGCCTTTGCGCGTTGTTTATTTATGGAATTAGTACAGCTAGGTGAAGCTGGAGAAGTGACGCGGCGGCGTGCTAGCTGGGAGAGATTAGAAGTTGTTGCGGATTCTCCACAACAATTGCAACGGGTTGTAGGATTACTGGCAGGTTCTCAACAACGTTTGATTATCACTGATGAAAAGACGGTTGAAGTTGCTCATGAAGCACTTTTATCAGAGTGGAAATTATTAAATACTTGGATTACTGAAAATCTGGAGAATATTCGTCTCAGTCGTTCTTTAGAGGAAGATTGCCAGGAATGGCAACAAAGATTTAATAAATCGGATGAAGCACTATTGACAGGTGCAAAATTGGCTGTAATTTCTGAATGGGTGAATAAGACTCAGCCAAGACTTACGCCATTGGAATCAGAATTTTTGCATAAAAGTTTGGAGAGACGCGACAGAGAAATTCAAGCTCAATTAGAACAAGAACGCCAATTGCGAGAAGCGGCTGAAGCCAGAGCCAAGGCAGAAGAAGAAAAAGTTAAACAGCAAAAAGCCAAAGTTAAAGCTGAAAGGCAAAGAACCCAGGCGGTTGCAGTGTTAGCAGTTATATCAATTGCATCAGCAGGGTTGTGGGTTAAATCCGAAAAGCATAATGCAGAATTAGTCAAAATGGGAGAAGCAAATACATGGATTAAAGTGTCTCAAACATTACTTGATGCCGATAAGCAACTTGAAGCATTAATGGCAAGTGTACAAGCACTACAGCAACTAAAAAAGGTAGATGGAAAACACACTGAAGAACTCAAGCAACTGCAATCAATAATTTATAAAGTGCAAGAACATAATAGATTAGAAGGTCATCAAGGTTCAGTTTATGGTGTAAGTTTTAGTCCTGATAATAAAATAATTGCATCTGGAGGTGCTGACGGAATTATTAAAATTTGGGATAGCAATGGCAAATTTTTATATAATCTTTCACATCAAAAACAAGCATTTTGGCGTCTGAAATTTAGTCATAATGGTAAATTACTTGCTTCTGCAAGTATTGATGGAATTGTTAAACTTTGGAATATCGGATCGAATAAAAACAAACTCATCAAAACTTTTTCTGGTCATCAAGGGCTTGTTTATGATATTAGTTTCAGTCATGATGACAAACTAATTGCCTCTGGTGGTAAAGACGGAATTATAAAAATTTGTAATACCGAAGTTCAAAAAAAGCAGCCTAAAGTAGAAAATGAACTAAATATAAAAGATTGTTTTCAAAAACAAGGAAATAATAATGCTAGTGAAAAATATGAAATTCATAGTCTAGACTTTGAGCCTTATGATAAATCAAAAATTGTTTACGGAGGTAGTGATGGTATAATCAGACTTTGGAATGTTAATAAAAGTAATAAATTAGAAATTGTTGGGAATCAGGGCGAGATAGTAACAGTAGTAAGGTTCAGTTCGCAAGCAAATGTACTTGCTTCTGCTAGTAACAAAGGTATGATAAATATTTGGAATCCTAAAATCAGAGTTGACAAACCATTAACGTCTTTCAATAGTAATAATAAAGGCGATGATAATACAATCTATGGGTTAGATTTTTCTTCTGACGGGCATAAACTTGCTTCTGGTGGGAATCATGAAACTATTAAAGTGTGGAATGTAGATAGAGCTATACAAAGTCCTAGTCATAAAGAAGCATTTCTGCTAGAAACTCTAAAAGGACATACTAATGGGGTTAATCAATTAGCATTTAGTCATGATGATAAAACAATAGCATCTTCCAGTGATGATGGAACTGTCAGACTTTGGCTTTGGCAGATTGATGCAAGAAATGATGATACTCCTGATATAGAAAAATTGTTAAACTACAGCTGCAATTTCTTAAATGAATACTTAGGGACGAATAAAAATATACCAGATTGGTTATTCATCCAATCTGGTATGTGCTCAATTATCAAAAAATGAAAATATTCTTATTACGGCTTCTTGTTTTGCGAGGTATAATTCTAATTGTCAACAGAATTTAAACATTTTTGAGAGATAAACAAGCCTCAAACCTATGCAGGGTAAGGGAAATACACCAAATGCTCAAAAATAGCCCAAACCCAGATATATCAACAAACTAACTTAAAGCGATGTCAAAGTTTTTCTATATATAGATTTGAGGCTATTTTTTTGGTATTTTTTGTCTAAGTCCCATTAACAGGAGTAAGCTCAACAGATTTAGGCTTAAGAGTTTGAGGTGGTGGATCTGAAGACTTTTGACTTTTACCTCCTAGTAGAACGCCATCCTTAGCTATCAAGCCAAACTGTCTCTCATCAATCCACTCATTCTTCAGCAATGACCACCAGTCAGTAGCTAACCCCTGTAATACATACTCATAGGGTAGCCAACCATAACCATCTTTACCCCAATCTTCGCCCCAACAATTTCTAATTAAGAAAGCTCCTTGAGTTGGAAAACTTTTGTTATGGTCTTTAATTAACTTATCTTTGGGATGCTCAATTATTTTATTGTCATCATAACCAACGGCAACAACTGCATGGCCCCCCAACATCTTTTCGCCTATAGTAGGATAAGAAATTTTTCCTGTTTTTACAGTTTTCTTATTAAAAATAGAACTATAAGTTGTAAACCCAAACATAATAGGAAGTTCAGCAGTTAAAAAAGCTTTGATTTGAACTAATGCTTGTTTTTTTGAAAGTTGAGGTAAGTCAAGCCTAAAATACTGAAGTGCTTGATAATTCTGAGCATAGGCATAGCAAAAAGCAGGTGGTTCTTCGTCGAAATTCTCAATTTCATAAGGCCAATATTCTTCTGGAAGTATGCCAAAAAGTGCCATTGCTTTCATTGTGAAGCGGGTCGATGCTCCAGTATCTCCAGTTAAGTGCATCAATTTTCGTGCAACTTTGTAGAGAAAGAGGCTGGAGACATCTATATCTTCGCCCATTATCTTTCTTTGAAAATATTCTACTAAGGCAACACCAGCTATTGCAGTGCAAGACTTAAGGTTTCCTTGCTGCTTAATTGGAGAACACCATTGCCGCAAATCTACATGAGAAGGTAAATGTATATTTATTGGATATTGCAAACTTGCCGAACTTTGGTCTGTTGCTTCTTTGAAGGGTAAGAGCAAGCTAGTTTGCTTTTTATCTTCCCTCCCGTTCTTTTGAACCACTGTTCTGTTCTCTATTTGTAACGTGCAATCATTTACTAAAGTTGCTTTTTGGAGTTTAATTCTTTCTTTGTTCTTAGAGTCTTCGATTATATTCTCTAGGCAATAGTCTCTAAAATCTGGACGATCTGGCAACCAACCCATTTTAAAGTTCGGCATATATCTGTTACCCTGTTTTTAAATAAGTTAGAAAGTTAACTTAGAGGATGTTTGAAAAGTATTAGGCAAATAGAATTCCCTAGTACACAAGCAAAGTCCACTTTTCTTGTGGAACGCTACGCGAATGTGGGCTAATTCAAAATTAAGAGTTTTCTAACCCCCAGATGTGGGTTGTGTCTGTGTAGCCTATCCAGTGCGTTGGGCGGTTTTGCCGACTTGAAACACCTAGCGTGCGCCTTCTAGTCGCCAAGGCTAGTAGTAAATTAGACTTTTCAAACATTCTCTTAATAGCTGGCTTTTAGCTAACTGTAAGTGGATACACTATAAAAACAATATTTTACGGATTACACATAGAACTTTTTTAGATTTATTTTTATAACGAGGTTTGTTACAGACGATTTACCTCTTCGCCTTGCAAGCTGTCTCTCACAGAGATAAAATCCTACGTGAGGGCGGTCTAGTTGAAACTTCTTACACTTTTTAGCTCAATTAATACAAATGTTCTATTTTTTCTCCTTATCAGCCGCACTATCCATCACTAGTAGCATTCTGTAAAATTCATCCCAAAGAATCAGACGATCCCCCTTACCTGTGGTGGCAGACAGTCCTAAACTGAGAGTGAGAGTTGAAAGGCAGTCAGGAGAAATTTTGTGAAGAAAGTATTATCAATCATTCTTGGTGGTGGCGCGGGTACTCGGCTTTACCCACTAACCAAACTCCGCGCTAAACCAGCAGTACCAGTGGCGGGTAAGTATCGCTTAATCGATATCCCTGTTAGTAACTGCATAAATTCCGAAATATTCAAAATCTACGTCCTGACACAATTCAACTCAGCTTCCCTGAATCGTCACATCGCCCGTACCTATAACTTTACTGGCTTCAATGAAGGGTTTGTAGAAGTTCTCGCTGCACAACAAACACCAGAAAACCCCAACTGGTTCCAAGGTACAGCCGATGCTGTACGTCAGTACCTGTGGTTAATGGAAGAATGGGATGTGGAAGAATACCTAATTCTCTCAGGCGATCACCTCTACCGCATGGATTATCGCCAGTTTATCCAGCGTCATAAGGAAACGGGGGCTGATATTACTCTCTCAGTCATCCCCATTGATGAGCGCCGCGCCTCAGATTTTGGCTTGATGAAAATTGATGATTCTGGTAGAGTCATCGATTTTAGCGAAAAACCCAAAGGTGAAGCGTTACACCAAATGCAAGTTGATACAAGTGTACTGGGATTATCAAAAGAACAAGCCCAGCAACAGCCTTACATCGCCTCAATGGGGATTTATGTCTTTAAAAAAGATGTTTTGTTCAAGTTGTTGAGAGAAGGTACAGAAAGGACTGATTTCGGCAAAGAAATTATTCCTGATGCCTCTAAAGATTACAACGTTCAAGCTTACCTTTTTGATGACTACTGGGAAGATATTGGAACAATCGAAGCATTTTATCATGCCAATTTAGCCCTAACTCAGCAGCCTCAGCCACCCTTTAGTTTCTACGATGAACACGCACCAATTTATACCCGCGCTCGCTACTTACCTCCAAGTAAACTTTTAGAATGCCAAATCACAGAATCAATTATTGGCGAAGGTTGCATTTTGAAAAATTGCCGCATTCAACATTCAGTTTTGGGAGTGCGATCGCGAATTGAATCTGGTTGTGTGATCGAAGAGTCCCTACTCATGGGTGCAGATTTTTATCAAGCTTTTGTAGAACGCCAATGTAACGTAGAAAAAGGTGACATTCCTGTAGGTATTGGTACTGACTCGATTATTCGCGGTGCTATCATTGATAAAAATGCCAGTATCGGTCACGATGTCAAAATCATCAATAAAGATAACGTGCAAGAAGCTGACCGAGAAAGTCAAGGTTTCTACATCCGTAGTGGCATCGTTGTCGTACTGAAAAATGCTGTAATTCCTGATGGAACTATCATTTGATAGTTAGGAGTTAGGAGTTAGGAGTTATGAGTTAATGACTAAAAATTTTGATAGTTAGGAGTTATGAGTTAATGACTAAAAATTCTGATTACTCCTCACTCATCACTTTTAATTCCTCACTTCTAACTTCTCACTCCTCACTTTTTTTACTGATTGGTCTTCCAGGTAGCGGGAAGTCAACTTTAGCAAAACAATTACTGACAGAATCCCCTGAAATGGCGCTAATTTCTACCGATGCCATTCGGGGGAAATTGTTCGGTTCCCAAGCTGTTCAAGGGCCGTGGCTACTGATTTGGCGCGAAATTGAACGGCAATTTCAGCAAGCTATTTCCACAACTAATACAGCTATTTTTGATGCCACCAATGCCCAGCGCCGCAATCGTCGTGAAGTCATTGCTTTAGCACGTAACTTGGGCTTTACCGACATTGGGGGAATTTGGGTGGATACACCAGTTTGGCTGTGTTTAGCACGGAATAAAAAGCGATCGCGCCAAGTTCCAGAAGAAATTATTTTGCGGATGCACCGTCAACTCCGGGATGCTCCCCCAAGTCGAGGAGAAGGATTAGACAGCCTCAGCCGCTTATCAGAAAAATCGGAGTACGGGAATTGCGATTCCTTGGTGAGCGAGAACCACACTTGATTTTCTATATTTTTTGTTAATTTAAAATCATATTCTTTTGTTTGGCACTATACCAGGCAAATTAAATATCTCATTTTCAAAAATAAACATAACGGGAATTTCTAATTAGGAGGCTGGTAGATGGCTGCAACCGACTTCAAGGACTATTACGCTATTTTGGGAGTCAGCAAGACTGCCAGTTCAGAAGAAATTAAACAAGCCTTTCGTAAACTAGCCCGCAAATATCACCCTGATGTCAACCCAAACAACAAACAGGCAGAAGCACGCTTCAAAGAAGTTAGCGAAGCCTACGAAGTTGTGTCAGACCCAGATAAACGCAAAAAGTACGACCAATTCGGTCAATATTGGAAACAAGCTGGTGAAGGTTTCCCATCTGGTGGTGCTGCTCCCGATATGGGTAACTTTGACTTCAGTCAATATGGCAATTTTGATGAGTTCATTAATGAGTTGCTAGGACGCTTTGGTGGCCCTCCCCCTCGTGGTGGGGCGCGCCAAAATCAGGCACGAAGTCACTCTTACCGCACTTCTCCAGGTACCTCAACTCATTTTAGCAGCAGCTTTAACGATTTTGGGTTTCAAGATGGAGGTGCGGGTACTGGGCAGGATAGCGAAGCTGCGATCGCTCTAACTTTTGCTGAAGCATTTAATGGTGTGAAAAAGCGCTTCAGTTTAGGTAATGAAACAATAGATGTCAATATCCCATCTGGAGCTAAAACTGGTACTCGCCTACGGGTGCGGGGCAAAGGTCAGATTAACCCCATGACTCAACAACGGGGAGATTTATACTTAAAAGTCGAACTTCAGCCGCACACCTTCTTCCAAATGGAAGGCGATAACTTGGTATGCGAAGTGCCAATCACACCAGATGAAGCGACTCTGGGAGCGTCTATTGATGTACCCACTCCCGATGGTTCAGTTAATGTCAAACTACCAGCAGGAGTGCGTTCTGGTCAATCTCTACGTTTACGTGGCAAAGGTTGGCCCCTCTCCAAAGGTGGACGCGGCGATCAGTTGGTGAAAGTGGCGATCGTTCCACCAAAAGACCTCAGCCAACAAGAGCGGGAATATTATGAAAAAATCCGGGCTATACGTACTTATAATCCCCGTAGTCATTTGAACCAATTTAGGCTTTAACAAGCAAAAAGAGAATCCCCATAATTGAAAATCTCGTCATTACTCACATTTTGGTGACAGTTAAAGTATTATGCTAAACCATATCTTGTCTAAAACTTAAGTTCTGTGGCTCAGAGCTACTGTTCACTCAAGTGGACTTAAATCATGTTCGGATAAGTGTTTAACCGAACTTGAGGTGAATTGTTGTTTAGTCCAGTTAAGAGAACTTGAACTATTAGCCTTGGAATTGTATTTTGAGGCACAATAGCAACTAAGCTAAAGATAAAAAGATGTGGGTAACGACAAATAATAAGAATTAAGGGATTTTTTTGCGATCGCCAAAACAAGTAAAATGCAAAAACGCGAAATTAAGGCATCTCTATTCTATATATATTGGCTAGCAATGTAATTTTTTGTTACTTTGCGATCGACAGTAGACATCTTGTAAAAGTAACTTTTGCTTTCCGGTTGGGGTGCATGTTAAAGGTTAAAGGGTAAGGGGAAATTCCATACTTTTACCCTCGCCCCTTATCCCCAGAGTGGACTCAACCTTCCTATTTTCCCCACTTCTGCAATTTTTTTTATATAAAAAAATAAAATTTTTATATTGTTAGGACTTACGCAAGTGTCACAAAACAATCGGATTTGTAGTTTGTAGTAAGCGGTACCCCTTATTTTGAGGACTAAAGTCCTCTCTGCCAGACGCTACGCGAACACTACGAACTGTTATAAATCTGATGATTAAATTGCGAAAAATAAATCTAAATAATGTTGTTATCTTTTAATTCTTAACTTTTTTGATACCGCATACCTGGTAGTTGCGAAATAAAACCCATAAGTTCCAACTGTAACAAAGCACTGGAAACTGAGCCAGCAGCCATACCGGTTTGTTGGACAATAAAATCGAAGGGTAAAGCATCACTTGCGATCGCATTCATTACTGTTTGCAATTCGGGCGATAAAGTTGGCATTAACTGTTGTGGTGCTGTAGAAGTTTCAATTGCATCAATTTGTGGTATTGCTCCTAGCATTGTTAACAGTTCGTCTAGTTCTTTAAGAATGAAAGTTGCTCCCTGACTCAGTAACTTTAAGCATCCTTGGGATGGATAATCGTCAAGTCTTCCAGGTAATGCATAGACATCTCTACCAAATTCATTTGCGTAGGTAGCAGTAATTAAGGCACCAGATTTTAAAGGCGCTTCCATTACCAGAATGGCGCGGCTTAAGCCTGCAATAATGCGGTTGCGACGGGGAAAGTGAGTCCGATCGGGTGGGGTTTTTGTTGGGTACTCACTTACAACTAACCCAGCCGTCAAAATTTGCTTGTACAAATCCCGATTTTTATGCGGATAGATGACATCTACACCAGTTCCCAAAACTGCGATCGTTCGTCCACCTGCTTTCATGGCGGCGATGTGGCTTTCGGTGTCAATTCCCTCTGCCATACCAGAAACGACTGTAAAGCCATTTTTAGCCAAAGCTGTACTAATTTGGCGAGTCCAACGGATACCATATTCTGAGGGTTGGCGGGTTCCGACAATCCCAACCATTGGTTTTTGTCCGAGATTTTCTTGGAGTTCGACTTCACCGCGATAGTACAAAATTGGCGGTGGACTGGGAGTTTCTAGCAATAAACGGGGATAATCTGCATCTGCTGGCGTCCAGAAATGAGAATTTTCCTGCTGGTGCTTGGTAAATAGTTGTTCTGGGTGCAAACGCGATCGCTGTTGTACTACTTTTTCTAATGTCTGAAAACCAAAACCCTCTACTTCTCCTAACTGTACCTTAGTAGCGTTCCAAGCTGTTGCCAGCGTGCCAAAATGCTGTTGCAGCCGTCGCAGTAATACTGGCCCAATTCCCGAAATTTGTGCCCAAGCTAGCCAATATGCACCTTCTTCTACCACCGTTCTATCCTCACGCCACTGGATTGAGTATTCCCAAATTAGGGTTGGCTGTTGATGGAGTAGGGGCGATACTGTTTGGTTAAGGCAAGAGACGCGATAAATCGCCGTCTCTACAAAGACCTCTTTCCCAATTCCCCTTGACTTTTGACTCTTGACTCTTGACTATTAACTATTGACTATCTATCTTCTTATCTTCTGTGATGAAATATTTCTATCGTCTTTTAATCAGCCTATCTGGGTGCTTAATATTTTTACTGGTGCATAGTGGACTTGGTTTGTTGCCTAGTTTGGCAGCCGAAAAAGTTACCGTCAGGTACGGATTGTTTGAGCAATCGATCCCGGTGGCAGATATACGCAACTATGACAAGACACAAAAGGTTTCTGCCGATCTGAAGTCTTTTCTAGATTACCTTAGCGCTAAAGAGAAACAGAAATTTCAAGAAGCCCTTCAGGTGAAAATGTCGCTTGATATTGTGGCTTTAGATAAGTTGATAAACACAGGAATGGGCAAGCAAATTTTATCTTTTGCATCCCAAGCGATCGCTCGTCGCGATCGAGCTAGTATACAAGCACTACGATCGGCCATTATCATCGGAGCAAGATCGCCAGAAGGTCTAGGGATAGCCAGCTTTCTACAAGCTTATCCCAGCGATCGATTAGTTGTTGATGTGTCAAAAATTCAGAAGCTAGTCAGTATGGCAAATTCCTCTTCTAGTTCTGCTGATGCGCCGCCGAAAGATGACGTAAGTTCTTCACCTTTAGGGAAAGTTGCCCTACAATATCAAATACTCGCCGCCCAAGATAAACAGTTCTCAGGTTGCTTATTTGGCGATTCTATTTCGGCTGGACTTGGCAATACCCTTGGGAGTGGTACTTTTAATTTTGGGTTAAATGGTCTGAGTACAATCTCATTACTAGAACAACTGAAAAGTTTAATTCCTACCAAGGTGAAATGCGAAAAAGCCATTATTGCCGTAGGTGGAAATGATGCTTTGTATCAAATTAGTGATGAGTTATTTAGCAAAAATCTCCAAGAAGCGATCGCACTTATCCGCACAATGGGAACTAAAGGGATTTTTCTAATTCCGGCTTTTTATTCGACAGTGGCAGCAAGCTCAGATCCAACAGTAGCAGCCCCACTTAAGAGAGTTGAACAAATTAATGTTCTGATTAATCAAGTGGCTGAAACAGAAAAAGTACCAGTTGCCGCAGCCGGACTAGCACCATTATATGAAAATAATGTTCTTAAAGAAAATTTAACCAGTGATGGCGACCATCTGAATGCAGAAGGTTTGAAAATTTATCGGCAAGCATTATTACAAATCCTGGGTAAGTAGGTCAACCTAATTAATGTGAGTTCGATGAACCTCTCCCGGACAACCTCCCTCTCCCACGGGGAAAGGGAGGAGCAACGAAAAATTACGGTTTTTGCTTTCCTCTGGGTGTCCAAGAGGGGTTGGGGGAGAGGTGCAAAAAAGGGCTTGTCGAACTCACGTTAATTAAACATAAAACGCTCACTAGATAGCTCCCCGATTTATTAAATAAGTTGGGGAATTACGAATTACGTTAGCGTAGCGGTAGCGAGTCTACGAGCGTCATTACGAATTACGAATTATAACTATTAGGCTTTCCAATTCAAAAACCGTGCATAAAGATAAGCTATACCTTCATCAATAACCATCCGCACGCCTTCGCTAGAGTTCCACCATTTGTTTGGATTATAATCTTGTGTTGTCGCAGCAATAACACCAACATTAATTTGAGGGGTAAGTATTTTTTTAAAAAGAAACCAACTCCTACGGGCATGAACGTCCAAGGAAAAAAGATTAATCGATTCTATCTTTAAATTTGAATTGGATAGCCAACGCTCAAATTCCGCAGCAGATGCATAACTACGATCTTTAACCACAAAAGGTGTCGGAACGGCTACTACTTTTTCTGCTTCTAAACCGAGTTTTATGAAGGTGTCAGCTGACACGTCTGCAAAGTTCTTGTATCCGGTAAGATAACTTCCTTTTCCTAATGTACCTCCGGTAGTAATTATTTGATGATAAGAACCGTTTTGAAATTCAGTCAAAGCTTCTTCTATAGCGTAATCTGGTAGCCATCCTTCAACAACTAATACTTCTGCTGATTGGATCGGGGAAGTTACGGCCAGAAATGAGTGTACATGACTAAAAATGAAAAATATTAAATAAACAATCAAAGCGATCGCAATCGCCCACCCTTGAGCCGTAAGTGTCCACATTTCTTGGCGTTTGATTAGTTTGATTTTGGGAAATTTTTGACACCGACGATTTTTTATCCGCATTAAACCTTAGCTAAACGTTGTTCTTTCAAGTAAGTAAACACAGACTTATCTCCAATATCAGCAGGAATTGCTTGGACTGTCTTTCGCAGGGCAAACACTAAAAATAATATTGCCCAAGTTCCTAATAAAATGCTTTCTCCCTGAGTTGGTAAAATTCCTACCAAATGTCCTAACAACAGTAGCGGTACAATTGGGGTTAATACTTTGGTTTCCAGGCGATTGAAGCAAAAAGCCTCTTTAAAATAAATACCTGTTAAAGCTACAAAGATAAAACCAACTCCAAATAAGGTAATTGGCTGATTGTAAATCGCAAGAGCTAAAGGTTCACTACTAGCGATCGCCAGAATCACTGATGCGATACTACCAATCGCCCAAAAAACTTGCAATGCTCGGTGCAGTGATGCCATGTAGATATGGATGGTAAATAAACTTACACCAAGTGCGATGCTAAAACAAGCATATAAAGGTGTCAGTAAACTTACAACAGTGGGGTTATTGTTGAGTAAAATCAAGGCGCTGCCTATGGCAAAGCTCAGTGCTGCTACCATTAATCCAGCGCGATAGATAATTACGCCAGTGCGATCGCTTTGAGTAATTGTAAATTCCCCAAACTGACCTTGATAAACTTCTGGTGCAGAGAGTGTTTGTGTAGTCATAGCTAAGAATATAATTATGATTCTCTAGTAGAGTACAACAGGAAATTGCTCAAGGGTTACTTTTATTATTATGAGCAATAAGGCAACTTCATGTCACCATTCCTAAACTTACATCTTTTAGCAGTTGCTTTCTGGAAATTTTTGTCAAATTGGCACTGCCTACGGTGAATGAAAATGCTTGTTTTTAAGTGGTGTGTAGTTGCCCATCCTCCTTTTTATATCTAGAATTTTCCCCTTTTTTTGACTTGACCACAAATTACCAACAGGCACTTTGCAGCCTGGTAATTTTTCACTGTCTTAACTTTAGCAAGATTCACTGGTCTGATTGTCTTAAAAAAACAACACTTCTAACGGATCTTGTAAATCAATCTGTAATTGTGAGTGAGCATCTCCGCAATTAATGGCAATTTCTACCCAACCGTGACTGCCAACTAAAGCTATTATCTCTCCCACTTTCACCTCACTGTAAGTTTCACAGCCTGATACACTCAATCCTGCAACTTGCACATACCAACTTTTACCTTGCACGTAACTCGCTGGAATGTTACTCACTAAGTTGCCAAAGTGGTCAATATATTGAATGCAACCCACTACACCAGTGGTTGTCTGCTTGCAGTCGCCTATATCCAGGTTTACCAAACTTACTAAATCGATTTCTTGTCCTAGCTGTTTGAGGGGGACACCACTAGCAAGATTAGCTGCCACTGGTGCAAAGATATCCCTACCGTGAAAAGTCTTGCTTGGTTGAGGAGTGCGCCAATAATTAAGATTTGTAAGTTCGACGGCTGCGATCGCCAGACTTTGATTCAGTACCCCGCTGAATATACCATTATCTGGCCCGACCAAAAACCCTTGAGCAAATTCTACTGCGATCGCCCGTCGCTTGGTTCCTACACCTGGATCTACGACTGCCAGATGCACTGTCCCAAGTGGGAAATGGGCATAAGCATTCATCAGGCTAAACCTGGCTGCTTTGATGTCTTGCGGCGGAATTTGGTGGGTTAAATCTACCACCGTCAGTCTGGGGTTGATTTGGGCTATGACTCCCTTCATTATGCCGACATAAACATCGCGATCGCCGAAATCGCTCAGTAAAGTCACAAGGGGTTGTCGATCTATCTGGTTATTAGACATATTTTAGCCAAATTATATAAAAAATATATTTTCTGTAGCAACAGCTACAAAATGTGTGTTATGTTAGGAATACAAGACATAAATTGAAAAACTAAAGCAGGTAATCACTATGAGTCAAAATAGACTACAAAGTTTGAGCAAATCACGAGAAACTCACAGAGCGAATATTCAAAAAAGCCTAGAGCATCGCTTGGAAATAGCTAGAGCAAAAGGCGACGAACAGTTAATCCGTCAACTGGAAGCTGAAATGAGGTATTCCAGCTAAATCAAGTTTTCATTGTTCATAGTTTTGTTGTGCAACCCGCTACGGCGGGTTTTTTGTTTTTATATCATGTCCGCCTAATTAGTTATAATTCCCACATCTGTGCAAAAACCAGGAAACCCTCTTTCTCCCTGCCCCCAGCAAGAACTGCTCCCCTGCCGTCTTAATGATAAGTCTTTAACCGGACACGATATTAGAGGGTTTCCTGGCAACAGCTATAAAAGCTTATCATTACCAAATATAAGTATCGATACTGGCTAGACCCCCATCATTGAAGACGTTGACTAAATCATCTTTCCCATCTGCGTTAAAAT
>NZ_JAVRCC020000017.1:0-132882 GCF_034530975.2 Nostoc sp. DedQUE07 | reverse complement strand
TGGTGGATTAACATCGGAGCTTAATCGTAAGTGATTTACCGGACATGATATTACTTAAAACAAGAGCAAAAACATTGATAGGTATCTACTCAAATTCTCCAGTTTGTAGTTAGCGATCGCCTAAAAAATTTTTGTCATTTACATTCTTCTGCTTTTGTCAAATATCCGCAGATCGCGTTGTTCTACAATCCTGTTGCTGGCTCATTTGCAACAATCTTAAGAAAAATGTGACTAATGCATAGCAATTTTGAGAAAGGGATTTAGGCTCGAAACCCAAAGATATTTATTCCAAAATGAGATGCTCCCTCATGCTCAAAGATAAATGCTGGCTTTCCTCACAAGTTCCTCAAATTGTTTTGCTATAAATATAAATATAGTGCGAAAACCTTTAAGAGATTTAAAATTCAAAAGTCGCTAAACATAGTTGAGGGATTAGTCATTTTTGACAATCCAGCATCTGGAAACCCGAAACCGTAAAGACCAATTACCAATGAAATCGGAGGTCTATATGATGTTTAAAAAGATTCTAGTTGCATTAGATCGCTCGGAAATAGGGCAACAGGTTTTTGAGGAAGCATTAGATTTAGCAAAGTTAACACAAGCTAGCTTAATGTTACTTCATGTTCTGTCTTCTGAAGAAGAGGGTAGTCCTTATGTACCCATGCTGTCTAATATGGACTACTATCCAGGATTGACCAGTCAAAGCTTTGAGTTATACCAACAACAGTGGGATACCTTTAAAAATCTAGGAATCCAGATGTTGCAATCTTTCTGTGCCCAAGCAAACACAGCAGGTGTGACTACGGAATTTACACAAAATGTTGGTAATCCTGGTCGGATTATTTGTGATTTAGCCCATAGTTGTGACGCTGACCTAATTGTTATGGGGCGTCGGGGCCATTCTCGGCTGATGGAACTATTTCTCGGTAGTGTGAGTAACTACGTTCTGCACCATGCTCCTTGTTCAGTGCATGTTGTGCATCTTTCAGTTACTCCTAAAAGAGATGAAGTTGTCAAAGAAACTACAAGCACTTTCAGCGTTAACTAACTACTAAGCTATTCCACATTTAACTTGCATAATTAGGGTGGGCAAAATGGCGCGATCGCTACTTCTCTGCAAGAGGCCGCGTTAACGATAACGCTCAGTATGCTGCCTACCCCATAAAAGTTAGTTATCTCAATCAACGATC
The DNA here is from genome assembly GCF_034530975.2 of Nostoc sp. DedQUE07. Lineage (NCBI taxonomy): Bacteria > Bacillati > Cyanobacteriota > Cyanophyceae > Nostocales > Nostocaceae > Nostoc > Nostoc sp. DedQUE07. The sequence goes on along the minus strand of NZ_JAVRCC020000017.1, from coordinate 131,692 downwards.
TCTGTAAATTGAATCTCCAACAAGCGATCGCTAACTACACTGTATTGGGCTAAAATTGAGCGTGGGCGTAGCTCGTCGTAGATTTATAGTAAAAAATAAAAAGTCAGCTACCCAAAATTAGAGTTGAGAGCGAAAAGTGGATCTATGAAAGAAGATACTATCGAGATCGCTGGTTTTCATGCTCATGTTTACTTCGATCCTGCGAGTCGAGATGTAGCTGCGCGTGTACGTGAAGGATTAGGCGCTAGGTTTGACGTGCAACTCGGACGCTGGTTTGACAAGCCCATCGGGCCCCATCCAAAAGCGATGTATCAAGTTGCTTTCTTACCGAATCAGTTTGAGAAAGTCGTTCCTTGGTTAATGCTCAATCGTGAGGGATTGGATATTCTCGTTCATCCTGAGACAGGGGATGCTGTGGCAGACCATGCAGTTCATTCCCTATGGTTAGGAGAAAAGCTAGATTTAAATATTGAGTTTCTTCAACAGCTTAGTCCGACTTTATCCAATTAAGAAAAGTAAACAACATTGTTGGGTAAAAGTTTTGCTTTGAGGCGTGAAACTTTTTCTATTGTGACTAATTCTGGTGAAGTTGAAAAAGTCCAATTTCCCAATAAATAAAGGTTTCAGCCTATGCGTAGGCGTTTTAGCAGTTTGCTGCAAGTGTAATAAAGGAAAAATAAGAATTGGTATTAAACCCTTAATTGCAGGTAACTGTTTATTAACACTTCGTTGAAAATAGAAATAAGACATCCGCTTTGCAGAATGCTATGCTGTAAATCAGCATTCTTAAAAAAAGGAATTTGTCTGATGAAAAACATCTCTGCAAAAGAAAAACTTGCAGGCATTTCCCTATTCGGCAAAGTTAATTTCAGAGTCACGAAGAAACAGATTTTATTTAGTACTCTTATTCTCTGCCTTGGTTTGCTGGGACTAGGTGGTTTCTGGTTTAAATCCAGATATAAATTTGATAATCAAATGAGTATAAAACTACAAGAATTATCTAATGTCGATTATCCAGCCAATCCTGCACCGTTAGGAAAAAATTTTAAAAGATATTCTAATCGAAAATTAATCCTGATTAAGAAAGATGATACGCATTTCGATTTCGTACTGGAAGCAACAGATAAAAACACGGCAAAAATAGTTATAAAAAATGTTGATTTAGAGCTATTGGTTCCCAAAGCACCTGAATGGGTTAAAAAAGATCGAGGTTTAGAAATAATCGCTTTTACAGATAGGGAGTGGAATAGGCAACAGATTAGTTTTCCTGCTAATTCAAAAAATATAGAAATTGTTGGAGGAGATGGTTTTGAAAAGCAAAATATTGTAGAGATAGCTTTGGCTAATAATTGCTTAAATGCCGGATTTTGGGAAATTTTACTTTTTACTAAAGAGGATAATAACAAAACCCTTTATTATCAAAGTTGGTTTACTTTCCCAATTGGACATTACAAAAATATTTTTGAAAAAATTAATAAGATTTCATATTGGCAGCATTGGTGGAAATTAGAACACTGGCAAGATCCGAGTGGCACAGTAGTCAAAACTAATCTTTTAAGAAATGTAATCGATCAAAAAGAAGTTGCTACTCAGTTCCCCCTTGATGAGAGGATAATTGTATCTGGAGAGCAAAGTAGAAAAGTTAGAACTACGCTAGCGACCAATATCACCAAATGGAGAGATTTTTACGACGTTAAAAATGAAGTTAAGTTTGCAAGTTTTCGAGCGCCAGGATTTTACGATCAAAATAAGCCTTGGGGCAATCAATACTGGAGAATAGGCAAATTTGATAAAGCGATTTTAAGGAATATTAAACCGATTGGCGTGGAACAAAATTTACAAGAAATTGAGTTAGGATTCACAGATACTAAGACGGGCGAACCAAATAAATTATTCATTAGTGGCATTAATCTGAAAACGCTTCCTCAATTGGCTGTAGCAGATTATCCTAAAGGCTTATATATGCCGATGGGAATTGGGATACCTCCTTTTTATCAAAGCTATGAAGAATTAACTAAAAATCATCCAGATGTCAGCCCCTATTTCAGTTTTTTACTAGATTCACAAGAGCGATGGATAGATCATCACCACTTAGCAGTTGATGGTTCAGTGATGCACCTTGATAAAGATAACCCAAATCTTTTGCATCTTTACTTGCTATCTTACGAAAGAAATACTTTAATAGCTCATTTTTTAATCGATTTAACATAGATATAGCTGTTCGGGAAGCCCGAAAATCATTAATGAAGTCGATTAATTTCAAATCACCTACTAGAACACAAGGCGCGATCGCTTTTCATTACTTTCTGGTTAGTCTGCAAATAATCATGTAGCAAATCGCAACCGCGTGCCAGTAATTTATCCAGTTGGATATCTGCTAAATCTCGGAAAATTACTGTGCTATTACCACTACCCGCAGCCAGAGTCTTGCCGTCATGGCTAAAACTGACGCTGGTTAACTCATCTTTATCGCCTTTCAAAGCAATCAGCAACGTTCCTTCTCGGTTCCAAATCCTCACTTTGTCATCACTGCTAGCTGCCAGAGTCTTGCCATCGGGGCTAAAACTGACACTGATAAAACTATCGCCATCGCCCGTGAGATTATTTAGCAACTCACCGTCTCGATTCCAAATCTTCACTGTGCTATCAATACTAACTGAGGCAATGCTTTGACCATCAGGCGACCAAGCAACCCCATTTACCCGGCGGCTATGACCAATTAATGTATATAGCAATTTACCCTCTATAGTCCAGATTTTCACGGTTTTATCATCACTGGCTGAGGCTAGCAACTTGCCATCTGGGCTAAAGCTTACCCAATTCACCGCTTCTTGATGTCCCTGCAAGGTATTGAGCAGTTTACCGTTGCGACTCCAAAGTTTTACTGTTTTATCTTTACTAGCCGAGGCAATTACTTGACCATCAGGCGACCAAGCTACACTCAAGACGGTATCATTATGACCTTGTAAGGTGTTGAGCAGTTTACCGTCACCACTCCAAAGCTTCACCGTTTTATCTTTACTAGCCGAGGCAATTACTTGACCATCGGGCGACCAAGCTACACCCCAAACTTGACCTTGATGCCCTGTGAATGTACGGAGTAGTTTACCGTCTCGACTGAAAAGTTTTACAGTTTTGTCTCGGCTTGCTGCTGCTAAGGTGCGATCGCCTGGGCTAAAACTAATGCTAGTTATCCAGTCATCATTATCGGCTTTGGGCTTTCGCAGTAATACATCGTCCCAATGCCAAAGTTTAATAGTTTTGTCCCGACTGGCGGAAGCAAGGGTGCGACCATCTGGGCTGAAGCTGACACTGTTAACCCAATTATTATGTCCCTTCAGGGTTCCCAGCAATACACCTTCAAAACTCCAGAGTTTGATTGTCTCATCGGTACTTGCAGAAGCGATCGTGTTACCATCGCGGCTAAAACTGACGCTGGTAACTCCAGCGCTATGCCCTGATAAGGTTCGCAGTAGCTTACCCTCCAAATTCCACAGCTTGATTGTCTGGTCTAAACTTGCAGATGCGATCGCTTTTCCATCGGGCGACCAAGCTACACTTTTGACTGCATCTTCATGTCCCTGCAAGGTTTTGAGCAGCTTACCATCGCGACTCCACAGTTTCGCCGTCTTATCAGCACTCCCAGAAACTAAGGTTTGACCATCATTTGACCAAGCGACACTCAAGACTGCACCATCATGTCCTTGCAAAGTTTTGAGCAGCTTACCATCCCGACTCCACAGTTTCACTGTTTTGTCTGTACTCGCTGAAGCAATAATCTGACCATCTGGGCTGAAACTCACACTATTCACCACACCCTGATGTCCTAATAAGGTTGCAAGCAATTCACCTTCTCGACTCCAAAGTTTTATCGTCTTGTCTTGACTGGCGGAAGCAACGATTTGACTATCTGGGCTAAAACTGACGCTATTAACTACATCTTCATGCCCCGACAAGGTTTTAACTAAGCTACCATCAGGACGCCAGAGTTTGATTGTAGTATCGGCACTGGCTGAGGCAATTAAAGAGCGATCGCTGCTAAATGTAGCACTATTGACGCCAGATAGATGCCCGTCCAAGCGATTATATTCTCTGACCCCTGAAACAGCTTGATAAAGCGCCGTCTGTACTTGTTCTCTTGTATAAGAATCTATCCAGACTGTTTGTTGTAATTTTCTCCCTGCCTTTAAAGCTTCTTTTAAAGCATCAATACCTTTTTGGGAGGCAAAGAGAGCTTCACTGGATGCACTGAGAGTTTTAATTTCGCTATCTACTGCTGTGACGATGGAAACACTTAATCCGAAGATGGCGAGAACAGAAGCAGTTAGGGCAATTTTCAGCGAACGATTTAATTGAGCTTCACTAAGTCTTTGTTTCTTTTGACTTTCTGCAAGTTTAGCTGTTAACTCTTTTTCTTTGAGTTCAGATCGTAATTGTTCAATTTCTAACTGACTTAATTCTTCTCGCTTGTGTAATTCTCGCAATTCCGTTAATAAGTCTAATCCCTGTTGGGGATGAGAATCTACCAATTTAGAACGCTGGTTATTTTGACTAAGTTCGCTTTTCAGTCGCTCAATCTCAGCTTGACTTTGTTCTACTTTGTAGCGCAACTGATTTAGTTGTACCTGTAAGCTCGATTCTTGTTGTTGCAGGTAGCGAATCAAGTCTACTAAATAATCGTGAATCAGTTGATAGCGTTCTGGTACATCAGGAAAGAGAACTACTAAACCGGAGCGCACTAAAATTTCTAATACTAAATCTAATTTGTCAGCATCTTCTAACTCTGCTAGCTGCGCTGCTAACTCAGCACGAGTCTTAAAAGGTCGATTGTTGCTTTCATCTGTTAATAAGTATAAGACGAGTAAAGCCGCTCGTTCATTTTCTGGGCCGCAGTCTTTAATCAGTTCCTTAATATATCGTTCGATAAGTTTGTTCGGTCTATATGGTTGATATTCTTCTAGGGTAGTAATGCGCTCATCTTGAATTTGCGCTCCCACAACTTGTAATTCAATGGGGCGGACTTCTCCAAATTCTGTTGATAAATCTTCGATTAAAGCATCAATTAAAGCGGGTTCTAAATTAAATTGCGATCGCTCTGTCAATTTGCGGATAATTGCTTTAGCATATTCTGGCGAAAAGTTATTCAACTGATAGCGGATATGCTTGTCAAGAATATTATTATTAATCGCTTCCAGTGCCGAGAGATGTTTAAAGTCTAATAACCGATGTAAATAATCTTCTCGCAAGGAAAGGATAACTTTAACAAAAGGTATATTCAGACAATCGCTAATAAATTTGTCAAACTCTTGTTTTTGATTGCGATCGCTATAACCAAAGAAAAATTCTTCAAACTGGTCAAAAATTAAAACTGTAATCAAATGGCGATCGGCATTTTCTTGGAGTTGTTGTAAAATGCTACCAATGGTGAACGATATGCCAGAGTAAGGCAAAGCTTCCGCTTCAATGGCTGCTTCTAGCTTAATATCAGCATAAATCGCCAGGGATGTATCACTAGACATCGCCTCACTTAAAGACTTTCCTAATTCCCGTGCCCAATCGGTATAAACTTGCAGTACCACAGGCACGGCTATTTGATCGCCAATGGCTCGATTTTGCAGTGCTGGAACTAAACCCGCCGTGACAGTGGAACTCTTACCCACCCCCGATGGGCCGTGAATCACCGTCAACTTTTGATCGGCGCGGCTAATTCTGCCAATTAAGTTATTAATATCACGCTCTCGACCAGAAGCCGCAATTTCTAAAGCAATGCTGCTACTTCCAGAAGGTGACATTAATGCTGGGTTTGTCGCTTGTCTTTGGGGTTGTAAGCGCCCTGCACCAATAAAAGCCCGAAAACCATACTGTTGCTCAACAGAACGCCGTTTCTGGCGAATGTAATAAGCTTCTAAATATCGCCCTTCTTCAAAGTAGAGCGATCGCAGTCTCCGCAATAAGCGAATATAACGATGGGCATCGTATTGATGGGCACTGCTTTCTAAGGCCGCTGGTAGTTCTTTTGTCGCCTTATCTAAGTATTCATGAGCGATTACTAGCTCACCTAAATTTCGCTGTGCTTTCGCCAAAACTAAATAGTAAATCTGCGCCAATAATAATGGAAATAAGCAGTTATAAGGGTCATTCTGTTTTTGCGCCTCACCTAATTTCAGCAGTGATACGTGTGCTAAGATACTCGCTTGTACCCACCGCGACTGCTGCACAGCCACTTGCGCCAGAAAACCGTAGTCACAAGCTAATTGGATTTGACTACCATAAGTTTGATGTAACTCCAGAGACTTTTGGGCAACTCTCTGCAATTCTTCCCACTCTTGCAGATATTGCAAAACCTCAGCAAGTTGATTAATAAATCCAGCAACTATATCTAAACGCCCAGCCACCTGCAAAATATTCAAGCACTGCTGAAAATAAGATTTAGCAGTGTACCAATGGCGGCGGTTTTCTATTTGATTTTGCTCTGCAAAACGGCAATAACACAGCCCAATATAAAACAGCAAAATTCCCTGTCGCAACAGTAGGGCAGATGGAGGATTAGGAGGGGTAGACGAAGAAAATACTTCTTCATCCCCCCCTGCTTCCCCTGCTTCCCCTGCTTCCCCTGCTCTTTTATCCTCTATTTCTACTAACTTCTGCCAAATTTGCAAGCTTTGCTGAAAATGGCTTAAACCTGTATTGATGCGATCGCTAATATAATTATCTAGACCAAAAACAAATTCTAAACTAGCGTGGAGTTCTGGCTCTAAGGTAATACCACGATTGTGCAATTCTCTAATGGCAAAGTGCAGTTCATAACTATGTTCCCAGACTTGCTCGACAGTGGAATAATGCTTTGCAAGTTGAGGAGGTTGGTGTTGTGCGGCATCGTTTGCTAACACTGTGGCAAATAAAGAGTCAGTTTCCTGTTGCAGAAATTGCAGCAGTGATTGAGTTGTCATTTCAAACCGAATCGGTGTCGCCGCCCAACTAGCAAAATCTGGTGCTAAACGGACTACCTTTTGCAACACTTCCTCATTCATCCAGACAATCATTGGAAATGGGTGGCGTTTGCGAAATTCATCCCGAATATGATTAATAGACCTCAGAAAATCGTCGAGTCCATCTACTGACTCTAAACCCAAAATCATCAACGCCGATGGCGGATTAGCTTCGGTTAGCAGTTGTAAATGAATACTTGTATAAAGACTTCTGGCATTATGCGGCAGAACTACCTTTTGAATGTGGTGTACTCCTGAAGAGAGTTCTTCGAGTCGTTGCAACATTTGCTCTTGCAAAACTTGATAATTGCAGCACACCAAAACTAGGGAAAATTGACCGCTAGAAAGGGTAATTGCTCTCCCCAAACTCCGCAAAGCACGCTCATTAGCTGCTCTGATATCTACTTGTGCGTGTCGTTCAACCATGATTTAAATTTTTCCGTCTCTGCTAAAACTGGGTTGACGGCAAACCAAGCTCCCTGATGATCGCGATATTCAAATACAAATAGACTTCGCAAGAGGGTGTGGTATTCTATATCACCTCTAACTCGTTGCTGTTGCACCACCTGAAAGATTAGTTCCCACTCATGGGGGTCGATAGCGTTGGCTCGGTAATCTCGCTGTCTTTGAATTACCAGTTCGACACATTCCCGCTCAAAGGGTGGATCTTGTTCTCGCAGACAGTCAAACAGTAAACCTAATAAGTCGCGTACATGACCACCACTCATCAGGCACAATCGATCTAAGGTTTCTAAACTATCAAACACCTCTGTAATTAAGCCTAACCGATCGCTAGGTAAAATGTCTGGAAAAGCTCTAGCTAGCACCATTTGCCGCATCATTGATAGCCCTTGGGGAAAAATCTCACCAGAGCGCAAACGCACAGGTATCATCGGTAACATTTTTGGGGCAACTCCACCCCCCAAACGATGCTGAAGTTCGGCGCTATCGTTGGAGAAAGTCAAGGCTAAAGGAATAGTATAGACTACATGACAATTCAGTTTGCGTAACTGTTCGCCACGCTGAATAAATAAATATTCTGGCAGCGATCGCCCCGATGGTAAAGGTCGAATTGCGACTCGATCCAAGTTATCAACAATTACCACTAATCCTTTTTTACTCCTAGCTTTCAATTCTTTGTTAGCAGGTTCTAGTAATTCTTGATTAATTGACTGTAAAATATTTGCGGTTCGCGGTTCTAAATAATCTCGTAAGCGCCGTCGCAATTGAGGACTTTCTTTTGTTTTCGCGGTAATTTTGGCAATTCCTACAGACAACTCTGCTTCTACCCCAACGTCAATTGGCGTCTGCAAGAAATCTACAACTTCACCAAACAACTTGCTAAAGTAGCGAGGCTTGAGCCTAATTTTCATCGCTTCTAGACTTTCACTCACCTGTCCAGCGATCGCTAACAAAATATCAGTCACATCCACATCAGCCATTTCTAAGACGTGGGTAGACTCAAAGTAAACTACATGAAATTGCTGCGCTTCTAACTCAGCTTTCAGGCGTAACAACTCCGTTGATTTTCCACAACCGAGATGTCCGGTAAATAGTTGACAGGTTGGTGTATCTGGCGATATTCTAGCGATCGTGCGCTGCAAAGCTTCGATAATTTTGCCACCCCGCACCGCAGCAAAATCAATATAGTACCTGCGATCGCTAGCGTTTCCTATAATTAGAGGTCTGCTCGGATTGCAAGCTTGATAAAATCTTTCTAAATCTAGGAGCATAACTAATCAAGTTCACTCAGAAATGGGGATACAAAAATTTACTAGTAGATAAATATATTGATTTTAGATAATTTATGCCTTATTTTAATCAAACTACTAACTAAACTAGCAGCATTCAGGATAATTGATTATATTTATGTTCGACCTAGCACATCTTAATCGTGATGTCTTAATTAAAGTAAGCAAAAATACTATTATAAGTACAAATAGCAAAAGTATCTAAGATTAAATAAGGTACTCTTATGAATATTAAAAATATCCAACACAAAAAAAGGTACTGTTAAGTACAATTTTGTCGCTCTCTTGAACCGATCGTCAGCTTGATTTATTAACAAGCTTTCGTTAATTTTACAAAAAAATAATCTACAATCCTTATAGCATATCGCTTTTAATAAAAACGTTGGTTAAGTCAACTTGAGTTCAGAGTCACTTTTTAACTAGATTTTGCTTCTCGTTCTGAAATCAGCACGATTTTATTGATGAAAATCATGATTTTGTTGATGAAAATATGATTTTGTTGATGAAAACTATAATTTTGTTGATGAAAATATGATTTTGTGAATGAAAATCATGATTTTGTAATGAAAATCATGATTTTGTTAATGACAGCCTTTGCATTCAGAGTGACGACCTCTGAAGTATTGACAACCAGTAATCTAAAGCCCCATTGAGTATAAAATTATCTTGTCATGTAGCTTGTCAGGCAAAATATGCTTGATCAGCGCTCCAATTTTGGCATCTTGTCCAACAAGATAGCGCGTCTTGGGTTTTTTTGCAGTCAGCGCGTGGACAACAACTTGAGCCACAATATCCGCAGAAATTCCCTTAGATGCGATAATCTGCATTTTCTGGCGGACAATATTCATCGCTTGTCCGTAGAGATGTTGTGCCGTTTCGGGTAAATCCTGCTGTGCTACTTCAGATTGACTTAGGGACTTGTCCCAAATTGGGGTAGCAATAGAACCAGGTTCAACAATTGAAACTGAGATTCCCCAAGGTCGTAACTCCATCCGCATCACATCAGTGAGTGCTTCCAAAGCAAATTTAGAAGCATTATAAGCGCCCAAAAACGGCGTAGGACTTCTACCAGCAATAGAACCCATATTGATAATTCGACCCCGACTTTGGCGTAGAAGACCAAGAAATGCTTGTGTCACAGCTAATTGTCCGGTGACATTAACCTGCATCTGGTGTTGAAATTCAGCGATCGCTAATAATTCTAACGGCCCGGGAACAGCAATGCCGGCATTATTCACTAAACCTAAAATTCCCACACCACCAACTGCATTTGTTACCGTATCAACCGCAGCTGCGATCGATTCAGCATCAGTAACATCTAAAAAAATCGGAATCAGCCTTTGCGACCCTTTCTGTTTCAGTGTTTGAGCATCAACATCTTGACGCACTCCAGCAAAAACAGAAAAGCCCAATTGGTCTAAAAGCAAAGCACACGCTTGACCAATTCCTGTTGAGGCTCCTGTAACCACTACTGTACGTTGATTTTCTACAACCATTAATTTTCTTTGATGATAGAACTGCCGTAATTACGAATTACGAACTACGAATTACGAATTACGAATTAGTATCAATCTTTGCAAGTGCCAGCACGAAGGCAATCTTCGGTTTGGTCATCTCTAGCCGATATTTGCCACGGCAAGATGCGTAACTGAGCATTTGTACGGTAAGCAATTAGAGCAGCTATTGTGGGATACTTGTTTTTAACAATTGCCACGTCGCTACTAGAAGTATTGCCTAGCCCAACATTGTATAAATAAACAGGCAATGCCATCAGGGCAATGCAAATTATCCGGTTCATACCCAACCTCAGCTAACAATTTCCGATTACCATCTGTATAGATGCCACCTAGATGAACCGGATTTTTAAAACTGAGTATTAAATGTTGATGTTGTGCTAATTTACTCAGCGCAGTGGTCTGTCAAGTTGAAATTGATGGGTAAGCTAGTTCGTAGTAGGGACTTTAGTCCTTCATTCTCTAAATACTCAAGTGCTTACTACAAAGTTATCAAAACCAATAAGACAGACTACTAACCGCAGAGACATGATTTCTAATTTATCGGTTCCACCCTTTTTTATTTTAGGTTAGGCATTGCCTACAAGATGTCTTCCTACTAACTTATGCAGATGCAAACCCAAAAAACAGGACAAAAAACCCACAGCACCCAAAAACATATCTTAGTAGCTGCATTCCCCAGATAAAATAATGAAGAGTGCTGAGTCAGCAAAATGGTCGATGACCGAAAAAAAGATACAATCCCCTAAATTTATTTATGGCATTGTTAATTTTGAATTTTGAATTTTCAATTCGGAGCGAAGCGAAGTGACGCCTTCACAAGACGTAGATACTGTAAACGTTCCTAACCTCGACCCAGAAGGATATGGCAATTCAGACACCGACCCTCTTGATGAGTTGCCTGGTGAAGTCGAAATGTCCCTTTTCGACCATCTAGAAGAGTTGCGACAACGGATTTTCTATTCGTTGATTGCCGTAGCAGTAGGCATTATTGGCTGTTTCTTTGCCGTTAAGCCGATTGTCCAGTTACTTGAGGTTCCAGCACAAGGAGTAAAATTTCTCCAACTTGCACCTGGAGAATATTTCTTTGTCTCCCTGAAAGTTGCCGCTTACACTGGCATCGTACTTACTAGTCCTTTCATTCTTTACCAAATTATCCAGTTTGTGCTTCCAGGACTGACTCGCCGCGAACGCCGTTTATTGGGGCCTGTGGTTTTGGGTTCGAGTGTGCTATTTGGAGCAGGTTTAGTATTTGCCTATTTACTTCTTATCCCCGCAGCCTTGAAATTCTTCATTAGCTACGGAGCAGATGTAGTCGAACAACTTTGGTCAATTGATAAATATTTTGAATTTGTGCTGCTACTGTTATTCAGCACAGGTTTAGCATTTCAAATTCCGATTATTCAACTGTTGCTCGGTAATTTGAATATTGTCTCATCAGAACGAATGGTTTCTGGTTGGCGTTACGTGATTATGGGAGCAGTGGTTTTAGGAGCCGTCCTCACACCTTCTACTGACCCCTTGACTCAAAGTCTTTTAGCAGGAGCAGTTTTAGGGCTTTATTTCGGCGGTGTGGGACTAGTGAAGCTTACAGGTAAATAACGATTTGCAATAGGTTATGGATGAAAGTGAATAAGTTTTAATACCAATTCTCTAAAATGAAGCAACACATTCAAACCCCGAAAGCCAGACCATATCTGACTTTCTTAATTACGAATTACGAATTACGAATTACGAATTACGAATTGGTATAAGGAGGACTACGAAGACAGACATCTGATGAAAAGGATATTTATAGGTTATTTATTAGGGTTGACATTATTAACCGCTTGTAGCGAAGCAGCCACAGATAGGCTTACACAAGAACTACGAACTGTCAAATCATGGACAGCTACAAGTAAAATGGTTGCTGATGCTTGGGTACGAGGTGCTGTGCCAAAAGTCTATGCGAAACAAACACTCAAGAAAGCACAGCAAGAGTTGCAAACAGAAACCGACAACATAGCCGAGATAGAATCATCTACAGCAATTCCCCAGCCTTACAAGTTAGAACTTTTAGGTCATATTAAACGGTTAGCAAAAATCACAGAGCAAATGTCAACCGCAGTTGAACAAGAAAATTATTCTGTAGTGGCACAAAGTATTAAGGATTTATCGCTAGAAGGACGAACCCTAGACTCGCAACTACCACAGCAGAACAAACCATGAAGAAAGTTTTGGAAATTGCGCTGGGGATTGTGACTAGTATAGGTGGCTTCTTAGATGTGGGTGCGATCGCTACAGCAGCAGAGGCCGGATCTATTTTCGGCTTTCAACTAATTTGGGCGATTATCCTGGGTACAATTTGTGTGATTTTTTTGGTAGAAATGTCTGGGCGGTTAGCAGCAGTTAGCAAACATACTTTAGCTGCTGCGGTACGCGAACGTTTTGGGTTTAATTTTTATATTATTCCACTGATTGCAGAAGTCGTAGTTGATTTTCTAGTGTTAGCAGCTGAAATTGGTGGTGTTTGCATTGCCTTACAACTGCTAACGGGTATTAGTTTTCAGTGGTATGCTTTACCCGTTGCCTTTGCAATTTGGTTGCTAATTTGGTACGGCAACTTTGGCATTATTGAAAATGGTATTTCCGTATTAGGGTTGGTGACACTAGTTTTTGTTGTCGCTACTTTTAAGTTGCATCCATCTCTAACACAACTTGGTAGTGGTTTGTTGCCAACTCTGCCACAACAAGATACTGCTCATTATTTATATCTTGGAGTTGGCATTTTGGGTGCTTTGATTAGCCCCTATTTATTTTACTTTTACTCATCTGGGGCAGTAGAAGATAAATGGGATGAAGGGTATATCGGTGTAAATCGCGCAGTTGCCGGTTTAGGAATGAGTTTTGGTAGCATTGTATCGCTAGGAGTGCTGATTGTGTCAGCACTCGTACTCAAACCCAAAGGCGTTGAGGTAGATAGCTACGAACAAGCAGCGTTGATGTTGACAGAAACTTTTGGTTACTGGGGCTTTGTACTATTTGCTGCATCCTTGGGTATTGCTTGCTTTGGCGCAGCACTGGAAGTGACTCTCGACACAGCCTATATTGTTGCTCAGACCTTTGGTTGGAATTGGGGCGAAAATCTCAAGCCAAAAGATGCCGCACGCTTTAGTTTGGTCTACACTGTGTTTGTCTTTCTCGCTTCTTTATTAATGGTATTTGGAATTGACCCGTTGCAATTGACTTTGTTTTCAATGGCGATTACAGCAGTGATTTTGCCACCTGTGATTGTGCCATTTTTAGTATTGATGAACGATGAATTATATATTGGCAAGTATCGCAACGGTTGGATAAGTAATAGTGTTGTGATCTTTACAATTGTGCTGACATTCGTGTTAGCGATCGTTGCGATTCCACTAGAAATTCTTGGAGGGTGATCGCTGGTGGGCGTTTACGTTAATAATCAACTGGAAGTGATAGAAAATGAACATTATTAGAGATGTACTTGATAACCAATTAGTTGACAGCGATCGGCGCCATCTGGGCAAAGTCGATGGAATTGTCATAGAGTTGCGCGATGGAGAACCGCCACGACTCACTTATATCGAAACTGGTATGACAACTCTTGCACGACGTATTCATCCACGTTTAGGCAGGTGGGTAGCAGCAATTGAAAGTAGTTGGGGTGCTAAACAAAGTGAACCCTTTAGAATTCCGTGGTCAAAAGTGCGGGATGTTGGTATTGATGTTGAAGTCGAGATTGAAGCTGACCAAACTCCAGCATTAGCTTATGAAAAATGGCTTCAGAAACACATTATTGGCCGAATTCCAGGGGCAGAACATGGCAAGTGAAATTCATCTGGAACTGCTACTAGGGAAACAAGTATTGGATTCAACTGGCAAACCCGCCGGACGCATTGAAGAAGTACATGCCCAACAGCAAGGTGAAGAATGGGTTATTCAAGAATATCTGATTGGAACCACTGCTATCTTAGAAAGACTATCGGCTTGGGCAATTGGGTTGAGAATCTTACACTTCCTTGGGGCGCACAAGATCCACAGTGGCTATACAATATCTTGGGAGCAGCTAGATTTGACTGACCCTGAAAAGCCTCGTTTGCTCTGTACTTTAGATGATTTAAAAGCATTAGAGACTTCCAAAAAATAAAAATCCAACGTATGTTTGACTGCTCTGGCTATCGAGCAATTTAACGAGAGATGAGGGCTATGGGACTTGCGATCGTCAGCAAATAGCCTTGGAGAATATTTCTCGCTAGTGGGCTAACTTCAGGTTTTGTATCTGTAAGTTCCTTTGGAAGTTGAGGTTTAAGAAGAATTTCAAATGTTGAGATAAAAGCCATTAGCTTTTTCCTTGAAGAGGTGTATTTTTTCTTACCTTACCAATAGGGAAAAGTATTATACAGGACTTTATAGTATTTTTTATTCAAAAATACTGCAATTACTCAGAAATTGATTAAAGTTAATGAAATAATTGGTCACAATATCCATTCTGAAGAACGTTCGCCCAAATCTAGAGGAATGCTGACAGCCTTGCCAAGTCGGGGGCGATCGCGTGTTTGGGCAATAAAAGTTTGTACCTGTGTTGACCCACCCAAGGCATGAAGATAATTGGCAATGCTATCGAGATGTTCTTGGTACTCCGCCTCACTCAAGGGAAAAGAAGCTTGCTCTAGATATTTCCACATTACTTGCAAAAATATCTTTCCCTGTGCCCGCCGGAACTGGACATCATAAGAATATCCCCACTTATCAAGCAATATCTGACGTAATTCCTGTCCTGTCATAGTCTTTTCTCAATCAGATTTTACATTTAGTTATGATGTTAAGTTCCGTGACTCCAGTATGATAAGGATATAAAGAAATGTAATGCTAACAGAAAAGATGCTTTTTATATCTTGGAACAAAGAATTATGGCATCGTTGTGAGCGCTAGCATTTCGACTTAGACAAGAGTTGCTCAAGTATTAGTACTTTTGTCAAAATGCTTAACAAAATACACAAAGAGCGCGTAGATTATGGCTCAATTTTCTGAATCAGCAGACGTGCCCGATATGGGGCGTCGTCAGTTCATGAATCTGCTCACTTTTGGGACTGTCACTGGAGTAGCTCTGGGTGCATTGTATCCCGTTGTCAAGTACTTTATTCCACCAGCAGCAGGTGGCGCAGGTGGCGGTGTAACAGCAAAAGATGAGCTAGGTAACGATGTTAGCGTCACTAAATTTCTAGAAAACCGGAATGCAGGCGATCGCAACCTAGTCCAAGGACTAAAAGGAGATCCTACCTATATTGTGGTAGACAGCAAAGAGGCGATCAAAGATTATGGCATTAACGCCATCTGCACCCACTTAGGTTGTGTCGTCCCCTGGAACGTTGCTGAGAACAAATTCAAGTGTCCTTGTCATGGTTCTCAGTATGACGAAACTGGTAAAGTTGTTCGGGGCCCAGCACCTCTGTCTCTGGCTTTAGCCCATACAAACGTAAACGACGACAAAATCGTCTTAACCCCTTGGACTGAAACCGACTTCCGCACAGGTGATGCACCTTGGTGGGGTTAATAATTTTGTCCTTAGTCATTTGTCCTTTGTTCAGGGCTTAATGACTAATGACTAATGACCAATGACTAATGACTAATTCAATTGTCGCCCTTATAGAGATGAGAAATGTTTTCCTAACAGCGAGATTAACTCGCAGTGCTAGAGCGATTGTAAAAACATTGCTCATAGCGATCGCTACTGTGACATTTTACTTCACCAGCGATTTAGCACTTCCTCAATCAGCTGCCGCCTATCCCTTTTGGGCACAGCAAACCTATCCCGAAACCCCCCGCGAACCTACTGGGCGAATTGTTTGTGCCAACTGTCACCTAGCCGCCAAGGTTACAGAAGTGGAAGTTCCCCAATCGGTGCTACCTGACACTGTATTCAAAGCTGTGGTGAAAATCCCTTACGATCTCACTGCCCAGCAAGTTGGTGCTGATGGTTCCAAGGTTGGCTTGAACGTCGGTGCAGTACTGATGCTACCCGAAGGCTTTAAGATTGCTCCTGAAGACCGTCTTTCTGAAGAACTTAAAGAAGAAGTTGGCGACACTTTCTACCAACCCTACAGCGAAGACAAAGATAACGTCGTCATCGTCGGCCCTTTACCTGGCGAACAGTATCAGGAAATCGTCTTCCCAGTTCTTTCTCCCAACCCCGCAACCGACAAAAACATCCACTTTGGTAAATATTCAGTTCACGTAGGTGGTAATCGGGGACGCGGACAAGTTTATCCCACTGGCGAAAAGAGCAATAACGCTGTTTACAACGCTTCCGCTACTGGCACAATTACCAAGATTGCTAAAGAGGAAGATGGAGACGGTAACGTTAAATATTTAGTCAACATCCAACCTGAATCAGGTGATGTTGTCGTTGATACGATTCCTTTAGGGCCAGACCTGCTTGTTTCCGAAGGGCAAGCAGTTAAGACTGGTGATGCTTTGACCAGCAACCCGAACGTCGGTGGATTCGGTCAAACAGATGGAGAAATCGTACTGCAAGACGCTTCCAGAGTCAAATGGATGATTGCGTTCATCGCTCTTGTAATGTTGGCTCAAGTTATGCTTGTGCTGAAGAAGAAGCAGGTTGAGAAAGTTCAAGCTGCTGAAATGAATTTCTAAATTCTTTGCTAAATCATTATTTGTAGGACAGGCAAGATGCCTGTCTTTTTTTATATGTTATGCTTCCAAGTCTGCATATAGCACTCAGAGGTTAATATTGGAACTTAGACAAAGAACACCAAGAAAAAAGCCTCAAACCTATATACAGAGAGACTTTAACATCATTTTGCTTGGTTTATTGATATATCTGGGTTTGAGCCATTTTTGAGCATTTGGTGTATTTACCTTACCCTGCATGGGTTTGAGCTTGTTTATTCCTCAAAGATGTTTAAGTCTCGATATGCAATTTGCTTTAAAAGTATATCTACTTAATCAAAAATTCTTATATTAACTTCTAGTCTTTTTTTAGGGAATCTGTTATAGTTTAGTTGTAAGTTATAACAGTTGTTATAACACAACGTAACTTCTCACATCAAATTTGTAGTGTCTAGGTATTATATTTAAATGCCTAGTATCTTCCTACTTAGGAATTAGCTCATGGCTGTAAAAAGTTATCCCGTAACTCATGCAAAGGTAGGAAATCAAGATGGGTTTCGCTTACCTCGCGCATTCTCTAAGGATTATCCCCATTTAGCTAATGCTTCAGGCCATATTGAAGTGCTATCTGATAACACGTTCTTAGTTAGATTAGAAACTGATAATGTTGATGAAGCTGATGGAGACGAGGGCATAATGATGAGCCTTTTTCTTGACTTTCTCATGAAGGATGCTATGCAAAATCCTTCTAAACTCGTTCCTTATACCCAAGAAATGAGCGATGAAATGGATGATTTACTGGCTGATGTAGTTATAGATTAATGGCTGCATTTACTTGTAATGGTTGGCAGATTTTTTTCTACCCATTGTTTAACGAACAATGGGTAGAATTGCGTAATAGGGTTCGTTTTTTAAAAAATGAGTTACCTAAAGAAGAATTTATTACACATTCAGATGTCAAATTCTTAAAAGCATTGAATATTGGGATTAAAGAAAAAATTCCTCAAGACCCTTTTGCTAGTCATTTTGCTTTGCAAAAACCTTTGCAAAAGTATAGCCGTCTCAAAAAGATGGGGCTACCTGAACGATATAGATTATTCTTCAGAGCATTTAAAGAACCAAAAATTATTATTATTCTTTGGTTAGGTTATCCTCGGAAAGAAGGCGATAAAAAAGATTGTTATCAAGTTTTTAGCAAAAAAGTAGAGAATGGGGATTTTCCTGAAAGTATTAATAATCTGCTTGCAGAATGTGAGTTAGAAAATGCTGGCGAGGAAAAAGAAGATTAAGCAGCGATATTATGGAATCTAGCCCTAGTTAAGTTGAGGTATCTGACCATGACAGCCTCAGTAGAGTACATCCCCGTTACCCCGATTGAGTACCCAGATGAGGATGGTAAGCCGATGGCTGAAGGTGATTTACAGCGCAAGTGTCTTGTATACGCTACCACTGTGCTGGAAATTTATTTTCAAAATCACCCAGATGTATACGTCGCTGGTAATCTATTTATTTACTACGAAAAAGGTTATCCAGAATCGGTTGTCGCACCAGATGTATTTGTGGTGTTTGGAGTGGAAAACCGTGACAGACGCTCTTACAAAACCTGGGAAGAAAATAATCAAACCCCAGATTTTGTCTTAGAGATTACCTCAAAAACCACCCGCAGCAAAGACCAAGGTGCAAAGAAAGGAATTTATGCCTTTCTGGGAGTGCGTGAATATTTTCAATATGACCCCACAGGTGATTATCTCAATCCCCAACTTCAGGGTTTACAGTTGGTTGATGGAAATTATTTCCCAGTGGCAACTAATATTTTGCCAGATGGTACAGTGTCTCTACCCAGTGAAGTTTTGGGGCTAGAGTTACGCCTAGAAGCAGGAAAACTGCGTTTTCACAATCCAGCTACGGGTGAAACACTCCTAACTCATGAAGAGGAAGCAGCTGCACGACAAGCCGCAGAAGAGGCTCGACAGCAAACAGAGCAAAAAGCGCAAATATTAGCTGCTAAACTCCGAGAATTAAATATCGATCCAGATAGCCTTTAGCTAAATCCGGCAGTGTTAATAAAATTATAAAGATTTGACAGCATTTGACAGCATTTGACAAACCCTTACACAGGCTAAGGCTTGTTCTGTTGTTGGTAAAATACTTGTACTGAGCTTTGCCGAAGTAAACGCTCCTGACTACTAATATAGGGTGAGCATTGCCCACCCTACTGCTGTTGATTACTTTGTGTGAGACTATAGCGGACGGTAGACGCGATAGTTGATTTCGGGGAAGATATTATCCATTAACTCGACTTTTTCCAACCAACCACTGTCAACTTTGCCGATTTTAACGTCTTCATAGAGCTTATTAAACCGCATCAGGTGCGATCGCGTCCGTCTAACTGCATAGGGTACCATTGTTCCTGTCCGCATAATAAATGCCCAGTCGGAAGATTGTGCTAATAACAATTCCCGCGCTGCTTGGTTCAATGCTTTCCACCCCAACTCATCTTCTGGTTCCAGTTGCGAGATTTCAATCATCCGTTCAGCAGCTTTGTGCAAATGCGGATAAACCCAAGCGTTCGTCTCATTCAACCAATACTCGTGGAAACCCTTGAAACCCCAACTAGACTGCGAAGGACGACAAACTTGCTGCGTCGGCTGCTCCCGCAAATAGTCTGCTAAATGGGTCATTTGATATGTTTTTTGGTCATACCATGACTTGCGGAATAGGTAATCGATGAACCAAGGGCCTTCATACCACCAATGTCCAAATAACTCTGCGTCATAAGGCGAAACGATAATTGGCGGTCGCTGCATTATACCATATAGATGCTCAGATTGCCGCTCTCGATTATACATAAAATTAGCAGCGTGTTCTGCTGCCTTTTCCCTAGCCCAATAAGGATCGTAGAGCGCCTTATCTGAAAGACCTAAGCCACGTCCCGTAATTTTGTGATACTTAATGCCCGTATTTTTTCGCTGACCATTGGGCATGATGTAGGGCTTGATGTACTCATATTCTGCTTCCCAGCCCAAATCTTTGTAAAATTCCCGATATTCCGCCGCCCCAGGATAACCCACTTCAGAAGACCATACCTGTTGGGAAGATTCATGATCTCGACCAAAGACAGCAACACCAGTTTCTGTATAAATTGGGGCATAAGTGCCAAAGCGCGGCCGGGGACGGGCGTAAAGGATGCCATGCCCATCAGTGAGGAAGTAGCGTAACCCAGCATCGGCTAGCATCCGGTCTAAACCTTCATAGTAGGCGCATTCCGGCAACCAAATGCCTCTGGGTGCTTGTCCAAAGCTTTGTTCGTAATGTTCGCAGGCTACCTGAATTTGCGCCCACACTGCTTGTGGATACATTTTCATCAACGGTAAATAGCCGTGAGTAGCGCCGCAAGTGATGATTTCCAGGTTGTTACTGTCTTGGAACTTCTTAAAAGCTGTCACCAAGTCCCCGTCGTAGCGTTCCCATAGCTGACGCGCTTCACTAAATTCAGTTGCGTAATGTTCGGCTAAATAACGAAGATGTCCGTTGTTGACATTATGTTCTGCTTCTAGTGCTATAAGTTCTTCTAGTTGAGCTAAGTGTGCTTCGTAGCGTTCTTGAAGCAAAGGATCGCGAAGCATTGACACTAAAGGGGGTGTCATACTCATCGTGATTTTAAAGTCAATACCGTCTCGCTTTAAGCCTTCAAATACTTTCAATAAGGGGATGTAAGTTTCTGTGATGGCTTCATAGAGCCATTCTTCCTCCAGCACGTAGTCACTTTCTGGGTGACGAACGAAGGGTAGATGTGCGTGGAGTACAAGCGCGACGTAGCCGATAGCCATAGTGATTTTGGGTGATACTTATAAGTTGAAGGTCGAGAGGTTTGGCTGAAATTAACAATATTTTAAGACTTTATGGGGATCGTAAGAATAGTTTTCAATATGAGTTAAATACAGTGTTTGTAGGGGTACAGCCAATATTATTGTATTGTTGTGCCTCCACTGCGTGTTTTTGCTGTCACGTAAAAATTAAACTCAGGATTTGCCAAAATCTTATGATTTGAACATTACACAGATGGTAAGCGTTCACAGGGGCCTACCGAGATCGAGCGAAGAGTACAGTACATACTGTTTGCTAAAGGAGAAGTAAATATTCGCAATAAGCACCGCAAGTATTTCATGTTCAAATCAGGCTTGGCAGTTCCTTAACTAGTCATACAAAACTGATTTAGAGCAGTTATATAAAAAATTCTGCATAATAAATAGTTGTGCAAATACGTATAACTTAATGAGTCATCCGCTACTGTATAACGATGAGTTGTTATTATGTCCTTCCATAACACAATCTATCGCATAGTTGATGGTGTAACCATTCCTGGCGTATTTTTGCAAGCCTTTATCAAGAATGGAGAGCAATATTTTATCACTGAAATTAAGGTCTACAAAGACGGCAGAATTGATTGCTGGGGGATGGTTGACTTTGATGGTTTCAAAGAAAAGGTGAGCAAAGGTTGGATTACAACTCATCTGTCTGAAGGAGCAAGAGTATCAATGATGGTGTCTGGTCTTAATTTCACCGCCTATCAAGTGAAGTCAAGAGTTGAGGAGCAAGAGTTTGTTAAAGAAGTTGAAGACGAGATCCGACGACTCAATGGGCAGCTAACAACAGGAGAGATTTGCCGACAGAAATTAACACAATACAAGCATGAGCCAAATGAGACAAATAAGCAGTATTTGCGCCAAGCGTATGATGCTGTTCCTAAACACTGTCGTATATATTTAGGTGATATGGATGACAAAGATTGGGAATATCGCTCAATTTTAAACAAATGGAGCGACTAGGAGGAACCAACATCGATACAACATTTTGTTTATAGATAGAAATGTGTAGGCGCAGCCCGTCGTAGACATCGCACACTTTATTCCTCATCTCGATATAATTCCTGCAAGTCTTGTAACTGAGTCTTGCGGGAAATTCGCCGATATTTTTTACTTTCTAGCTTGGGTTCGTATTGACTCTGCCCTTTGCCTTTGCTTTTGCTTTTTAACTTCATGGTAGATTCTGGATCGGCTTGTTGGTGTAGCTGTGTTTGATGAGCGATCGCCGCATCCAAAAATTCTAAATAATGTTCGTATCGTTCCCAGTCTCCCCGCACCACGCACTCAGGCTCGTCTCGATGCAGACAATCACTAAACCGACAGCTAGCAACTGCTAACCGCTTTCTGGCTTCTGGGAAATAATGGATTAATTCTTCTGGTACACAATCCATGTCCGGCTGATTAAAACCGGGAGTGTCTGCCAGTAAACCACCACTAGGTAACTCAAATAATTCTATATGGCGAGTGGTATGACGACCACGAGCCAGTTTACCAGAAACTTCTCCGACTCGCAGCTGAAGAGAGTCAATCAGCGTATTAATCAGGCTGGATTTACCAACGCCGGAAGGCCCAGCGATTACGGTAATTTTATTGCTCAGGTATTTGGCTGCTTGGTCAGTATTGATACCATCTTTAACGCTGATAAATATTGGTTCATAACCCCAACCTAGCAGGCGATCGCTAACTTGTTGTTGTTCTGGCGCTGAAATTAAATCACTTTTATTCAAGCATAAAAGCACATCCAAACCAGTAGACTCAGCCTTAATCAGAAACCGACTCAGTTGATAGGGTTCCAAAGGTGGATCGGCAACGGCAAATACCAATAAGATTTGGTTGACATTGGCGATCGCGGGACGATCTAATTCACTTTGACGGGGTAAAACCTCAGCGATCGCTCCCCTTCCTCCAGCCCAATCTGGCTCTTCTACCACAACGCGATCGCCTACCATCACCTGTTGTCCAATTTTTTTCAGACGTGTTCTTCGGGTACAAAGCAAAAGAGGAGGCGAGGGCAAAGAGGCATTTAAATCCAGTTTCTCTTCGGCTCCCCTGCTCCTCTGCTCCCCTGCCTCTCGATCCATCTGTACTCGGTAAAAATTAGCCTGTACAGCCACCACCGTACCCAATAACTGTCCAGTTACGTCAAAAATTTCCCCTGTCATTGGCTAGCAGCTGGACGGCGCACTAACAGAGAAAAATAACTAGTGCAGTCTGTAATTTGTTCTACCTGATAACCTGCCATTGTCAAACTATCAGGAACCTGCTCAATCGGCTCACCAGGGTCTAACCAGACTTCTAGTAAACCTCCCAATGGCATTTTCTCCAGACGTAGTTTTGTCCGCACGAAATTAATCGGGCAAGGGGTGCCGCGTAAATCAAGTTGAGCGTCGGGAGTTAAAACAGAAGAGGGCATCATCACTTAAATAAATTTCCCAAGAATCCTTCTAGACCGCCTTTACCAGTGCGATCGCCCTTAATTTTAGCTAGCTTCTCCAGCAGTTCCCTCTCCTCTGGGGTGATTTTATTGGGAATATCAATTAATACGTTCAGCATGTGATCCCCACGACTTACGGGATTACCCAAGCGGGGTACGCCGCGATTTTCCAACTTCATCACTGTATTCGGCTGAGTTCCAGCTGGAATGATTAGTTCTACCGGCCCATCTACTGTATCTACCTCTAACCGACAACCTAAAATCGCTTGCAGGTAGCTAACTTTGATTTCCGAGAGAATATTAATCCCATCTCGTTGGAATTCCTCGTCCTCATTTACGAACAAGTAAACGTATAAATCCCCAGGAGGGCCACTACGTTGACCGGCATCTCCTTCACTAGAAATCCGCAAACGTGTGCCATTATCCACCCCTGCTGGAATGGTAATTTTGAGTTTCTTTGTGACTTGATTTGCGCCCTTACCATCACACGCGTCACACTTATCTTCAATTACCATCCCTGTTCCATTACAGGTGGGACAAGTCGAGACCTGGGTGAAACTGCCAAAGGGTGTTCTAGTCACACGCCGTACTTGAGCCGAACCGCCACAAGTCGAACAAGTCCGAGGGCGGGTTCCAGGTTTAGCACCAGAACCGCTACAAACTTCACAATTTTCTAGATGAGAAATGCGAATTTCTTTTTCGCCGCCAAATATCGCTTCCCGAAAGTCTAACTTCAGGTCTAGCCGCAGGTCATCACCCCTCGCAGGCCCACTGCGGCGTCTTTGTTGGGTGGGATTACCCATACCGCCAGCAAAGCCACTAAAAATGCTTTCAAAGATATCGGCAAAACCACCCATATCGCCGACATCTTGAAAGCCCGCGCCAGCACCAGATACACCCTCTGGACCAAAGCGATCGTAACGAGCGCGGGTTTCGGGTTCTGAGAGTACCTCATAAGCGCGGTTAATTTCTTTAAAGCGATCCTCCGCCCCCGGTTCTTTGTTCACATCTGGGTGATACTTCCGGGCTAGACGGCGATAGGCTTGTTTGATTTCTTCTTTGTCAGTGTCACGAGAGACACCCAGGATTTCATAATAGTCGCGGGCCATATAGCAAAGGTAAAAGTTAGAAGGAAGAAAGCAGAAGTCAGTAGAACGTCATTCACGGTCACTTGCTACCCTATGGATTAAGTGTTTTGCCTACAGATATGCAAGAGCAACACATTATCCTGTTAGAGGGCGGCTTGCCGGAAGGCAGGCAGAAGATAAAATTAATTTTTGTTAATAACTGATTTTACCCTTTACCTTTTACAAAAATCACCGACAAATCTTGAGCAACAGGTGCTTTCCTCGTGGGAGACGACAAAAGCTATAGAAGTTAGGAACAGGGGGAGCCTCTGCTCATACTTCTCACTGCCGAGTCGGCTGTCTCTTTTACAATTGTGCTACGTAGGAGAGGAAAACCTCGCCCATCAACCAGAGGGGCTAGCCGCACCATTAGGTGTGGAAAACCACCCTTATGCAATGGAAGTGGCTCTGAACTTGCACATTGCCTAGCCCAAAGTAATTTGCTTCTACAATCTAGCAAAGGACTGGGGTCTTGTGAAACTTCGCTAAATCTAAATATTTAGATATATTAAAATATCATAATAAAAATTTGCAACTTAGGAGATTGGGGACTGGGTACTGGGGACAAGGGGACAAATCAATTCAAAATTCAAAATTCAAAATTCAAACATTTTTGAACTTCTGCCTCCTGCCTTCTGCCTTCTGCCTCCTCTTTCCCAATGCCCCATGCCCCATGCCCAATCCCTAATCTATCGCCTCATAATCAGCCTGAGCGGTACTTTCTTCGTCAAAATCAAAGTTGAATTGTGGTATTAGGGTGCCATTCATTGGTGAGTCTACTTCTGAGGGAAAGTGACCAGATGAACTCTCCTCAATCTGATCGGTTTGGCTGTTAGCTCGATTGTAAACATCAGCACCAATTGCAAACAAGGTTTGTTGAAAGTCGTCTAAGCGCTGCTTAAATTCCACTGTGGAAATGCTGGAGTCAATCATTGCCGCTTGGAGTTGTTCAACTTTTTCACTAGCCAAGGTTTTCATCTGGTCGCCGATAAAGTTGCTATTATCCTTGATCGTAGATTCATAACTGAACAACAAATTATCTGCTTGGTTTTTGAGTTCAACCAGTTCTTTACGTCTTCTATCTTCTTCGGAAAACAGTTCGGCCTCTTGGCGCATCCGTTCGACTTCGTTGCTACTCAAACCACCTGTATTGGTAATCCTGATACTCTGTTCTCTACCTGTACCTTTATCTTGAGCAGAAACCTTGAGGATGCCGTTGACATCGATTTCAAAGGATACTTCAATTTGCGGTACACCACGGGGCGATGGGGGAATTCCTGCTAGCAAAAACTTGCCGAGACTCTTGTTATCTCGTGACATCGCTCGTTCACCTTGGAGGATGTGAATTTCCACTGAGGTTTGCCCATCAACGGCGGTGGAAAAAACTTGTGACCGACTTGTAGGAATTGTAGTGTTGCGTTCAATGATTTTGGTGAACACTTCACCTAAAGTTTCAATTCCCAAGGACAGAGGGGTGACATCCAGTAGTAAGAGATTATCGACTTCGCCACCCAACACACCTGCTTGAATAGCTGCTCCCAATGCTACGGCTTCGTCAGGGTTGATGGAGCGATCGGGAGCTTTGCCGTTAAAAAACTTAATTAGCGCGTTTTGGACTGCCGGAATACGGGTAGAACCACCTACCAAAATAATCCGATCTATGGCTTCTGGTTTGAGATCCGCATCTTTAAGCGATTGGATCAGTGGTTCGATGGTCGCTTCAATTAATTTCGCGGCGAGTTCTTCAAATTTCGAGCGACTGAGTTCCATCTCCAGATGCTTTGGCCCAGTGTCATCCGCTGTGATAAAGGGCAAGTTGATGGAGGTATTCACCATGCTGGAGAGTTCAATTTTTGCCTTTTCCGCAGCTTCCCGCAGGCGTTGCAGTGCCATTTTGTCTTTGGAAAGGTCGATTTTCTCTTGTTCTTGGAAACGTTCCATCATCCAAAGGACGATCGCATTATCAAAGTCGTCTCCACCCAAGTGGTTGTTACCACAAGTCGCCTTTACTTCAAAAACGCCATCCCCAAGTTGCAGGATCGATACGTCAAAAGTACCGCCTCCCAAGTCAAATACTAAAATTAGCTGCTCTTGGTCTTGCTTTTCCAATCCGAAAGCTAAAGCCGCAGCTGTTGGTTCATTAATGATTCGCAGAACTTCTAGTCCAGCAATTGTGCCAGCATCTTTAGTTGCTTGTCTTTGGGCATCTGTGAAATATGCTGGTACGGTGATCACTGCTTGAGTGACTTCCTCACCCAAAAAGTTTTCTGCATCCTGCTTCAGCTTTTGCAAGATCATCGCGGATAATTCTTGGGGCGTATAGTTTTTTGAGCGAATTTGGACATCAACGGTCTCATCTCGACCTTTGATGCAGTTGTAGGGGACGCGATCGCGTTCTACTTCAGTATCTTCCCAACGCCGCCCGATAAATCGTTTAATACTGTAAATTGTGTTTTCAGCATTGGTTACGGCTTGGCGCTTTGCCAATTGACCAACCAAACGATCGCCACTCTTCCCAAATCCCACAATACTTGGAGTCGTTCGTCCACCTTCAGAATTGGAGATCACAAGTGGTTGACCACCCTCCAAAACTGCGACGCAACTGTTAGTAGTGCCTAAGTCGATCCCAATAACTTTTCCCATATTTACCAGTATTTTTACTGAATATTTCTGCTGTAATATGTCGCGGACTAACTTTTTTGCTAAGAACAAAGGCTAGCGGATAACATCTGTGGAACCCCTGTTGCTGCTAGCAAGAAAGAAGTTGAAACACAGAGAGTTATCCAAAGCCTTGTTTTTGTTTTGGTACGCGATGCTCGTCCTTGCTATAACCCAGGCACTTGAGGTCAGCGAGACGAGCGACTACAGCTTAACTGCTGGCTGAACTCGACTGATCTTCTGGTGCAAAAGGTGTATCTTCCTTGGGAGCAGCTACTTTGACCATTGCATGGCGTAGCACGCGATCGCCCAAGTAATATCCGCGCACTAACTCTTCTAACACTGTTCCTTCAGGATGTTCATCCGTAGGTTCCCGCATTACTGCTTCGTGCAGGTTAGGATCGAATTCTTGACCTTCGGGACGCATTGGCGATACACCCAAGCGCTTCAAGCTATCTACTAGTTGTTTGTAAACACCTTGGTAACTTTTGTGCATGGTCATTTCGCCCTCAGATTGCGGTTTGAGGTGCGATCGCGCCCGCTCAAAATTATCGACTATTGGTAGCAATTCCAAAATCGTATTCCGCTTCACCTGCAACTCTAGGTCTTCTTTTTCTTTGCTAGTGCGTTTCCGGTAATTCTCAAAATCAGCGGCGATCCGCATATATTGAGTACTACGCTCTTCCAGTTGCGTTTTGACGGACTCGATTTGTTGAGTCAGTTCTGCCAAAGCTGCTGTTTCCACTCCAGTTTTCTCAGTTGCAGCGACGCTATTTTCTGAATTGACGGTAGCAGTATCCCCCGATACATTTGTTTGGCCCGCCACTTGCTCTGTCACCTCGCTGCCAGATTCATTGAAATTAACTTGGGCTGGGAAGTCACTCTTCATTGCTTGCTTTACCTCTGTTGGTTCACCCAATTGCTGGCTTGTATTGTTTATCTGTTTATTTTCATCGATCATTGTCTATTCATTCCAGATCCTATTTATGGCAGTGTATCTCCACAGCTTGCAACCGTCGTCATCCACGACATGCCACTGAGGCTGATTTTATTGCCAACAATTTCCTGGAAGTGATGTAACCGTCCTCTTATTGTGACAAATGGTGAACACGTTAGCCCAGACGCTATTAAGGCGGGAACCCGAACGAGTAGTTTGCAATAGTAGCGCTGAATGCGACTTGCCCCTTATGTTATTTGAAAATATATTTAATTTTGAATTTTGAATTCAAAGCAAAGCGACGTGACTCAGGACTTTTTTGGGAAATGAGAATTCTATCTCACACTAAGGGAATACTTTAAGCAGAGGTTCCCCCTACTCATTCGCTCATCTATGACTTACTCGTCACCACAACGGCGCAGTACCGCTCTAACTACCAGAACAGAGTTTTCGCCCTTCGGCAATAAGCTAGTGCAATCTGGCTATGTCAATACCGAACAGATGAGGCAGGCATTAATTGAAAGCCGCAAATCTGGCAGACCCTTAACAGAAGTATTAGAGTCAATCACTGGGCAACAACTATCGCCTGAGTTGCTCAGGCAATACAAAAAACAGCAGCTATTTGAACTGAAAATATTATACGGAGTTGAATTCCTCGATCCAGAAGTCAATTCCGTTGGCAACACGATGATGGGGAACCTGATTGAAACCCTCATCCCAGTGGATATCTGCCGTCGCCATCGCTTAGTACCACTGTCAAAACACGAAGACCAAACCCCGCCCTCAGTTTTAGTGGCGATGGTTGCTCCAGATAATCTAGAGGCTTCTGATGACCTGAACCGCATCTTGCGCCCCCAAGGCTTGGCTTTACAGCGCATGGTGATTACCCAGGAAGATTACCAACAGCTAATCAACCAATATTTGGATGAAATGGCTGTTAAGCAGAAGCACCTGGAACGAGAAAACTCTACAGATATTAGTCAAGATTTAGAAAATCTCGGAAATCTTGATATTTCGGATGCTCCTGAAGAAATGGAGGCCGATCTAGGAGCAGCGATGAAGGGTGCAGAGGATGCCCCAGTTATCAACCTAGTTAATAGAATCCTAGCTAAAGCCTTACATGAGGGCGTTTCTGACATTCATATCGAACCGCAAGAAGAAAACCTACGCATCCGCTTTCGGAAAGATGGTGTACTGCGTGAAGCTTTCCCCTCAATGCCGAAAAAAATCATCCCGGCGGTGACAGCCCGATTTAAAATCATCTCCAATCTAGACATTGCTGAACGCCGTCTACCTCAAGATGGACGCATCCGACGGCTGTTTGAGGGACGTAAGGTGGACTTCCGGGTGAATACCTTACCCAGTCGCTACGGGGAAAAGGTGGTACTGCGGATTTTGGATAACTCCTCCACCCAACTGGGATTAGATAAGTTAATTACCGATCCAGAGACTTTGAATATTGTCAAGGATATGGTTAGCCGTCCGTTTGGGTTAATTTTGGTAACTGGGCCAACTGGTTCGGGAAAAACAACTTCGCTGTATTCTGCACTTTCAGAAAAGAACGATCCCGGAATTAATATCAGTACTGTAGAAGACCCCATTGAGTACAGTCTTCCAGGGATTACTCAAGTACAGGTAATTCGGGAAAAAGGGCTAGATTTTGCTACCGCGTTGCGGGCTTTCTTGCGACAAGATCCAGATGTGCTACTGGTGGGTGAAACGCGGGATAAAGAAACGGCAAAAACAGCGATTGAAGCTGCCTTGACAGGTCACTTAGTATTAACTACCTTACATACCAATGATGCCCCAGGAGCGATCGCTCGTTTGGGAGAAATGGGGATTGAGCCTTTCATGGTTTCTAGTTCCCTAATTGGCGTTTTAGCTCAACGTTTGGTGCGGCGTGTATGTTCTGAATGTCGTGTCCCCTACACTCCCACAACCGAGGAACTAGCTCGTTATGGTCTATCAGCTTCCTCAGATGTCGGAGTCACTTTCTATAAAGCTAACACCTTGACATTAGATGCGATCGCAGATGCCAAAGCCAAAAATCACCTTTGCCCAAAATGTAATGGTGTCGGCTACAAAGGGCGTTGTGGTGTTTATGAAGTCATGCGAGTCACCGAAAACCTGCAAACTCTGATCAACGAAGATGCACCCACCGAACGCATCAAGGAAGTGGCAATAGAAGAGGGCATGAAAACCTTGCTGGCTTACAGTTTGGACTTAGTGCGTGAAGGTTCCACCACTCTAGAAGAAGTAGAACGAGTGACGTTTACTGATACTGGCTTGGAAGCAGAGTTAAAAGCCAAACGTAAGACAGGTCTTACCTGCCGAAGTTGTGATGCCACATTGAAACAAGAATGGCTGGATTGTCCTTACTGTATGACGGCTCGGTTTTAAGAATAGTCATTAGTCATTAGTCATTGGTCATTGGTCATTAGTCATTAGTCATTGGTCATTGGTGAATGCTTAATAACTTTAAACAACTGACAAATAACAAAGGACAAAGGACAAATGACAACGGACAAAAGACAAATGACAAATAAAAAACATTAAAAGGAAGCAGAACTATGGAAATGATGATTGAAGATTTGATGGAGCAGTTGATTGAATTGGGTGGCTCGGATATGCACTTATCCGCAGGTTTGCCTCCTTACTTCCGCATCAGTGGCAAACTTACGCCCATAGGTGAGCATGTATTAACAGCAGATCAATGTCAAAGGCTAATTTTTAGTATGCTCAACAACACCCAGCGTAAAACCTTAGAGCAGAACTGGGAGTTGGATTGTTCTTATGGTGTAAAAGGTTTAGCTCGCTTTCGAGTCAATGTTTATAAAGAACGTGGTTCTTATGCTGCTTGCTTACGAGCATTAAGTTCTAAGATTCCTAACTTTGAAAAGTTAGGTTTGCCAGATATCGTGCGGGAAATGACAGATAAGCCCAGAGGACTAATTCTAGTGACAGGCCCTACAGGTTCAGGCAAGACAACAACCCTAGCGGCAATGATTGACTTGATTAACCGCACCAAGGCAGAGCATATTTTGACGGTAGAAGATCCAATTGAATTTGTCTACGAACCAATTAAAAGTTTGGTTCACCAACGGCAATTAGGTGAAGATACTAAAAGCTTTGCTAATGCTTTGAAAGCAGCTTTGCGGGAAGATCCAGACATTGTTCTGGTAGGGGAAATGCGCGATTTAGAAACAATTTCTTTGGCGATTTCCGCAGCAGAAACAGGACACTTGGTATTTGGTACACTACACACTAGTTCCGCTGCACAAACGGTTGATCGGATTATTGACGTTTTCCCCCATGAAAGACAAACCCAGGTGCGGGTGCAACTGTCTAACTCGTTAGTGGCGGTATTTAGCCAAACCTTAGTGTCCAAGAAAAGCCCTAAACCTGGTGAGTATGGTCGGGTAATGGCTCAAGAAATTCTGATTGTCACTCCTGCTATTTCCAACTTGATTCGAGAAGGCAAAACATCTCAAATTTACTCAGCAATTCAAACTGGCGGCAAATTGGGAATGCAAACTCTAGAGAAGGTTTTAGCCGATTTTTACAAAGCCGGAACGATTTCTTTTGAAGCGGCGATGTCTAAGACTTCTAAGCCAGATGAAATTCAACGTCTCATCGGTACTTCTGTACCACCGCAGGCAGCAGGTGCGAAACCTGGTGCGGCAGCCAAAGCACATTAAAGGAACTGGGGAGTAATAATTTTAGATTTTAGATTTTGGATTTTAGATTGAAATTTAATCCAAAATCCTCAATCCAAAATCAAAAATAAAATTATCTCATGCCCAATTAATAACAACTATTTTGAATTTATTTTATGCCAAACTTCGTTGCCCGTGTTCGGGATTCGCAAGGGAAATCTCGAACAGAAAAAATTGTTGCTGAATCCTTGGTACAAGCTCGTACTAATCTTAGAGATCAAGGTTTTGTAATCCAAGAACTCAAGCAATCTCAAGGATTTCAGCCAGATGTTGCCTTGAAAAATTTCCAGAATTCCTTAGTTAAGGTTTCTGTGAAAGACAAAGCCGTTTTTTCGCGTCAATTTGCCGTTTTGATGAATGCGGGAGTTGCGATCGTTAGAAGTTTGGGGGTACTTTCCGAACAGTGTAGTAATACTAAATTGAAACAAGCCCTTGTAGACATTAGCACCGATGTTCAAAGCGGAATGAATCTTTCAGAGGCAATGCGGAAGCATCCTGACTGTTTTGATGGATTATACGTGAGTATGATTCAAGCTGGCGAAGTTGGCGGTGTACTAGACGAAGTATTAAATCGTTTAGCCAAGTTGTTAGAAGATGTTGCCCGATTACAAAACCAAATTAAATCAGCACTGTCTTATCCAACGGTTGTGGGTTTTATCGCAGTTGCTATCTTTCTTGGTATGACTATTTTTCTTATTCCAATTTTCGCCACAATTTTTGTACAACTTGGAATCACATTACCACCTCTAACGCAATTCTTGATGGATGCGAGTAAATTTCTGAGAAGTCCGGGTGCTTTAGTTCTTCTTGCTGCTCTTATCGGACTTAAATTTGCCTTTACACAATACTCTAAAACTCCTGTTGGTCGCATCACAATCGATCGTTTTTCCTTGAAGATGCCATTGTTTGGTGATTTAATTCAAAAATCTTCAGTTGCCCGCTTTAGCCGGACTTTTGGTTCTTTGACTCGTTCAGGTGTAC
The DNA here is from genome assembly GCF_034530975.2 of Nostoc sp. DedQUE07. Lineage (NCBI taxonomy): Bacteria > Bacillati > Cyanobacteriota > Cyanophyceae > Nostocales > Nostocaceae > Nostoc > Nostoc sp. DedQUE07. The sequence goes on along the minus strand of NZ_JAVRCC020000017.1, from coordinate 99,086 downwards.
CAATTTTAACTTGCTTAGAAATTGTCCGAGACACATCAGGAAACCAAGTGATTGCTAATGCCATAGACGCTGCCCGGATGGAGATTCAACAAGGAGGCATGATTAGCATTGCTTTACAAAAAGATGCCGTTTTTCCGGCTATGGCAATTCAGATGATTAGTATCGGAGAAGAAACTGGAGAATTAGATGGAATGTTGATGAAAGTTGCCGATTTCTATGAAGATGAAGTCGAGCAAGCAGTAAAAGCAATGACCAGTATTTTGGAACCGGTGATGATTGTAGTTCTAGGGGGAATGGTTGGAACCATTTTGCTAGCGATGTATCTGCCTATGTTTGCAGTATTTGAAAAGCTGGGATAAAGGATTAATAGTTAAGAGTTAGAAGTTATGAGTTAGGAATTAAAATTTTTTATTCCTAACTTTTAGCTTATCACTAATTAATTTTATTCTTAACTCCTAACTCCTCACTCCTCACTCCTCATTATTTAATAAACTATGACTGTACAAAAATCTCAGTACGAAGCGAGTTTGGCAGAGTACAGTAATCATCTAGCTGCGATCGCCTTATTAAAGCAATATCGGCCCTACTTGGAGATGATTCCCAGTCTGCGCCGTCCAGATGAAAGTGTCATTACTATACCCTTGCCAATTGTTCGGCTTCGCAATCCTGCTACAACAGCCTTAAAAACGATTTGCTTACCCTGTGATGTGGCAATTTTGATGTGCGATCCAGAGTGGAAAATCAAAACTGGTGCAGAAATTTTAGTCTTTATTCATCGCGCTGACGAAGACTTTTCTGATTTGTTAGGACGTTGGCGACAAACTCAAGTTTATCTAGACAATGATTATGAGTGGTTGATGCCTCTCCGTCACAGTCATATTTTGAGTGAGGGAGCTAATACTGTATATCCTCTGTTTATCGTTTTTAGTGAGACTTTAGAACGCATCCAAAGAGGTCTTGTGGGAGCCGAACTCCCATTTATTATGCAAACACCCGATTTGCTGGTTGAGGAGAATATCACAGATATTTTCTCTTCACAAACTCCACCAGCTTAGGGACTTACAGCAGAATTCAAAAGTAAAATACGCTTTATACCTGGGTAACAGACGAATCGTTGTGTACCTAAGTAATTTGAAAGCTGCTGTATAGTCAAAAAAACATCCCATCTTTGCGAACGTAAGAATGCAAGTCCTTACATTTATAGAAATGTACTAAGTGTAAAACTACATATTTTTATCCCCGGCTACGCCGTCCCCCTTTTGTTAAAATAGAGGGGTTTTATTATGTGTATCTTCATACAAAATTTTTATAAATACCACGCAACAGACTTTCACCTTTACAAAACTACAAATTAGCTCGTCACACATCCGTGAAAGGACTAGTTCTACAAAAATTTATTTTTACTTTTTGAAGAGTAATGAGGATTTGACAAAGATTCAGTAATCTTACTGTTGCCAATAAAGAATTGTCATAAAATTAGAAACATTTAAAAGCAGATACTTTATACTAATGAATCGTTTTCCTCAAAAAACAACGAATTATCAAGAGAGCATTTCACAACCAACTCAGTTGAGTCAGATGTGTGGTTCCAAACGGCTATTTCGCGATCGCTATGAAATACTGCAAATTTTAGGTAGAGGTGGTTTTGGCGTAACATTTTTAGCCAAAAATGCCGTATTACCTGGAAAGCCACTGTGTGTTATTAAACAGCTTTGTCCAAAAGTGACTAGTCCCCAAAGTTGGCAAAGGGCATGTATGCGCTTTGAAAAAGAAGCAAGAATTTTGGGACAACTCGGTAGTCATTCGCAAATTCCCATGTTATTAGACTACTTTCAGGCAAATGGGGAGTTTTTTTTAATTCAAGAATATGTGCCAGGTTTGACTTTGGCGCGAGAAGTGCGGCAAACTGGGCCCAAAAGTGAATCCTCAGTTAAGCAGTTCTTACAGGAATTATTACCTGTCTTACAGTATCTTCATAAACATCATGTGATTCATCGGGATATTAAGCCTCAGAATTTATTGCGGTGTGAATATGATGGGCGCATAGTGCTGATTGATTTTGGTGCGGTGAAAGAGAAATTAGTTGATGCTTGTGAAAACTCAATCAATCAAGCTGTAAAAACCAACTTTATCGGTACTAAGGGATTTGCACCACCAGAACAGTTTTCTTTACGTCCAGTTTATGCCAGTGATATTTATGCACTGGGTGTAACCTGCATTTTTATGTTGACTGCTAAAAGTCCTTTAGAATTGGACTACGACCCAAAAACTGGTGAAATATCTTGGCAAAAACAGGTAAATATCAGCAACAGTTTCGCCCAGATTTTAGGAAAAATGGTGAAAATTACTTTAGAGGAGCGGTTTAAGACTGCCGATGAAGTGATGAAAGCTTTAAGTAGTGAAAGTTATTTGCCTACTTTGGCTAACTGTTTAACTACCCAAAAATTAAATAATAAAAGTATTACACAACACGAAATTACACAACACGAAATTACACAAACCAAAATTACACAGCATGAAATTATACAACACGAAAATTATGATGTATACATGCCACCTGTAGCTAGAACTGCTAATGCCATTCGGAAATGGAGAGCAAGATTCAAGGAAACAAGATAACATACAGCAGAATTCATAATTCAGGAGTAAAACATGCTTTATACCTGGGTAACAGACTTAGCTTGTGTATCGCATCGACTTGAAATTTGCTGTAAGTTGCAGCCTTTTTAGCTGAAGTATCAAATGAATAATTAATTATGGGCAATTGAAAATAGCTAAAACAAATTTAGTAAGCATTTTAACTATATTTGATAATCAGTAATGATTCATTAATCAGGGTTTGTATTCAATACTTAGTCAGTTGTCGCTTGCCAAGATACAAGCAAAATTACTAGGTTTAAAAGTTCAAAAAAATATTTTTATTTAGATTATTATATAATCGATAGAATAATTAATCTTATGGCTCTCGTAGTTTTCCACAGATGAGGAAGACTGACTACTATTTACAAAAGCTAACTATATAAGTAATTCCCCAATCCCCAGAACAGGGTTTATCTACCACAAGTAAGCGAGAGTCAATTATTTTAAGGGAAAGTTCGGGACAAACTTAGCCTAAGTTGTCATGCAGTCGCGCCTGTCAGATCATGATCTGCTGCTTAAATCCCGATTGCTCAAATCCCCTGAATCCCAATGGAAAGAAGTTTTGCCAAAGTTGTAGCACCCCGCTGGTGTCACTTTTAAGAAATCGCTTTCGTGTGATCCGAGTCCTTTCAGATGAGGGGGGATTTGGCAGAACCTATCTATCAGAAGACGTAGATAAACTCAATGAACGCTGTGTTATCAAGCAATTAGCTCCAAAATTCCAAGGAACTTGGTCGCAAAAAAAGGCGATGGAGTTGTTCGCCGAAGAAGCGCAGCGACTACAAGACCTTGGGGAACATCCTCAAATTCCGACTTTGATAGCTTATTTTGAGCAAGACGGCTGCCTATATTTGGTGCAGCAGTTTATTAATGGAGATAATTTGTTAAAGGAGTTGCAACAGCGCAAGGCTTATAACGCTAGAGACATTCAATCTATTTTGTTAGATTTACTACCCATCCTAAAATTTATCCACGATCGCAAAATTATTCACCGAGACATCAAGCCAGAAAATATTATCCGCAATAAAAATGATGGGCGATTAAGTTTGATTGATTTTGGCTCCTCAAAGCAATTTACCGCCAAAGTTCAGCAGAAATCTGGCACATCCATTGGTTCGCATGGTTATTCTCCCCTAGAACAAATTAGAGATGGGAAAGCTTTCCCCGCCAGCGACTTGTTCGGTGTGGGGGCTACCTGCTTTCATCTGCTAACGGGAAATTCCCCATTTCAGTTGTGGATGGAATCTGGGTACGCTTGGGTAAGTAATTGGCGGGAATATTTGCGAAGTCCGTTAAATCCTGAGTTGGATTTTGTCATCGACAAGCTTTTGAAAAAAGATATCCAGGAACGTTACCAGTCAGCCGAAGAAGTCCTGAGAGATTTGACTCCAAAACAACTCCTCGCACTGCCACCTGCGGGTAAGTCATCTGGGAAATTACCACCAACTAAAGCACCAGCTTTACCAAAAAGCTATCCCTTACTGAGAATTTTAATTTTGGTAAGTGCTTTCATTCTGTTGTTTGGATTCAGCGAATCTTGGTATAAAAATTTTCGCCAGATTCAAACCAGTTTGGTCTCTAGGTTGATGCAACAAAATAGTCCTAGTAAAAATGATGCGATTTTGAGTCAGATTAGCTTGGGTAAAGTTTCCTTAGCTAACACCCTCCAAGGACACGAAAACTCAGTTTTATCTGTCGCCATCAGTCCTGATGGTAAAACCATAGCCAGCAGTGGCGACGATGGCACTATCAAACTTTGGAATCTTGCAACCGGAAAACTAATCGCTTCACTCAAAGGGCATTTTCAGCAGGTGAATGTCGTCGTAATTAGTCCAGATGGCAAACTTCTAGTTAGTGCTAGTGATGACAACACGATTAAAATCTGGAATTTGGCAACGCGAAAACAAATTCGCACTCTTATAGGGCATTCTGACTCAGTTCATGCCCTAGCCATCAGTGCTGATAGCGAGACTTTAGTTAGTGCTAGTGATGACAATACGATTAAAATCTGGGATTTGGCAACAGGAGAGCAAATTCGGACACTAGCAGGGCATACATTTTGGGTGCGGTCAGTGGCTATTAGTCCTAATGGTGTGATTCTGGCCAGTGGCAGTTTTGACAAGACGATCAAAATCTGGAATCTAGCAAAGGGATACCCAATCCGCACACTAGAAGGAAATTCTCAAACAGTGACAACTGTGGCTATTAGCCCAAATGGTAAAACTTTAGCCAGTGCTAGCCGCGATCGCACCATTAAACTTTGGAATTTAGCTACGGGAAGAGAACTTCGCACCTTAGCCGGACATAGCAATACTGTCACATCCGTAGCCTTCAGTCCCGATGGTAAAATTGTTGCTAGTGCTAGCCGCGATCGCACTATCAAACTGTGGAATACAGCTACAGGAGAAGAAATTCTCACATTAGCAGGGCACACCAACACCGTCACATCTGTTACCTTCACTCCCGATGGCAAAACCCTTGTTAGCGGTAGTGAAGATAACACTATTAAGATTTGGCGGTTGTCTCAGTGAGTGAGAATTAGGGATTGGGGATTGGGGATGAAGGAGAGTTATATCAATTCAAAATTCAAAATTCATGCATTAAGAAAGCCAGACAGAACAAAGGTATGTCCGTATGTATCTGTCGCATTCTTTTTTCAAATTGGTATTAGAATCTCGTTCATCCACCTTTGAACTGGATGAATCCACATCAAAGACTCGTTCATCCACCTTTGAATTGGATGAATCCAGATCGAAGACTCGTTCATCCACCTTTTGTCTCACCGAAGCAGTGTTGAGTTACCGATGTTAAAACCATTCATACAAATGGAGGGTTTTGAAACCTAAACTTTCAGTTACCCTGAAGTTAGTTGCCTAATTAATATTGATTCTTCCATAACATAGAATAGATGACTGAACAAACTTCTAGAATTTGTATCCTTGGTGGAGGCTTTGGTGGTCTCTACACAGCCTTGCGGTTAAGCCAATTACCTTGGGAATCTACGCAAAAACCCGAAATTGTTCTAATAGATCAAAGCGATCGCTTCCTATTCTCTCCTTTACTTTACGAATTACTGACTGGCGAACTGCAAACCTGGGAAATTGCCCCACCCTTTGAAGAACTTTTACAAGGCACAGGGGTGCGTTTTTATCAAGGCGTTGTGTCTGGAATTGACATCGACCAGCAACGGGTAAATATCCAAGAAGGCCCGGAAATTCCTTATGACCGATTAGTGCTGGCGCTAGGAGGTGAAACACCGCTAGATTTAGTCCCTGGTGCGGCAGCCTACGCCTACACATTCCGCACCATCTCTGATGCTTATCGTTTAGAAGAACGCCTGCGATTTTTAGAAGAATCGGATGCTGATAAAATTCGGGTAGCGATCGTTGGGGCTGGCTACAGTGGTGTAGAGTTAGCTTGTAAGTTAGCTGACAGACTAGGCGAAAGAGGACGCTTTCGGATCGTTGAAATCGCCGACCAAATTTTGCGAACTTCCCCAGAGTTCAATCGGGAAGCAGCAAAGAAAGCAATAGATGCCCGTGGTGTATTTATTGACTTAGAAACCAAAGTCGAATCAATCGAGCAAAATAGCATTTCCCTAGAGTACAAAAACCAGTTAGACACGATTCCCGTGGATTTGGTAATTTGGACTGTAGGAACTAGAGTTGCGCCCGTAGTCAAATCTCTTCCTCTCAAGCAAAATCAGCGCGGTCAAATCATCACTACATCCAATCTGCAAGTCCTCGATCGTCCAGAAATCTTTGCCTTGGGAGATTTAGCAGATTGTCATGATGCTGAAGGACAGCAAGTCCCCGCTACGGCACAAGCGGCTTTTCAACAAGCTGATTATACTGCTTGGAATATCTGGGCAACTCTGACTAATCGCCCCCTCCTTCCCTTCCACTACCAACAGTTAGGAGAAATGATGGCACTAGGAATAGACAACGCTACTCTCACTGGTTTGGGAATTAAACTAGATGGGCCCTTGGCATACGTCGCTCGCCGTGCTGCTTATTTATATAGATTGCCAACTTTAGACCATCAGCTGAAAGTTGGTTTTAATTGGCTATTCCGTCCGATTATAGAAACACTTTCAAGGTAACTTTCAAGGTTGGGAATTGCGAATTGAGCATTGGTAAAAAAACCAATACATTTACGATGATTTGTTTAATTTCCGCCAATCTACTTAGCAAATGCTAAACTCTACCCACAGAAGCTCTTAATAAGCCAAAATCTAAAATTCAACATTCAAAATTTTCAAACTTTAATGGAACAACCGAAAGTTATTTTTTTAGATGCTGTGGGTACACTTTTCGATGTCAAAGGTGGTGTGGGCGAAGTTTATAGTCAGATAGCCCAGGAATTTGGCGTTACAGTTTCAGCCGAAACATTGAATACAGCTTTCATCCAAAGCTTTAAAACAGCGCCGCCACCGATATTTCCAGATGCAGAACTGCAAGATATTCCCCAGCGCGAGTTTGATTGGTGGCGGATAATTGCTCTGAACACTTTTGAAAGGGCAGGTGTTCTCAAGGAATTTTCTGACTTTTCGGCTTTTTTTAGCGAACTTTACATCCACTTTGGCACTGGCGAACCGTGGTTTGTCTATCCTGATGTTTTACCAGCTTTAATCAACTGGCGGCGGTTGGGAGTTAGCCTGGGGGTGCTGTCCAATTTTGATTCTCGGATTTACTCAGTATTGCAAAGTTTGGGATTGAGAGAGTTTTTTACCTCCGTCACCATTTCTACGCAGGTACGTGCAGCTAAACCCGACCCGCAAATTTTTGCCATTGCCTTAGACAAACATAAATGTTCCCCAGAGGCGGCGTGGCATATCGGCGATAGCATTGTAGAAGATTATCATGCAGCTAAAGCAGCTGGACTCAGAGGTGTTTGGATCGACCGTGGAAAATGAGGGGATACTTTCAATTTAACAACGCTAAATTTTTTTTAAAGTGGAATCCAATCCAATCTATCAATCCACTCTTGTGCCTCAGTCGTTTCCCAAATCAAATAAATTGTTTCTGCCTAAATACTCAGGTTCCCACTGGAACGCAACCAAACTAGTCCTCAAATATGTCCTCCATCTCCCCAGTGTTCTTCCAGATGTTGAGGCATACTTTTGCGGTTGTCTGTAACCAATATTCGTTGGGATAATTCCAGGTAGCGCAGGATATCTGGGTCAAGCGTACCTAATGGTGGTGCTTCGGCATCGCCTACGCGCAGAATATCTATTGCTGGATTGAAGCGCAAAACAGCTATCTTCAGTTTGGGCGACAAATTTTCATCAATGAGAAAACGTACCTTCACCAAGAGTTTAGCAACTCCTGCTCACGTTGCGCCTTTAATACTCTTAAACGTTGCATCAAAGGTGAAGGATTAGCTAATGATTCTTGATAGCGCTGTTCTCGCCACTTTGCTAGCCGCAACATATAAGCATCTATTTCAACACGATTATGCAGATAGTAGGTAAGCGTAGCGTAAATTTTCTCCAAATTCAGGGAAGGTAATTCGTCTATAATTTCCTCTGGTGAATATCCTTGCAAGTAATATTGAATCACATTATCAATACCAATGCGATGGCCTTTGATACGGATGTCATCTGGGTCTAAAAACTCAAAATAATCTTCTAGTTGCATTCATCTACCTCTGTAGGGTCTTTTAAGATTATCTTAATTGCCATTGAATAGTTTCATGCGATCGCTGGGGTACTGTACTGTTGTTGCATTTTTTCCAAGTTTTAAAGCGTCAGGGACATAAAACCTCTAAGTCTGACATGCCTAGTATTTATATTATCCACCTCAAAGACTCGTTCATCCCCCTTGCCCCAACTCCCCACTCCCCACTCCCTTATTCCCCTGCTGCCCCAACACTCGTATGATCGAGATATCAGGAAAACATAACAGCCAGATTTTTACCGCAAAACATGGGCAGTATTTGGGAAATCGATTTTTACTCTCGTCCGATTTTGGACGCTAATCAAAAAAAAGTTTGGGAAGTCTTAGTCTGCGAAAGCCCCTTGGATATCGGCGCAAAAGTAGACTCTTTGTTTCGCTATGCTCAATATTGTCCCAGTACCCAGGTAAATTCGGTCTGGTTGCGGACAGCATTGCAGGAGGCTATTAACCAAGCTGGAAAAGCACCAATTAAAATCCGCTTTTTCCGCCGCCAAATGAACAATATGATTACTAAAGCTTGCCAAGATTTGGGTATTCCCGCCCAGCCTAGCCGCCGGACTTTGGTTCTCAATCAATGGTTAGAACAGCGGATGGAAGAAGTGTATCCTCAAGAGACAGGGTATCAAGGGGGGACTAATCCCTCAGTCCGCTTAGAAAAACCTTTGCCACAACGTTTACCAGATGCTTTGGAAGGACAGCAGTGGGTATTTGTTACCTTAGATGCTGCGGATTTTGCTGATATGCCAGAGTGGGAAATTGGTTTTGGTGAAGCTTTCCCTTTAGAGTTGGCGAAAGTTTCACCCGAAGCCCGTATTCCTGGTATTTTGATTTTCTCATCGAGAGCGCTACCCTTGGCTGGCTGGATGTCTGGTTTGGAGTTAGCTTTTTTAAAATTTGACGCTAGCCAAGAGGCGAGATTGCTTTTAGAAACTGGTGTAACTGAAAGCTGGATTGTGGCAAATATCAAAAAACCTCAAATCTTAGCAGAAGCCAAAGCTTTTGAAGCAGCCAAGCAAAAAGCGAATGGAGTACATTTTATCGGGGTACAGTCCGATCCCAAAGCAGAATCTTTTGCTGGTTTTTGGCTGTTGCAAGAGGTTAATTTGTGAAAATGGGCTGGGGATTGGGGACTGGGGACTGGGGACTGGGGATGGTGGGGCCCCCTCTGGTGATAAGGGGTAATGGGGATTGGGGACTGGGGACTAGGGATTGGGAACTGGGGAGATAAGGAGAATAACCATGCCCAATGCCCAATGCCCGATCCCCAATCCCCAATTACAAATGACAATATCCGTTGAGACATGACAATGATTTGGGATAATTAACTGCGTCCATCAGTGTCGATCTGCGGTTTCAAATCGTAACTGTAAAGAAACATTGATGATTTTTGGATAGTTATCTGCGTTCATCATTGGAAAGTGCGTAGGCGTAGCTCGTCGTAGACATCGCACTTCTCAAAAGATAGCGTTGATATGCGGTTCAAAATCCACAATTCACTAAGGGTCATGGGTTCTGAAAATTTGTCACAAGATACACTAGCCGAACAGTTGCTGGAACTAGCTATAAAATCTGGAGCAGAAACTGCTGAAGTGTATCAGTCGCGATCGCTTTCTCGTCCCGTGTTTTTTGAGGCAAACCGACTCAAACAGCTAGAAACTAACCAATCTGAAGGCACAGCACTACGGCTTTGGCGAAACGGGCGTCCGGGACTGACGGTAGCTTACGGTTCTGTCTTAGCCGAAGTAATGGTAGAAAAAGCTCTGGCTTTGAGTCAACTAAATCAACCGGAAACTGTAGAATTAGGCTCTAACTTTCAGCCTTCCTACCCCGATTTAGGAGAAAGTTTCCCGATAGAGGTTTTGGTGGACTGGGGCAAAGAAGCGATCGCACTCATTCGTGATGCCTATCCCGATGTTGTATGTAATGGTGACTGGGAATGTGATATTGAAACCACCAGACTAGTCAACACCAAAGGTTTAGATTGTCACTATACAGACACTACCCTCAGCTGCTATATATCAGCAGAATGGGTGCGTGGTGATGATTTTTTAAGTGTTGCTGATGGTCAAACCAATCGGGGGGAACTCGACTCAGAGAGATTAGCTAACCAAATTTTACAACGGTTAATTTGGTCGAGTGAAAATATTTCACCTCCTATTGGTCGTGTCCCGATTTTATTCACTTCTAAAGCCGCCGATATGCTTTGGGGTACTGTACAAGCCGCTTTGAATGGCAAGCGAGTTTTAGAAGCAGCTTCACCTTGGGCAGAACGTTTGGGTAAGGAAGTAGTTGCACCTAGTCTCACCATCTACCAAGATCCTGAAGCTGGCCCTTACAGTTGCCCTTTTGATGATGAAGGCACTCCGGCTCAATCTCTAGTATTTATCCAAAACGGGACTTTACAGCATTTCTATAGCGATCGCACCACTGGCTCCCAACTGGGTACTAATACCACTGGAAATGGTTTTCGCCCTGGTTTAGGTAGCTATCCTACCCCTGGTTTATTTAATTTTCTCATCCAGCCCGGATCGGCATCGTTACCAGATTTGATTCAACAACTAGATGATGGCTTGATTGTCGATCAAATGTTGGGTGGTGGCGGCAGTATTTCTGGAGATTTTTCGATCAACGTCGATTTAGGCTACCGCGTCCAAAATGGTCAAGTAATTGGGCGTGTTAAGGATACGATGGTTGCAGGTAATGTTTACACAGCCCTGAAGCAATTGGTTACACTAGGCAACGATGTTGATTGGAATGGTTCTTGTTATACTCCGTCTCTGATCGTAGAAGGGCTATCTACTACGGGAAGAAGCAATTAAATAATTCGTAATTCGTAATTCGTAATTCGTAATCGGGGAGAGTGCTTTTGTATAGCGATCCTAAATTATTTGTGAATAACAATATCCCCGACTTCTTAAAGAAGTCGGGGATATGAGCCTTGATATAGGCTTTTAAACCATCCTCTAAGATTCCACTAAACAGCTTTTTAGGAAAGATTTGTAATCCAAAATTTAAAATCCAAAACTGGTATGAATCAGCGTTTTCGCACCTGGTGGCAGCCTAGAAGAGGTTTAGCGATCGCCGAAGCCTGTATTATCGGTCTGGTTGCTGCCCTATCTGCGGTATTCCTAAAAGTCGGATCGGGATGGCTGGGGACATGGCGAGTGCATACTACCCACCTTTTCCCGGCATGGCTGGTACTACCTGCAATTGGTCTTGTCCTGGGATTTCTGGCTGGATGGTTGGTGGATAGATTAGCACCGGAGGCTTCTGGTAGCGGTATTCCACAAGTCAAAGCTTCTCTGGCTAATGTGCCTGTGACATTATCTTGGCGGGTAGCGGGTGTGAAGTTACTCAGTGCGATCGTCGCCATCGGTTCTGGCATGACTTTGGGACGGCAAGGCCCTACTGTCCAAGTGGGGGCAGGTTTGGCAGCAGGGATGAGTCGTTGGGTTCCCACTTCCCCAGATCATCGACGGCAGATGATTGCAGCTGGTGCGGGTGCCGGTTTGGCTGCTGCTTTCAATGCCCCAATTGCAGGTGTATTATTTATCGTTGAAGAATTACTCCAAGATTTATCAGGATTGACTCTCGGAACTGCCATTATCGCCTCCTTTATTGGTGGCGTGATATCCCGACTTTTGGGTGGTGGCTCTCTTGACCTTAACTTGCAATTAGTAAAATCTTCTAGCCAATTTTCCATCCCAGAAATTCCCTTTTTCATCCTGTTAGGTATTTTGGCAGGCCTGTTTGGTGCATTGTTTAATCACGGCATTATCTTTAGTATTAAATTTTACGAAAGATTACACATCAGTTTGCCCTTGCGCGTAGCTTTAGCTGGATTTATCTCTGGTGTTGTTGTCGCCATGCTTCCTCCATCCTTCCGTGATAATACTGGGTTAAGAGAGTCATTAATTACTGGAAATTCCCATCCTAGTGTCGCCGCGATCGCCTTTGCAGCCCAGTTCATCCTCACATTGATTGCATTTGGTTCGGGAGCGCCGGGGGGATTATTCGCTCCCAGTCTGATTTTGGGTTCTTGTTTAGGACACATCATCGGTGTATCTGAGTTATATATCACCGGAGTTGGTTCTCCTACGACTTACGCCCTAGCGGGTATGGGTGGATTTTTTAGCGCCGTTTCCAAAGTGCCAATCACAGCAATTGTGATTGTCTTTGAAATGACTACAGATTTCAACCTAGTGCTACCTTTGATGATTGTTTCTGTCGCAGCTTACCTGGTTGCGGATAAGGTAGTGCCTGGTTCGCTTTATGAAAAACTTTTGGAGTTAAAAGGGATTACTCTCACCAAAGAAGTTGCGATGGAAGGAGCATTAACCAAGTTAACTGCAAAAGATGTAATGCAAGAACGGGTAGAAACTCTAGATGCAGAGATGAGCTTGGAAGAAGCAATGCAAGCTTTTGCTCGTTCCCATCATCGCGGTTTCCCTGTGGTAGAAGATAGCAAGTTAGTGGGGATTGTAACGCAATCAGACTTGTTAAAAATCCGCGAGAGTACAAACCACACATTTCGCGATCGCAATCTAGCCGATATTTTCTTAAAAGAAATTATGACATCTGTCCCGATGACAGTATCACCAATTCACACCCTCAGTAATGTACTATATTTACTCGATCGCTATCAAATCAGTCGTTTACCGGTGGTAGATAGACGAAAACTGATTGGGATTATTACTCGTGCAGATATTATTCGGGCGGAAGCAGATCATCTCAATGGTGAGAATGCGACACCGAAACTGCGACCAGAACCTTCATACATAGTTTACCAGACGCGATCGCCTAGCACTGGTAGAGGTAGATTATTAGTACCCGTAGCAAATCCCGAAACAGCAGGTGTTTTATTACAAATGGCAGCAGCTATTGCCCGCGATCGCCATTATGAAATAGATTGCGTGCAAGTGATGCTCATACCCCGCCACAGTTCCCCATCAGAAACACAGGTAAGAACGGCAAAAAGCCGCCGCTTGCTACGACAGGCAGAAGTCTTAGCAAAAAAGTGGAAAATTCCCTTACACACGCAGATTCGAGTTACCCACGATGTGGCGCAGGCAATTTTGGAGACAATCAACGAACAACACATCGACCTAATTTTAATGGGATGGAAAGGTAATACATCTACCCCTGGTCGGATTTTTGGCAGCGTTGTTGACACCATAATTCGCCAAGCTACCTGCGAAGTCGTATTAGTAAAATTAGGCACTACTCAATCCCCAATTTCCAGTCCCCAGTTTAACCGTTGGCTAGTTCCAGTGGCTGGTGGCCCCAATTCCCCACTGGCAATTAAATTGCTACCGGCTTTAATTACATTGGGAAACGATCCGAAAATTCGCTTGACACAGGTGTTTAAACCATCTGAACTCAAGCCAGATATGTCAATTTCAGAACAAGCCATCCGCCATTTGATGCGTCGTCGCAAATTGTCGAGTACTGTAGTTGCTCTCCCCATACAAGCTAATTCAGTCGCTGAAGGTGTGATTAACCTAGTGGAAACCGAAGGTTACGACGTTGTAGTTTTGGGAGCTTCCCGCGAGGGATTGCTACAGCAAGCGATTCAAGGTAATATTCCCGAAGCGATCGCCTCTGGTGTTGAAAGTACAGTCATTTTGGTTAGAGGTGCGATTCAAAAACAAAAAACATAGATTTTAGTGAGTTTTTTAATGATAAAATACACCAATAATCAGAGTAATAATTATTGGTATTAAGATTGGAATAGCAACTATAAGTCCCCACTTCCCAAACTTAATTTCCTCACCCTCAGATTTGAGAAATGCAATCCAACCGACAACTCCCATCAAAACCCAAATAAATCCAAAGGCGAGAAATATAACAAATACTGAATCGTCCATTTTTTTTACCAAATTTTATTAAATTGTAACTAATTACTACTAATTAACTTTGCTAAACTTTCCCGAAACTGGCTAAAATCAAAAGCTTCAATAGTTTTTTGCTGTAAGTATTCTGGTTGGTAAATTACTGGATTAGAGCAATCACCTTGCAAGATTTGAATTAGATTATCGGCAATTTCTTCAATATTATCAGGATCGACCAAACATCCCAACTTCCCCTCAGCCAAGGGATCTATAGAACCATCTTGATTACCTGCCAAAACAGGTTTACCACAAGCTAAAGCTTCTAGAAAAACAATCCCAAATCCTTCTCCTTTACTAGGCAGAGCAAAAACATCGCAGAGATTGTAATGATCGCACAATTCTTGCTCTGGAACAAATCCGGCAATTGTTACGCAATCTTGGAGATTTAAGTTAGTAACTAAAGCTTTAATTCGAGGTATATCATCTCCTTTACCTGCAAGAATAAAGTGAACATTAGGAAGATGCGATCGCACTTTAACTAAAGCATGAAGGATTTGGTCATAACCCTTGTATTTTGCAGTGCTTCCCAGGCGCGTTACTGTTAAAATTACAGGTTGTTCGTCTGTTAAGTTATATCGCTTGAGTAAGTAGGTAGGTTTAGAATTTATTGGAAACTTACTAGCATCAAATGTATTAGGCAAAATAACTATCTTTTCTGAATCAATATTTGTATCTTGAAGCAAGCGCTGGCGAGTATAATTACTAACACTAATGATTTTATCTGCTTTTTCTAAAGCAAATTTTGTTGCCTTATTTTCGATATTCCAAACTTCTAAGCCATGAGCAACGACCCAGTAAGGAGTTCCAGTAAAAAATTTGACAATATAACAAACAATCGCATAGTTAACATGAGTAGAAATCACTATAACAGGATGTTGAATAATAGCTAAAATAATTATTTTCGTGGCAAATAAAATTGGTTGCAATAATTTTGGTAAATCTCCAAAATAATGAAATATTGTTGAACTTAAAAACTGCAATTTATCTGGCTGTTTTAAACTATACTTATCGTATTTGAGAAACACATCATAATCAGCTTCAGGATATATATCTTGTAAAGCTTTCAGCAAAAATTTTGAGTAAACTTGAATACCTCCCTTGAAATCAAATATATTGGGAAATATTAAGTAAAGACGAGGTTTAGCACTCATAGGGTTTTGGCATTTTCAATAATTTCAGGTTTTAATTGCGTGACAACATCTTTGCGAGAATTGATAGCCGCTGCGATAAAATAAAACTCAATAGTTGTAAAAGTATAGTCTTCAGTAAACACATCTGGAATTTGAGATGCTAAAAACATAATAATCGGAACAGTAATTAAAGGATTAGTATATTTAACTTTCAATGCTATTCTCGCTAAAAAATTAGTAAATAACAATAATCCAGGAATTCCTTGCTCTGCTGACACATTTAAAAATATATTATGTGCGTGATAACTTTTCTTTCCCCAAACTTTCACTCCTATCTGGTCTGGAAAAACTCCTATGCCTATACCAGTAAATGGTCTTTTAATAGTTTCATTAATAGCTGCCTGCCACATTTGAAACCTGGAAAAACCTGTTCCCATAAGAGTAGGAATCTTTTTTTGATTTGGATTGACCGAACTTGAATTTTCTAAAAATATATTAGTTAATGGAAATATTTTACTATCTGCCAAACCAATTCTCTGTGTAGAAACTGGTGCAGTTACAATGAATAAAAACAACAAGCTGATTAGATAAATCATTTTTCTCAAACTAATAATTTTATATATCAGCAAAAGAAACATCCCAATTATAAAAATTACCCAGCCATTACCGCTGGCAGATAATGCTAAGGGAATTAGAAAAATGAATTCGCTTATATGTAATTCAATTTTAGAAATTTTATTCTGTTTTTCTAAAATCAGGCTTAAACATAATCCAATGGCGACTATGACCCCAAACTGATTAGGGTTTTGCATAATTGAACCAATCTCAGGATAAAAGCTAGGAAACTTTAATAATTTAAAAATCCAGTTATTAGGAAGTAAAACCTCTAAAAAACCCAAACCTGCAATGATCTGTAGTAAGTACAATATGCAACGATAATAAAATGTTAAAGATGGTGCAGTTATATTCTTAAAAGTTAATACTAAAAAAGCAAAAAATAATATGTAATAAGTTGAGTATTTTAGACTATAAATAATAGCAATATTTGGAAAGTTGCTCATGAATGAAGAAAGCCACATCCACAAATACATCAGACCTATAGATATCACAATTATTTTATGCTTCTTAATAACTTCTGGTATAGATTTTAAAGATAAACTAATGATTCCCAAACTAAATATAGGAAGTAATAAATAATGAATCCCAATATTTATTCCTGGAAATTTAATTCGCCCTAAAAGTGAAGAAAATAGTATGAGTAGAAAAAATATATTAATCATAACCTTTTATTTAAAGATATTAAAAAAAAATCAAACCTCTATAACCCACTTTTGGCGAATTGGGGATAGATTTTGATATTTTTTTCAAGCTATAATCCCCAACACGTACAGAATATTACCATAATATACTCTTCGCCAATATCATCTTTTGAGGCTAGGATTAATTTGGTATTTTTGCACAGCTAAATGTTCTTTCTCAGGTAGAACCCAAAAAAGTCGCAATGTATTCTGAATGTACGCTATCAAATATTTTTAATTAATCATCTGCCAAATTTTGAGAATGTTTTCACCACTTCCACCACCGGCAATGGTTTGTCCATCTGGGCTAATGGCAACGGCATAAATATATCCAGAACCTGTCTCCAAAGTGCGGATTTCCTTTCCGGTGACTGGGTTCCAAAGTTTGATTGTCTTGTCACTACTGCCACTTACAAGGGTGATACCATTTGAACCTACGCTTCGCAAAAAGGCGACAGAATTAACCTTATCATTATGTCCTTTTAAGGTGTGGATTAACTTTCCTGTTTTCAGATTCCACAATTTAATTGTCTTGTCTTTACTGCCACTGGCAAGGATGACGCCATCAGGAGCAAAAGCGACTGAAAGAATCGACTCTGCATTTCCCTCTAAGGTGCGGATTAACTTTCCTGTTCCCAGATTCCACAATTTAATTGTTTTATCCCAGCTACCACTGGCAAGGGTTTTACCATCAGGACTGAAAACTACAGATGCAACACCACTGGTATGTCCCTCTAAGGTGCGAATTAACTTTCCTGTCTCCAGATTCCACAGTTTGATTTTCATATCCTTACTAGCACTGCCACTGGCAAGGGTTTTGCCATCAGGACTGAAAGCTACAGAAGTAACTCCATCGCTATTTCCCTCCAGAGTGCGAATTAACTTTCCTGTTTCCAGATTCCACAGTTTGATTGTTTTATCCGCACTGCCACTAGCGAGGATTTTGCTATCAGGACTGAAAGCTATAGTCCAAATCCAATTGGAATGTCCTTCTAAAGTGCGGATTTCCTGTCCACCTGTCAGATTCCATAGCTTGATTGTCTTATCATCACTGGCACTGCCAAGGGTTGTACCATCAGGACTGAAAGCTACGGAATTCACGTCACTAGAATGCCCCTTGAAGGGTTTGGGTGAATAAGAATTTTCTGAGACGTTTTTTTGGGGCTGAATAGGCTGAGAAACAGGCTGAGAAATAGGTTGAGGAGCCTCGCTGACTATCTGGGGACGAGACTGAAAATACCAAACTCCCCCTAATCCCAACACTAAAATGCTAGAACCTAACAGCAGTTGACTTTTCAGATTGTTATTTGATTTTGGTGAAACTAGCACCTTGTTTGCTGGGGGAGCTGCAAATGTTGTTGTCAGTATAGTTGGGGGCACTGATGACAATGATGGTATTTGAGGTGTCAAGTCATTGATGACTTCATCAGCCGATTGATAACGCTTTTGGATGTCTAATTGCAACAGCTTATCCAAAACTTCACCCAACTCTACAGATATAGAAATCCCGTCCCTACCTGAACTGGTTAAATGTTGCCGCCAAGATGCAACCCAACCATAACCCTGGTGTATCCACAGTTGAGATGGGCGAACCCCAGTCAGGAGATGAAAACAAGTAGCCCCCAAACTGAATAAATCACTGGCTGGGTAAGCTTTTCCCTCTTGCATCTGTTCAAGTGCAGTGTAACCGTGTGAGCCAATCACAGTGCCCATTCTTGTATACACTGTTGCTGTCAACAGCTTGGAAGCTCCAAAATCAATGAGGATTAATCGCCCGTCACTTTGACGGCGAATAATATTCTGTGGCTTGATATCTCGGTGAATCACTCCCCGCAGATGGATAAACTTCAGTACTGGCAGTAAATCTAGCAAAAGTTGGCGAATCTCCGTTTCGTTATAGTTTGCCCGCGTTTCCGATTCTTTGAGCAAGTTTTGCCCATCGATAAACTGCTGCACCAAAAAGAGATAGCTATTTTGCTCAAAATAAGCCAATAAAGTTGGAATTTGTGGATGTTCTGCCAGTTCTTGCAGTCGGCTCGCTTCTTGTTTAAATAGTTCAACGGCCTTAGTTAGCGGCCCAGTTCCCTGAAGTTTTGGCGCAAATTGCTTAACAACACAGCATTCATTCAGTTTGTGTATATCTTTGGCTAGATAGGTTCTACCAAATCCACCCTCGTCTGATAAAACCTGAGTGGGACGATAGCGACCTCCTAGCAGGGGTATCAATTCCGCTCTACAACTGTGGCAATAGTTGTTTTTATCAGGATTTAAGGGTTTTTGGCAATCGGGATTCACACAACAGAGCATACTGGGAATCCATTTCAGTTGGGGTATATATTCATCTTAAGTCATGCAGTATAATCTCTGTTGTTAGTAAATATCACTGAGACAGCATACAAATCTTCTATTTCCTTACCTCATCAGGTATTGAACAATTTAGATAAATTGAAAAAATTGTGTTTGAGCGATGCCTTTTGACGAATTGATGGGCGTCAGGTCTGCTTGTGTATTACATCTGTATGCGCAATTTAGTCAAGTTTACAAAAATATCTAGGCAAAATTCCGAAAAGCAGCAATTTAAGTTTGTAGCTCAGTATATACCTACGAAATTGAGATTTCCTTTAGTAGTCTAAATTGAAAATACAATTTTTCCGATTTGATTGTGGCAAACATTTGGGTATGTAAGATATACGAATTCATTTGATTACAGGCGATGCCTTTAGCAAGCCGCTAAAGTATATACGCTAAATTTCCCTTTACATTTACATAACTGCTGTGGCTAAAACAGCAACTAGTATTAATTTTGTCTTTTCTTGAAAGACAAAATTATCAGCAAAATTAGGAGCGTAATTATGCTATTAGACAACAAAAACTATCGTCGCAAATTAAGTCATGTTTTAATTGGTTGCGTGAGTAGTAGTTTGTTAATTACAAGTAATGTGCTGCCTATAAGTGCTTTTGTGAAATCTCAAAGTTCTCAAGATTTCATAATTGCTAAATCACCAGATGAGAGACAACCAGAAGCAGTAAAAAAAGGAATTGAGCAAATTCCTGCTTCTCAGGCATCAACATCTCCAAGACGGAAGATATCTATTGAGTCACCAGTACAAAAGGCTCCTCGTGTATCTTCTCATAGAGAAAATTCTCAGCGAACTTCCAGGGTTTCAGATAATAGCTCTACTCCTAGAGCATCTAGACGTAGGACTTCTAACTCAAATTCTAATCGTTCCAATGGTGGTAGCTCTGCATCTAGATCGTCTAGAGCTAGAATTGCTAACTCAAACGCCAATCGTTCTAATGGTGGCTCTGGGAGAGTTCGCAAGCCAAGTTATAATGTCGCTACAGGAAACCAAAATCTCAATAATTCAGCGATTTCTTCACCTGCAACACCAACTTACAAAGAGATTAACTTTGTAGATGTTGCATTAGGTATTCTGAGTAAAGGTGACTTTCAATCTGAAGGTAGATATTTTCATTTCTATGAGTTTGAGGGCAGAGAAAATCAATTAGTTCAAATTAGATTGATTGGCAGTAATGATACACGCAGATCCAATAACTTGAGTTTAAAACCGTTGTTGTTTCTGCACGATCCTGATAATAATATCATTGTTAAAAAAGGCGCTTTGGATAAAAGCAGTGGTGGTGATGATGCATTTATTTTCGCGCGACTGCCTAAGAATGGTATTTATAAGATTGCTGTTACTAGTCAAAATCCTGGAGATACAGGCCGCTATAGTTTGGCTCTCAGGAATGATAGAGCTAGCTATACTTTAGATGAATCAGATCAACTAACTGCCAAAAGCTCAACCTTGAAACAAAATGGAGGCGCTTACAATGTTTCTAATTTTCAAGGTAGAAAAAATCAGCTGATAAGTATTCGTGTTGATAGTGTTGATGAAGAGTTTTCTCCTTATGTAGCTTTGCTAAATTCTAAAGGACAGACGATCGCGATCGATAAAGACAAAGACAAAAGTGGTGTCTACAGTGCTTTAATTGACCGAGCTAGGTTGCCTGAAGATGATACATACTATATAGTTATTACTTCCAAAAATCCACAGGAACGCGGTAAATATAGATTGACTATTTTCTGAAGTAATTACCAATTCTGGTATCGAGACTATTGCTATGAGTAGGATATAGTCAGGAATGTTTTTTTTATTTACCGTAATAGTCTCGATACCATTGCACAAAGTTAAGTTAAGAGATTGTTTGAAAAGTATTTCACTGTGATTTTATACACTTTCATATCCCTCCTTCCTTTTTAAAGGGGATTGGGGGGATCGATAACGTTTTGCTACTAACGAAAGGACTTTTAAAACATTCTCTTAAGATGTTTACAGTTTTTTCAACTCCCCCAGAATCAAAGTTAATTTTATTAGGCTGCTCTTTGAGATAATTAATAATATTAATAGCTAAGTAATCAGGTTGCAAATAATTATGATTGATAAATTTGACTATTCCTAAGTCGCTTAACTTTTCGGCTCTAATTATTTGTTCTTGCTCCTGATTACCTGTAAAGGGAAGAATCATAGCTCGTACACCTGTGGTTAAAATATTCATTATGGTATTATAGCCAGACATATTTATTGAAAGGTCTGCTTTTTTCATGTAATTTAGCAAGTAAGGAGTATAGCGTCGAATATAAATATTTTTACTAAATTTTGCCATTTCTTGCAGGTTTTTAAATTTTGAATTGGGGATGAATGGCCCAGTAAAAACCTGAATATGATGTGGCAATAATTTCTCTAAAAAAGGGGCTGTGTTAACTACACATTCAAGCAACTCATGACCAAATCTACCACCTCCTACACTGGCTAAAATCAGGGGTTTGTCTGATTTAATAATTTCTCGATCTTCATCAGTTAAAATAAGATTTTTTGGTGGGTCTTGCACGACATATCCGGTGTAATATACTTGGCATTTTAGGTCATTGACTCTAGAAAAGGTTGCTTCTAGTGAGACTAATTCTGGGTCGCTGTGAACCAACAGAATATCAAAATATTTATTGATTAAGTTACATACTTTTTCTTCGTGTTTTACTTGTTTTTCCGGTTTAATAACTACAATATCTCGCAAACTAGAAACTATTTTAGTTGAGCCTTTATTTGATTTGGCTAATTCTAATAATGGAATTAATTCAAAAGAAAAGCGTCTTCTCCCAAAAGGAAATAACTCAACGATTAAAATATCAGGCTGGAATTGCTTAAAGATTTCCAGAAGTCGATTTTTTCTAATGTCTTTGGCTTCGCTAAGGCTAAAGGCATCATCTAGTACTTGTAGTTCAGCAGATTCTAGGTCAGTTTTAATTGCAGGCAGATTGATAACTTCTACACCAGCAGGAATTTCAAATCCTTGAATTATTTCACCACCATTAATAAAACAAACTTGGAAGTCTTTGGTTAAACCTCGCACAATTTCGCGGCTGCGAACCAGATGCCCCATACCTAAAATATGTTGGCAGTAAAACATAATACGTTTCATAAAAATTTTACCTCTGTCAATTTGGATGGTTGGAAGAAGGCGAACGAAAGATACAATAAATACTTTTATTACTTTTTACTTGAACAATTTTGGCAATCATCGCTAATTTCAGTAATTGTACATATGGGTTATCGAAAAATGTAATATCAATTTAAAAAAGAATGCGACAGATCCATACGGACATACCTTTGTTATGTCTAGCTTTTCTAATTTTGAATTTTTAATTTTGAATTGGTATAATCACGCTCTTTTTTTGCTAGTAAGGTAGAGATGTATTGGTTAATTTTGGGCAAACCATTGAGATTAATTTTCGGTTGGGAAATCTGCGGAGTTTGGAGTTGTTGTAACAGCGATCGCAGTAATATATCTAAAGTCAGATCGTTTTGAATCGCTGCTAAAACCCCCAAATTTGCCAAATTTTCTGCACGAATGCACTGTTCTCGTGATGGCTTAATTCTGGGTACTACTACTGCTGGCTTACCCACTGAGAGAATCTCGCAAGTTGTTTTGTAGCCACCCATTGCGACTACGGCATCTGCGGCGATGTAACTCATTAAATCCGGTAAATTTGTCTATCTGCACTTAGGGATATACAGCAGCTTTCAGTTTCAGTGCAGCTTGGTGTTCTAAGGGCATTTCTGGGCCACATATAATATAAGCTTCGTAATTTATGGGACGCTGGTAACAATACCAAACTCGATAAATATGTGTCAATTAACCTGTAACTATCTTCACTAGCACCCGGTCTAGTAAGTTAAAGCGGACTTTTCCAAACTCCCAAAAGTTTTTGAGAGATTAATCATCAATTAAATCTCCAGTTATATAACTATTGTCACGGTTATCTAACTGGAGATTCGCTATATTTAACAGTTAACGGCTAAAAGGAGTTAAAGAGATGGAAATTAAGCCAACTGACCCATCGCTAGCACTCATGGAAATTCCCCCAGGCTATCTCAATATTATGGGTTACGTCGATCAATCAGAAGTTAATGGCCCTGGTTGTCGTGCAGTCGTCTGGGTACAAGGTTGTTTGCGTGAGTGTCCTGGCTGCTTTAATACTAACTCCTGGTCTTTTGAGGCTAACCAATTGATTGCTGTTGATGCCATTGCCGAAAATATTCTCAGCAATCCTCGCAACACGGGTGTAACATTCTCTGGTGGAGAACCCTTTTGGCAAGCAACGGCACTAGCGTCTTTAGCCCAGAAGGTAAAAGCTGCTGGTTTAAATGTAATGTCTTTTTCCGGGTTCACTCTTAAGCAGCTACAGTCCCAATCTGCGCCGCCAGGTTCCCAAGCATTGTTAGAACAACTCGATATCCTGATTGACGGGCCTTTTGTACAATCTCTGGCAATTAATTCTCCCAATTCTCCAGTTTCTTCCAGCAATCAACGGGTTCGGGTGTTAAACCCGGACTTCCAAGACCAGATTACTTGGGCTAGCGACCAGATCGAAATCCACATCCTTAAGGATGGTGGACGCATTGTCACTGGCTATCAAGGTGGACTGGAACTAACTTAGGAGAGCGGGAGGCAGGGGAAGAAGAGGGAGTTAAAACTTAAAAATTGAGCTTCTGAGGGTCAACGTTCACCTTCAGAAGGTTAACTTCCACCTTCTAAAGGTCAACATTGAGCTTCTAAAGGTCAACATTGAGCTTCTGAGGGTCAACATTGAGCTTCTAAGGGTCAAATTTTTAGATTTCTGCTCCCTTATCGAGAAGCTATCTTTAAATGCAGCTTTGTTTGGGACAGATTATATTTAAAAAAAATACATATCATAAATTTGACTAGACCATTTCAGAAAATTTTTACTGAACACCGCGTATTTTGGGCTGTTTTACTTTTTGGTACAGCACTGGTGGTAACGCTAGCGCTGTCACTTTCTCAAGGAGCAGTACCTTTAAATATGTCGGAATTTTGGCAAGCTATACTCCACAAAGGCGATCCGGTTAAACAGACAATTCTCTGGGATTTACGTCTTCCGCGCATTATTGCTGCGATTATTGTCGGCGCAGCTTTGGGAATGTCAGGGGCACTGCTGCAAGGAATGTTACGTAATAGTCTCGCCGATCCATTTATTTTGGGCATTTCAGCGGGTGCGGGACTACTGGTAATTCTGATGATTGTGTGCCATATATTCCCGATCGCAATTCCTTTTGCAGCATGGATAGGAGCAATTTTAACTGCTGCGATCGTTATTTTACTCGGTCGTTCGGGGTCGGGAATTTCTGTTGAGCGCTTGATTTTAGGCGGAGTAGCGGTGAGTTCTTTATTTGGTGCTGTACAAAGTACATTGCTGCTTTTAGCTGAAGATGGGCAAATTCAAGTTGCGCTCAGTTTCCTGGTTGGTAGTCTTAATGGACGGGGTTGGCAAGAAATTGCTACAACTGGCCCTTATATCATCGTTGCATTGATTGGGGGATGCTTGCTGGCGCGATCGCTAAACATCCTGGCTTTGGGAGATGATTTAGCTGTGAGTTTAGGGCTTTCGTTGACGCGATCGCGCTTGTTAATTGGTGGTGTCGCCACTCTATTAGCCGCAGGTGCAGTCAGCATCAGTGGCTTGGTTGGATTTGTCGGTCTTGTTATCCCTCACGGTGTCCGCCTGATTGTTGGTACAGATCATCGCTTTGTTTTACCACTTTCCGCTCTTGCAGGTGCATGGTTACTCACTTTTGCAGATTTACTCTCTAGACTAGGAGCAGTAGAACTACCAGTAGGTTCCGTCACTGCCTTGCTGGGTTCACCCGTGTTTATCTGGTTACTTTATCGTCGTTCTGCTGGGTTTAATAAATTTTGAGCGATCAGCCCGCTATCCATCCCCACCTTATAAACGGATCGGGTTTTTTGCGCATTCTGATAAACTGATATAGCAAGGGACTGGGGACTGGTGACTGGGGATTGGGTGAAAAGTCTTGTTGTGTCTAAGTTTTATCATCTGTTAATGTCCTAACCACCAAGGCTTGTGCTATACAAAGCCTTCTTCAACTATTTAAGCCAAAATTCTCCATAAAGAAACCCACCTATATAACCCTACTTTCTTATCTCTGCTGTCCCCTGCCCCCTGCCCCCCTGCTCCCTGCTCCCCTACCCCCCTGCTCACTCAAGGAGGTTAATCGATGTTATGTGTTGAGGAATTAATCAACTTAGACCCATTTCAACAACTTCCCAAAGAGCGATTGCAGTGGGTTTGCGATCGCGCTCAAACAGTTGAACTTTCCCCTGGAGATGTGTTGTCCTATGAGGGAGACCCTGTATGTCGCTTATTTATCTTAGTCAAAGGTAAAATCAACATGACCCGCCGCAGTGAAGGAGTGGAAATTCCGATTGGGCAACACGAAGCTCCATCCTTTTTTGGTGAAATTCCAGTACTCACAGATGAACCTGCACCTGTGACAATGCGGGCATTTTCAAATTGCCACATCTATGAAATGAAGGGAGAAGACTTCCGCAAACTGCTGCATGAATGTCGTGATTTTGAGCGGATGGTCTTCCGAATTATGCAACGTCGTGTCCGGGGGCTAGAGTCTTTCATTCGTGGGCGGGAAAAGATGGCAGCTTTAGGGACACTTGCTGCGGGTCTTGCTCATGAACTCAACAACCCAGCCGCAGCCTTGGTTCGGACTTTAAAAGAAATGCCAGCCGCTATCCTAGAGTTACAACGGATGAACTTAGTTTATGGGCAACGCAATGTTGAGGAAACCCATACTCAACACTGGTTGAGAGTACGCGATCTAGGCTATGATGCGATTTTGAACAATCGCCTAGATCCGGTGACACTAAGCGATCGCGAAGACATATTGCTGGAATGGTTAGAAGACTATGGTGTAAACCAAGCCTGGAAATTGGCAGAGCCTTTAGCAGAAGGTGGTGTTGAGGTTGAAACCCTAGAGCAACTCATGGAACGTTGGCGCAACGACGACACAGAATTGCGAGAAATGGGATTGCACTGGCTAGCGCTTTCCTTTGAAGTTATGTCGATGATTAAACATGGTTTGCGAGGATCTGAGAGGATTTCCGAACTTGTGCAAGCGATGAAGTCTTATTCTTACCTCGATCAAGGCACTCAGCAAGAAGTAGATATACATCAAGGCTTGGAAGATACCTTGCGATTGTTTGCTCATAAACTCAAGTGCGGTGTCCAAGTGCAACGCAATTACGATCGAAGTCTTCCAAAAATCCTTGCCTTTGGCAGCGAACTAAATCAAGTGTGGACGAACTTAATTGACAACGCCATTGATGCAATGGATGGTAAAGGATTGCTAGAAATTACAACACATCATTGCGATCGCTATGCCCATATTGACATCATCGATTCTGGCAGTGGAATTCCACCTGAAATTAAAACCCGTATTTTTGAACCTTTCTTCACCACCAAATCAGTAGGACATGGTTCAGGACTTGGTTTAGAAACCGTTCGCCGAATTGTAGAAAATCGCCATCACGGTACGCTTTCATTTGAGTCGCACTCAGGTAGAACTTGTTTTACCATTTGCCTACCCTTATCAAAGCAATAAATCAATCAAAAATGGGATTAGAGATGAAAAAAATGGGAACCAATGGTTCCCAAAATCTAGCAGCAAGTGAATATTTTCGTCAGACTTCTAGTTTCTTATTGTCTCCTACACTAGAATTCGTTTTATAGTGATAAATCAATACAGTTCAGGATGAGCAACAAAACCTTCATGTAGAGACGCGATTGATCGCGTCTTCAAAAACCAATTACAGCATTTTGCATCTAAATGAAGTATATCCTTACCCCCCTTAATCCCCCCTTGTAAAGGGGGGAAATTCTTAATCTAGTTCCCTCCCCTTTCCAAGGGGAGGGTTAGGGAGGGGTATTTTTGTACTTCATTAACTCGCAATCTGCTGTATCTACACCAATAACCCTTAAGCCAAGCGTATTGAGCTATAAATAAAATATTGGGGTAAAAAAATTATTTATCTGATAATTCTGATCTTGTGGACTGTTGATTGGAGTTAATAAATTCAGTCTTAGGTGGTTTTCCTATAGTATTAGGAGGTTGTTTTTTTGTTTTGGGTTGTGGATTATTATTCTCGCTCATGTTCATTTATCTCCTTAATAGCTTTAATTATTTGGCTGTTTTAAGATTTCTTGCTTGGAGTTGAACAAGCAAAAAATTCAGTGAACGCAGTCAGTTTGTGTTCTGATGATTATGACTTCAAGCGATGCGATCGCAATTCCGTAATTCTGTTGAAAATTTTACTCATTTCTATATTCTCAAAAAGGTAGATAGTGGAAAAACTCCTTAGAGGTTGTTTTAAAAGTAGTTGACTGTGATTTTAATCACATTTTACTCCCCTTAATCCCCCTTATAAAGGCAGGAAAAAATAAATCTATTTCCCTCCCCTTTCCAAATACCGTGTATACACAAGTCAAATTACCCCCCTTAATCCCCCCGATATATTGGGGGGAAAAAAGAAAAATCCGGTTCCCTCCCCTTTGCAAGGGGAGGGTTAGGGTGGGGTAAACAAATACTTTATACACCACTACAAACTTTTCAAACATCCTCTTACTATCTACCTCTTTAACCTTAGTTTTCTATTCAAACTATTTTTGCAGACAGACCGTATTTTTTTCGATCGAACTCACCCAGATCGAACAAATCATAGACTGCGTATTCAACATCCCATATTCCACCACTGCCCTTATCAGCTGGGGGCTTGTCGAACTCACGTTAATACAACTTCATCAAACTTCACGCCAACTTTGTCACAAATGAATATCTAAAGTTAAGCGACTATACCAACAAACACTGTGATATTCCCTAATGCTAGATGGGAATGGTTAGTGTTGTATAAATTACAGTTACCAAAACTGAAACGCTTATCAAATCCCAAGCTGCTCAGGACTATTCTGGGTAAATAGTCAAATGTGACAGAAAAAATTTAGTGTGAGGATTTAGCCATGTCTTACCCGATTCCATCCAAAATGTGGCAGCGAGTCAGTATTGTAATATTGTTTTTATTGATACCCTCAATAGGAATTGCCGTTTTACGCCAGTCTGCTACGGTTGCAGTTCCAGCCAATCAGAATCCTGCCAGTTCTACTCCAAAAACTTCCATTCTCCCCAATCACCCTGACTACCAAGCACTCCAGACATTGGTAAAACAGTATAGTTGTGTCGTTACCGTCCAAAATTTTGGCACTCTTCCTGTAACCCGAACTGAATTTGCTACAGTCTTGAATGCCTGTGTGAATCGGAGCAATGAGCTAATAGCGACCGATCCCAAGATAGTTACCCCAGCAGATATGAAAATTCTGCAACGCTTGCAGTCAGAATTTGCACCGGAGTTAGCAACCCTAAAAAGTCCGATAGAGGAATTGGAAGCTCCTAGTCCCATCACTTTGAATCAGCCTACCAGAGAACGTATTCAAACTGAGTCTGACCAAAAGACTCAACCCTTACCTACAGCCCCACCCCTTAGTATTCCGTCTGGCTCATCCGTGCAGGATCGAGTTGCTAACCGTGCGAATATGCCTAAACTCCAAACTCGTGACAGTATTGGAAGGGTTGCCCCGGAACCTCAAATAGGTAGCAGATTCAATACAGAAAACTATAACCGGATTGAAGATAATCCCTTTCATCGCGTTGGTAACGATCCCCTTTCCACCTTTTCCATTGATGTAGATACAGCATCTTACAGCAACGTGCGACGGTTTATTACTCAAGGGGAATTACCACCCAAAGATGCAGTGCGAATTGAGGAATTAATCAATTATTTTACCTACAATTATCCCCAACCAAAAGGCGATCGCCCTTTTTCCGTCACCACTGAAGTTGCTGCTGCTCCCTGGAATCCTCAACACAAGTTGGTACAGGTGGGTTTGCAAGGTAAACGCCTAGAAAGCAAAACCTTACCACCAAGCAACTTAGTATTTCTGATTGATGTCTCTGGTTCTATGGATGACCCGGATAAATTACCCTTAGTGCAACAGTCGCTCAAATTGTTGGTGAATCAACTGCGTCCTGAAGATCGGGTAAGTTTAGTAGTCTATGCGGGGAATGCTGGATTGGTGTTACCGGCTACTGCTGGTAGTAAAAAATCAACAATTCTGGCGGCGATTGACCGCTTAAAGGCTGGAGGCTCCACTGCTGGCGGTCAGGGTATTGAATTAGCTTACAAGATTGCCAAAGAAAGCTTCCTCAAGTCTGGTAATAACAGAGTCATTTTAGCTACCGATGGAGATTTTAACGTCGGGGTTTCCAGCGATGGCGACCTGACGCGATTAATTGAACAAAAGCGAGAGCAGGGAATTTTTCTGACGGTGTTGGGATTTGGCACCGGCAATTATAAAGATGGAAAAATGGAACAACTGGCTGATAAGGGTAACGGCAACTACGCTTATATTGATACCCTATTGGAAGCCAAAAAAGTTTTAGTTAACGATCTCAGGGGAACTCTGTTTACTATTGCCAAAGATGTAAAAATTCAGGTGGAATTTAATCCGGCGAAAGTTCAAGCATATCGCTTGATTGGTTACGAAAATCGCTTGCTGCAAAACCAGGATTTCAATGATGACAAGAAAGATGCAGGCGATATTGGGGCTGGTCATTCTGTAACAGCGCTTTATGAAATAATTCCCACTGGTACAAAAAGCGATGTGAAACTGCCAGAGATAGATCCTTTGCGGTATCAGCGTTCTGGTGAAACTGTCTCGGATGCTGCTGGTAATGAGTTGATGCAGGTGAAACTGCGCTACAAGTCGCCTCAGGACAGCACCAGTCAACTAATTACCCAAACCATCCAAGATGATGATTTGAGAACTGACCCCTCCACAAACCTGAAATTTGCTGCTGCGGTAGCGACCTTTGGGATGGTGCTGCGTGACTCTGAGTATAAGGGAGATGCTAATTATGATTTGGTGATGAAATTGGCAACCCAAGGGAAGGGGGAAGACCAGGAGGGTTATCGGGGTGAGTTTATTCGCCTAGTGGAGCAATCTAGAGGGTTGATTACAAGAAAATGATTTTAGACCATAAATGAGACGGGGAGTAGGGAGTGGCGTAGTTCAATTACTTGAAAACCGTTATCATCTCTGGAGATATCACAATCTACATCAAAGGCGATCGCTCTCCACTGTATTAGATATCTGCAATAAATACAGCAATTTAATTTCAGAAGAGAGCATTGCATATCTGCGAGATGTTTTGCGATCGCTGCTAATTACAAAACTTATTCCCTACTCTGCAAGACAAGAAAGAAGAAATGCTTAACTAAACTGTATTCTGCTGTGTAAGGTTTTGATTTGTTTCTATGTTCTCCCCTTTCTTCCTACTGGTATACACATCGGTGTACCGGAAACCGGGTCTGGGATAACCCGACATTCCAATCCAAACACTTCCCTTACCATCTTCTCAGTAATCACCAAATTAGGTTCGCCAACAGCAAAAATTTGACCTTCTTTCACCGCTACTAAATAATCAGCATAACGACAGGCGTGATTCAAATCATGTAACACCATGACAATCGTTCGTTGCTGATTTTGGTTCAAATCATACAATAAATCTAAAACTTCTATTTGGTGCGCCAAATCTAAAAAAGTAGTTGGTTCATCTAACAATAAAATATCTGTATCTTGAGCTAATGCCATTGCAATCCAAGCACGTTGTCGCTGTCCACCGGAAAGAGTATCTAATTCGCGTTCTGCCAAATATTTAATTCCAGTAATTTCTAACGCTAGTTCTACTAATTTTCCATCTTCTTTTGTCCACTGCTGCAACCAATTTTGATAAGGAAACCTTCCACAAGCTACCAAATCTCGAACGGTTAATCCTTCTGGTGCAACGGGGCCTTGGGTAAGAATTCCTAATTTTTTAGCAACATCTTTTGTTGATAGCTTAAATAAATCTGTTGTATCTAAATAAATTGTGCCAACGCGAGGTTTTAATAATCTTGCTAAACCCCGTAATAAAGTAGATTTTCCAGAACCATTTGCACCAACTAAAGCAGTTATTTTTCCTGGTGGTATATTTAAATCTAAATCCTTAATAATAGTTATATTATCATAACCCAAAGTCAAATTCTTTGCTGACAGTTGGTAATGTAAATTATCGCTCGATAATGACATTGACATAATTAAACTTAAGAGAATCTTTGAGAATTTTGTAAGTATGTAATATCATATCTACTTGATGACTTAATTAAACCCAAAGAACCCCACCCCACGAAATCAGCGCTTTGCTTCCCCCTTCCCGCAGGTAGATCGGG
This sequence comes from Nostoc sp. DedQUE07, assembly GCF_034530975.2. Lineage (NCBI taxonomy): Bacteria > Bacillati > Cyanobacteriota > Cyanophyceae > Nostocales > Nostocaceae > Nostoc > Nostoc sp. DedQUE07. The sequence continues at coordinate 67,737 of NZ_JAVRCC020000017.1, read as the reverse complement.
GATTAAAGGGAGCCAGCGCAGTCATGGCATGAGCAACTGGCGTGTAGGGTGCAAGTACTATGAGAATCATAACTAATTACCTTGGCAATATAGAACAATACTAATTATTACAGCAAAAACTGCACCTGCATTCACCCCCAAAATACCAGGATCGGCTAATGGATTACGAGTCATACCCTGCATAATTGCACCAAAGTAGACATTGCTGCACCCACCAATATTACCAAAAGCGATCGCGTGGGTTTGTATTTAGCATTAACATAATCAGAATTTGCTATTTGATGCGATCGCTAATTTCAGTCTGAAGAATTTGTGGTTCATCATTATTCAGTTGTTTGCCTTCTGACAACGCTGCTAAAGAAATACTAACAAGCGTTATCAAAAGAACAATCTTCAAACTGTACAGGCAGGCTTTTGATGCATAACTCATGGTTAACGCAGCTCTCAAAAAGTTTTGCGTTCCTCCAAATGTGCTAGTACTTCTTTCCGAGTTCGCCAAACAGAACGCAATTGCTTGCGAGAAAACAGTGGTAGTTGGTCAGTAATGTGGGGCGAACCGGGTTGAGTAGCGTTACCGTAGCTGATCAGAGCCATTGCTTTTACTGGTTGTGAAAACTCAATGGTTGCAACATAACTATCACCAGCGACAGCTTGAAAGCGTTCATCGTTAGCTGGAGCAAAATTGAGGACGCGGAATATTCCTAGATCCCCATCGCCACCATTGGCAGGTAAATCTAAGTTTCCGCTACGGACTCGGAAGACTTCACCCCAAGCAACATCTAGCTTTCCATAAGCTTTTTCGACTTTTGTTGCTGCTATTTGTAGTGCTTTCGTTGCACTTTCTGGGTTTTTTAAACCATCGGGTGTGGTGCGCGGCGAGTTCTCACTCCAAGGAATACTGAAGGTTTGGTTTTTATCCATTTCTTGCCACCAAAAAGAAAACAATACCGCGCCTCGACTATCAGCATCAGCATTGCGATTCCAAGCAGCTAAAATATCAGCAGCACGACGAGCTAATTCATCGCCATATTTTTGAGCTGCGGGAATTAAATCATCGAGGATGCGTTCTGCAAGTTCCATTTTGGTGGAATGTTTGTACTTAATCATTTCCTCAAAAGAAATTTTTGGATCTTCAGCCAGTATTTTTGCAGAACTTTGTGCCCGGAAAGACATCTCTCCTCGTGGAGCCATATAAGCAGGGTAATCATCTGCTTTGATCGCAGCAGGGAAAGTCGTTGTCCAAGGTGCATCATTAGCATTTTGCAACCAACCGCTAGGCGGGTCAATTACACGCGGTAAATCTTTGTATGGGTGCATTTTTGTCCACAAAGTCTTAGATGTATCGCCAGGAATTAAACCTTCCCAGTATTGAAAGTCTCCCTGTTGACGAATCGGCACCAGACCGTTGAATAAGTGCATGATATGTCCGGCTCGGTCTGCATACATGACAGTAAACATCGGTAGTTGCAAGCGTTTCAATACCTTTTGAAATTGGGTTAAGTTTTGGGAACGCGCCATATCCCACCACTGTTCCAATACACCGGGACGGTCTGTACCGACAACCCGCAGTGCCACAGCAAACCCATCTTTTTCTTGAACGACTGCACCGTGGACGGAACTTTTGACTAATAATGGTTGTTCGACTAACGAGCCATTTTTTTGCTTAACTTTTAACAAAAACTTTGATGTTGTAAAAGCACGGACTTTGCCATCAAAAAGATAACCATCATCAGCTAATTTCAACTTATATACATCCCAACCATCATGAGTATTGACGGTATGAGTCCAACCCAAATAATCGTTAAAAGCGATCGCTAAAACTGGAATTCCCACCAGCGCTGCTCCAGAAGCATTCATTCCTGGAGCAGTAATTTGGGCTTCGTACCAGACAAATAAATCCGACCAGAACAAGTGGGGATTTGCCAGCAACATCGCCTTGCCACTGGCAGAATGCTTAGGTGCGATCGCCCAACCGTTAGAACCAGCTTCCGATTGAGTATGAGTAATACCTGCTACCTGTTCTTGGTTGACGACAAAAGTAAAATTCAGCACTCTTTGCAAATGCGCCAACACATCTTCTGGTTTTATAGGTAATACTATTTTCACTTGCTCGTCAATTAAATCAGGATGGGCTTTTGCATAAGTATTTATCCCACTGGCAAAGGCATTTATATAACTACGGAAAGCTGGACTTTGTGCCCGATACCAAGAATTAGCACGATCGGATACTCCCATCGTCAGTACCCATTTATCAGATTCTAAATACTCTTCTCCCCAGTATTCGGCTGCTTTTCCCCTAGCTTGACCATAGAGGCGCAACAGCAAGTTAGCGTGACTCTGCATTTGTGCCCAACCAAATGCAGAGAAAGCGCTTGGAGCATCTTTACCATATATATGCGGTATGCCGTAAGTATCCCATAATATCTCTGTAGTTTTGGGTGCAGTCGCAAAACTGTTATTTGCCAAAACTACAACTAAAATGGCACTGAGGATAAAAGCTAAAAATCTAGAAAATTTTCTTTTTAGTATTGACCGATCGAATTGCCACAAATAAATTCTAATATTCAACATGATGATTCGATTAAATTAATTTGACTAGAAAAATTTAGTGACTTTCGCCTATATTTCGTAACAAACAGACATTAAATCCATACTCACTAGCAACATACATAAAGAACATAGAACGTATCACAGTGGCATCTCAGCGCCTTTGTTTATGCCACCATAAGTTGATCAAAATTCCATACCAAGTAGAACAGGCGGGAAAAATCAAACTATGTTAATAAAAGTAAAGTGGACTAAAACCCTCTTTCCTTCTGCCTTCTGCCTCCTGCCTGAACCTGATGATAAATATTCACAGCGACTTACTAGCGTGGAAATAATGCTTTTGAAGTAGCATTAATCCCACAGATGCCGAATAGACGAGCGATTGTATATTATCGATAATGCTTAACACTAGTTCTAGAAATTCTCAAAAGCTATTTGCGACTGATTTGCATCTAATTCTAGTGCTATTAGGAGAGATTATCATAAAGGCTACACCTGAGCAAGCATTTATCAAAACTTCTGAATTTTATAAATCTGACTAAATATATAAGTCTTGTTAAGCTATTGGCATAGCAAAAACTAAGTTACTTAACTTTATATAAACTTAGTCATCTATCTTTTGATATATTTTTGGAATGTTTTTCTGAGAAAAAGACAATAATAGTTTTTAATTAAAATTACTTGCTATCTTAGCTAAGTTGCTTTAAAGTTCTAAGAATAATTGCAAATTAATAGCAATAGTAGCGATCGGTGTAAAACACAAGCAGCGACTCTAAATTATCGAGAATTAGATCGATATATTAGAGCGATCGCCGTTTTAGTGGAAGATGACCAAATCCCTCATAACTACTGCACAGTAGTTTGAGGGATTTACGATCTGTTCTTTTCCAAAAGGTAAAAAAAGGACTGTTCTTTCTAGCTAATTGCTTTCTTTTTCTTCAGCCATATTCCTAATAAACCAGCAGTGACAACTATTCCTCCAATCGTTGATGGCTCTGAGTCTTAATGGCATTCAGCAGTGCCCATAACTTATCCACCTGGACGATATACGTATAATTCTTTACTTGGAGAAAAATATATGTAAACTTTTATAATATCAATAACAAAAATGATTTGACATACGCCTAATGATAGATAGATTTTATTAAGTAAATAGTTTAGATTTGTAACAAGTTACACAGAACTAGATAAAACACATGGCCAACATAATTGACACTGCCACTAACAATGGTTCTTTCAACACACTAGTTGCAGCAATCCAAGCAGCTGGTTTGGTAGATACACTTCAAGGTGATGGGCCATTTACCGTTTTTGCACCCACCGATGAAGCATTTAATAAGCTTCCAGCAGGTACAGTAGACGCATTACTTCAAGATATTCCAAAGCTCAAGAAAATCTTGACGTATCATGTTGTTTCAGGCAAGGTACTGGCTGCTGATGTAGTTAAGCTAAAAACAGCTAAAACAGTTGAAGGTTCAGATGTAAAAATTGACGCTTCTAATGGCGTTAAGATCAATGATGCAACAGTTGCAACAGCAGATGTTGCTGCTGATAACGGTGTCATCCACGTCATTGACACAGTTTTGATTCCTGCATAACCCAACGTCAGAATAGCGAATGCTATTTTTGGGGTGACGACTACCTATAGTCATTTCTTCATGACAGTCTGGTTGAATATTTTTTAGTAAACATCAACTACCAACAAATCCATCTAGATGCTGTCTAGATGGATTTATTGCTTTATGCGTGTAGAAACTTTGCAATTGCTAGTCTCTCTTAATTAAATGCAATCAAATTTTTAGTTTTGCTAAACCCAAATAACGGATACCTTCGGGGGAAATTTCAAAACGACAAGGTAAAACTTCTAAACCGAGAGCGATCGCATCCCGCAATAATTTACCATATATAGGATCTGTGCGATCGCCAGGGGAGAATTCGATACAATCACCGCGATTGATAAAGTAAAGCATCACCGCACGAGTCAAAGGTAACAACGCCATCAGTTCTCGCAAGTGCTTTTGCCCTCTTGTAGTCTCCGTGTCAGGAAATAAAGCTAATCTCCCCTCAGACAAAGTTGTATTTTTCACTTCTAAATAAATCGGGCGTTCCTCATCACTTCCCGTCAAGAAAAAATCCACTCGACTTTTTTTATCTAGCCCATAAACCACCTCGCCCTTAATTTGGCTATAGTTGCCCAATTCTGGAAAAAGATGTTTCGCCAAAGCTAGCTTTACCACCCGATTGGGCAAAAAAGTATTTATGCCTACCCAAGTCGGCTCATTGTCATGTACCTGAATTAGTTCTAGAGTGTAAGCCAATTTGCGGTTAAGATTATTGCTTTTGGAAAGCTGTACTGCACTTAAAGGTGTCGATACTCCAATCATTGGCCCTGTGTTGGGACAGTGTGCTGTCACTATTTCGCCAGAAGTAAGTTGAACGTCAGCAAAAAACCGCTTGTAACGCTTGAGTAAAATACCGGGATACAAAGGTGGGTATTTGTAAAGCCAATCTATCATTATGGAACCTTGTTGCTGTTTGTAAATATACGTCGATTCTTTGCCCACCAAACCCATATCTGCAAATCTTTTCAGCAGCTACTCCGCCCTGCGACAGCATTTGAGTAACTTTACATATCATGGATTGTCAATTTTTGTAGTCAAATTGACAACATAGTAATAAAAAGTAGCATATACTAAGTATTACAAGCCTCCCATAAAAATCTGGGAGAATTTCAACGTGCAAGGAGGTAAATCCTATGCAAAAAGTGTGGACAGCAACGGAATTAGAATATGCTTTTCTGTTTACTCTCAGAAAGGTAAATTCTATCAATCCAGAAGGTTTTAAGGCATTTTTTAGTAATATGCCTATTGACCCTTATATCAAAGGCACTTATCGTTCCAGAAGATTATCTCGGTTTACAGTTTATGGAAATCAATTAATCAAATTACCTCATGGCTACCTCTTTCAAAGTAAAGAGTATAATCCATTAGTGGGTGACATAAAAAGAGAGTTTGCAGAATTAGAAGATGCACTTATAGAACTTGATATTTTTAAGAATCTTGTCTTAGCATTCAGTGATTCTTGTAAACTTCATCCTGAAGCTGAAATTGGAGTTCATCAAATTAGAACTATTTGTTCGGCGGATAATTTGGGTAATCCAGCACCTGAAGGTATCCATCAAGATGGTACTGATTTTATCGGTATATTTTCAGTAGATAGAGATAATATTCAAGGTGGAGAAACACATCTATATACTGACAAAAAACAAAAGCCCGTGTTTAGCAAAGTTCTAAATCCGGGAGAACTATTATTAGTCAACGATCGTGATTTCTTCCACTTTACCACTCCGATCAAACCACAGATTGATGCTCAAGGAAGCAGAGATGTTTTTGTACTAACTTCTCCCAGCTTGCTTTCAGAATAATTTTAGTCAACCGTAAATATTTTACAATCTACGAGATATGGGGAATTGAATGTAGTCATTTCCCCAGCTTTTTTATTTGGAATTGGAAATAATCGTGCTGATAGTGGTTTATCTAATTTGATAGCTAAAGTTGCCATATCAATTAATAAAGCTGTAATTTTTTCTATTGTGATATCACCAGGAATCGGAACTGTATCCAGTCCACAGCCACAAACTGCTGAATATAATAATAAATTTGTAATATTATATGTTTGCTCATTAGCTCTGGTAGCTAGTCCAACATCTTCACAAACTGGAAGCATCAGTCCAGAATAACCACAGGTTTTTACTGATACATTTTTCAAGACGCGAGTCAACATCCCAGAAATTGCGAGAGTTCCTGAATGCCCAAACTTGCCATTCATCAATTTTTCATAAGCAAAAGCAATACTATTTTCTTTATCTAAAGATGGAGCTATAGATGTATCAATTCCTCTATATATAACAGCAAATTTATCGGAGATTTTTTCAGCAATAACTGCGATTTTATTTAATTCTAATTCTAAAAGTAATTGCAGGTTTTGCTCTGCTGTAGAAATATTGTTAGCTTGTGAAAATGCTTGCGTTACCAAATCGCCTAACTCTAAACCTATAGCAAAAGATGTATTGCCTGTATGGTATGACGTAGGAAAAAATGGGATATCTGGCTGGCAGTTTGCCCATGCACAAAAATGAAAATTACCATAGCCATTTTCACTTTCTTGGGAAATACGTTTAATAACTTTGGCAGATTCCTGAGCATTCTCAAAAATTATACCGTTTTCCCTGTCCCCAATTTTGCTAGAACAATAAATAATTGATGTATTTTTATTGATATCTGGAATTATATCTATAGTTTCAGATTTGCTGGCATAACCAATATTGAAAAAGCTGATATTCAAACTTTGACAAAGTTGTTCGATAGCTTTAACTTCATTAATAATTTCGATTTTAGATAAGCCTTGCAGATATTCTTCCCAGCTATTAGTAGCAATTCTAGTTGTTTGAACTTCATATCCTTGTTTTTCAAACAAAATCTGCACCTGCTGATTAAACTCAGCAGCTTGCTTAATTTTTTCCTGATATTGGAGAGATTGAATTGATATACCTGTTGTAATAGTTCTAATTTTCATTAGTATAAATAATTAGTGATGTTTTAATTAAACTTAACTCTATAATTTGAACGCGTACAATATTCTATTAGATAAATTTCATTTATCACAACTTAGGGTAGTGTGTTGTTTTTACTTCACAAAAAATATGAAATATACTTAAAATATCAAGTCGAGTGCATAGATTAGGCTACGAAACAAGCCTGCTGGAATTCAATCAACTGAATAAACCAAACAAATGCCATGAATGACGAATTTTACAATCGGGGATTGGAAAAGGCTAGGCGAAAAGATTACGCGGGAGCAATTGAGGAATTTAACCATGCTTTACAACTGACACCTTACTTTAGCGAAGCTTATTTACAACGGGGTTTAGCACATTATGACTCAGGAGCAATCCTGAAAGCTGTTTCAGATTATACCGAAGCCCTGAAGCTGAATCCTGAGAGTGTAGAGGCATATTATTGCCGGGGATTGGCTAGAGTAGCGCTGAAAAATTTACCGGGGGCGCTAGATGATGTAGAACGTGCGATTCGTCTCAATCTCAATTATGCTGCTGCTTATAATCTGCGGGGAATGGTGCGCCGCAAACAAGGTTATATTCAAGATGCGATCGCTAACTTTAAAAAAGCTGCTGGGTTATATCTAGAACAACAGGATAAAGAGAATTGTCGTCTGTCTTTGGAACGAATTAAACAGCTACAACCAAAAGAATTACCTGTCCTTGAGCAATCGAGTTCCACTAATAAGCCAATTTTATCGACCAATGATTATTTCACACAATTATTAGAAAAGGCTGAAAAGGGAGATACTCAAGAAGCACTCGCCGATTTAAACTGGGTATTAAAAGCCGATCCCCAAGATGCCCAAGCTTACTGCTGTCGTGGGGTTGTGCGTTGTAAAATGGGGAATTATCGAGAAGCGATCGCAGATTTTAATCAAGCATTACGATTAAATTTTCAAGATGCCATTGTCTATCGCAACCGAGGTAAAGCCCGTTCTATTTTAGGAGATCATCAAGGTGCGATCGCGGATCTTAACCAAGCAGTCCAGATGCAACCCGAAGATGGCTTAGTTTATATTGCCAGAGGTAATGTCTATCGAACAACGGGTAATTATCTCGGTGCGATTCAAGATTACACCCAAGCGCTGCAAATTAATTCTGATGATGCTCAAGCTTATTACAATCGCGGCATTGCCTATACTTGCTTAGAAGAAATACAAAACGCCGTGGAAGATTATCAACGGGCGGGGAGTATCTTTTGCGAACAAGAAGACTGGGAAAATTATCAACAAGTCTTAAATAGCCTCGAAAAAATCCAGAAATTTAGTCCAGAGTCAAAAAAGCAAAAATATCACCTCCTACGTCAGCGACTTTTACGAATGGTTGGAGGATATTGGGAAATTGCCGAACGATTGATTCAGCAAAACAAAGATTACCATCCTGGCATGTCAGACGAGTGGTATTTGCAAAAAGTGATTGATGATTTAGAACGCGATCGCAATAAATAAAATATAAATGCCACTACAAACGTAAAATCACCCGTACATTATTTATACGGGTGAAAATGCGATAGATCGCTTGTTATTTTCCAATTAAACTAAATGCACTTTATATTTAGCACCGTCTCAAAGTTTAGTTAGAAATGCGACTTTGACGGCGACGGCGCAATCCAAACATACTAACTGCTCCTACCGCAAACATTGATAGAGTCACAGATGGTTCAGGAACGGTAGCGCCAATTAACGCTTTAACATTTGCCTCACCGACATCAAGAACGACGACAACATCATTAAAGTCGCGATCGGAACTTTCGTTCCACTTACCAGTTGCAGAATCTACCCCTGAAGCGTATAAATTTCCGTATAAATCCTCAAATGCCAGGAGGATGTAGTTGTTGTAAGCATAAGCAACTGCGTGCTGTAGTCCGTCAGCGTTAGAGGCAGTGTCAGTACCAAAGATATTGGCAGAGTTGCCACGGTTCAAACCATCAGCTCTCAACCATAAATCTAGTTGAGTACCTGCGGTAACATTACCAACTTTGACCCCATCACCTAGTTTTAGTGCGTTACCGCCCCAGCCACCAACACATCCAGTCCCTTCACAAGAAATATCATTAAAAAGCAGCCCAGATTTGTTAGTAGTTCCTGTAGCTTCAAAGGCTAATTGGTTTCTATAACCTGCGCCCTCATTAATAAAATAAACAGAAACATCGTGGTCGTATTTTAGATTTAATTTACTGGGGTCTAATTTAAATTGTCCGCTGTTTGGAAGGGCAGCACTTTCTGCTTGGACAAATTGTTGAAAAGGAGCGTCGTTAAAACCAGTTTGAGACTTATTATATACAGTTGGTTGAGTCCATGAACTATTCCAATTAAAATCAGCAGCAGATGCAGTTTCTACTTTGGAAACTAATCCGGTTAATGTAGCTGTAGCGGCAATCAAGGCAGTGAATAAATTAGGTTTCATTTTATGAGCCATTAAGTAGGAAAAAAAATTTAGATAATGCTTTTTGAGCAGCTATCTCTCTTCAGTTGTCTCTTACTTCTAACAGCTAGACTTCTGTAACGTCAATCTGTCTATTTACTTTTGCTAGTATATTTAAATAGCGCTTTATCTAAAGTGCTTTCACTGAAAAAAAAGAATTTTTATCTAGTATGATACTGTTATCAACACTTAGTAGTTAAACTTATGTATGATTAAAACTTCATGAATAATATATACTTTTTATGAAAATCAGATATGCAATTTCTATAGTGAAAAGCTAAAAGCTTAATCTATAGGCATTTTCATTTAAATGAGGTAGATAAGTAATGGTGTGCCGTCATCCGTATCAACGAAGCTAAGGCTTAGTTAATACGCTGCTATAAAAATAGAGATGATCTCCGTACTTACGTTGGAAAACGTAGTAATCTATCAAATCAATGAAACCTGGGTAAATAAGTTTGGTCTTTGTTTTAAGCGCTAAAGTGTTTACTACGTACTACGCTTTAGTTGACTTGATTAACTAGTAGTCTGTCAAAATCGACTTCGGTATCGTCAGAATCTAGAAGTTATGCCGACGATGGGAGACAATTTAAGGGGGTTGTACCTTAAAATGGCAGTCTTTGATTAGACTTGATGAATATCTTTTAAGGTTAAAATAATCAAGCTTTTCCAGAGCTACATTCCCCCTTTCACAGATAAAATCTATATATGAACGCTACACAAGAAAAACTAAAAGCTCTCTTAGAGCAGGCTTTAATCGCGGCTTTTGGCGCTGACTTTGCTGGAGTAGATCCAATTTTGGTTACTGCTAGCAATCCTAAATTTGGCGATTATCAGGCTAATGTGGCTTTATCCCTGAGTAAAAAGTTAGGAAAGCAACCAAGAGCGATCGCAGGTGCGCTCGTTGGTAAATTAGATGTATCCGAAATCTGCGAACCGCCGGAAATCGCTGGCCCAGGATTTATCAATCTGAAACTGAAAACAGCATACTTAGAAGCACAACTAAACGCGATTCAAGCCGATCCCAGACTAGGAGTTCCAGCCGCGCAAACGCCAAAACGGGAAATTGTGGATTTTTCCAGTCCCAATATTGCCAAAGAAATGCACGTCGGACACTTGCGTTCTACGATTATTGGTGATTCCATCGCCCGGATTTTAGAATTTCTTGGACATGATGTACTGCGGCTAAATCATGTCGGTGATTGGGGTACGCAGTTTGGAATGTTAATCGCCTATCTGCGCGAAGTTTACCCAGACGCTCTTACCACCGCGAATGCTTTAGATATTGGTGATTTAGTCTCTTTTTATCGCAAAGCCAAACTGCGGTTTGATGCCGATGAAGCTTTTCAAGAAACAGCACGCCAAGAAGTTGTCAGATTACAAGCAGGTGCAGAAGATACACTCCATGCTTGGAAACTTTTGTGCGAACAGTCACGGCGGGAGTTTCAAGTAATTTATGAGTTATTGGATATCAAGTTAACTGAACGAGGCGAATCTTTCTACAATCCCTTACTACCAGGAGTTGTGGAAGATTTAGATAAATCTGGGTTACTGGTAGAAAACCAAGGGGCAAAATGTGTTTTCTTGGAAGGCTTTAAAAATAGAGAAGGTGAACCTTTGCCTTTAATTATCCAGAAATCAGATGGTGGCTATAACTACGCCACAACTGATTTAGCCTCCCTCTGCTACCGGATTCAGCAGGATCGAGCAAAGCGGATAATTTATGTAACCGATGCTGGACAAGCAAACCACTTTACTCAAGTTTTCCAAGTCGCACGCAAAGCCGGATGGATACCCGATGATGTCGAATTAGTGCATGTTCCCTTTGGGTTAGTGTTAGGAGAAGATGGTAAGAAATTCAAAACTCGTTCTGGTGATACTGTGCGGTTGCGGGATTTATTAGATGAAGCTGTTTCTCATGCCCATGCTGACCTAAAAACTAGATTACAAAAAGAAGAACGTATTGAAACTGAAGAATTTATTAATGAAGTTGCTAGGGTAGTTGGAATTAGCGCAGTTAAGTATGCAGACTTAAGCCAAAATCGCACCAGTAACTACATCTTCAGCTACGACAAAATGCTGGATCTCAAAGGTAATACTGCGCCCTATATGCTGTATGTTTATGCACGAATTTATGGGATTAGCCGCAAGGGTGATATTAACTTTAAAGAGTTGGAAAATAATGCTGTTTTGTTGCAGCATGAAACAGAATTAGCGCTGGCAAAATATTTACTTCAACTGGATGAAGTTATTAGTAGTGTAGAGCAAGATTTGTTGCCCAATCGTTTATGTGAGTATTTGTTTGAACTGAGTCAAAAGTTTAACCAATTTTACGATCGCTGTCCTATACTACAAGCGGAAGAACCGCAGCGCACATCTCGCTTGATTCTGTGTGATTTGACTGCTAGAACTCTGAAGTTGGGATTATCTTTATTGGGAATTCAGGTATTGGAGAGGATGTAATATTTTTTTTAACGCAAAGTTACGCTGAGGTAGCGCAAAGGTACGCAGAGTAAGAGTTAAGTTAAAGCTTCTTTGTGTACTTTGCGGTTTTTTAATCAGAATTGCTGGACTGGAGGCGATCGCTTATGGTACGGACACCATCTAAAAACATAACTTTGGCAGAGTTCCTAATGTTACCAGAAACGAAGCCCGCTAGTGAATACATCGATGGCCAAATTATTCAAAAACCTATGCCACAGGGAAAGCACAGTACAATTCGAGGTGAAATGATTAGCACCATCAGCTCAATAGTGAAGCCCAAGCGAATTGCTCGCGCTTTTCCAGAACTGCGGTGTACTTTTGGTGGAAGGTCAATAGTGCCAGATATATCTGTGTTTACTTGGCAAAGAATTCCCCGCGATCAAAATGGTGAAGTTGCCAACGTATTCCAAGCAGCTCCCGATTGGACTATTGAGATTCTATCGCCTGACCAAAGGCAAACAAAAGTTACAAAAAATATTTTACATTGCCTGAATTATGAAACACAAATGGGTTGGCTGATCGATCCAGAAGAACAAACGGTATTTGTATACATTCGCAATCAACAGCCAGTCATGTTGGATGAACAAGAAGCTTTACTCGCTGTGCCAGATTTTGCAAGTGAGTTGAGGCTGACAGTAGGAAATTTATTTGGTTGGCTGTTGGAGTAAACCCAATCATGTCAAACCCTAACAGCCTGAGTAAGGAAATACAGCAAATACAACAGGTTTTATGGGTAGGAATCGGTTGTAAACGGGGAACATCATGGGAGTTGATCGATTGGGCAATTGAGCAAGTGTTTCGAGAAAATCAACTTTTTCCAAGTGCGATCGCAGGTATTGCTACCATTGATACTAAAGCCTCGGAAGTTGGCTTAGTCAAACTTTGTCGCCTCCGCAATTTGCCCCTAAAAACCTTTTCTGCGGAAATACTTCGCTCTGTCTGTGTCCCCAACCCTGCCACAATTATCGACGATCGAGTAGGTACACCTAGCGTAGCAGAGGCAGCTGCTATTCTTGCAGCTTCTCAACTCACATCTTCGACTGTTTTCCCCTTTACAAACATCGAGGAATTGCGAGTGAAGTTTTTAGTTCCTAAACAAATTTTCCAAATACAAGGACAACCAGGAGCGGTAACTCTTGCTGTTGCCCAAGCTTTAAATATTATTAGTATTACAAAAGTTCCTTAATTTTCTAGTCAACAACTCTCAAAAAATAGTTAATGATGCTAGAAACAATTGCTAGTACAATTGAACCTAACAAAGCAGGTAAAAAGCCCTGAATCTCAAAACCAGAACCAGGAGTTAGGACACTTGCCAGCCAAAGGGCTAAGGCATTAATCACCAATGTAAATAAACCAAAGGTGAGCAAGGTAATTGGAAACGTCAAAATCTGCAAAATTGGTCTAATAAATGCATTAACCAAACCAATTACAAAGGCAGCAATTAAGGCAGTCACAAAATTCTTGATAAAGAATCCCGGAACGATATTAGCTGTAATGAATAACGCCACCGCAGTACCGAGCCAAGTTAATAAAAAGTGTTGCATAAGTTTTTTTAGAGGAATTAGCAGTAAGTTTAATTAATTTCACTATTGCCAGTTGTGATTTGTAACACTATCGAGTGTTGTTGTGCTTGACTCCTAAAGTTGCCATCATCTTTTATCAGCCTAAAATCAATGTAATTTTTCAGTACTGCCAAGAGAGATATTTCTAATCGGTATATCTTTATCGTATTGCAGGATGTACCGTAGTGAACTACCCACACCGACCTGAGTACAATTTAGGTGGGGAACTTATACCATTTTAGATTTTGGATTTTAGATTTTAGATTGGGAATTGCCTTGGTGCGTCTGGCTTGGTGTGAATCCATGTGTCACAATCATTTTTCAAAATGGTATTACGATGATTTAGTTAAATTCATAAAAAATGCTGTGAAGCGCAAAACCCTTACAGAGGTTTATTAAAGTTAAAAAACCTCTGTAACTTGGGGATTTCCAAAAAAGAAATAAGTTATAGCAACAGTCAAGGTGGTTAGAACATCAACAGACGATAAAACTTAGACACAAAAAGGCTTTTCACCCAGTCCCCAGTCCCCAGTCCCCAGTCCCCAGTCCCTTGCTATATCAAAACTTCAAAGCATTTTGTCAGCGTTTTTGCTTACACGCAAAGGAGATGCTGGCTATACTCATACTATGGCTAACGCCGCAAAAGAACCTCCCAGGTAGAGCCACCAACTACGCCGTCAGGTTCTAAACCATAGCGTTTTTGTGCAGCTTTCACTGCTGCTTCGGTTGTCTCGCCAAAGTCGCCATCGGCATCACCTTTCAAGAAACCAAGCTTTTTCAGTTGTTGTTGCAGCTTAACAACTTCAGAACCACGTAATCCTATACGCAAAATTGGCAATCCTTCTGAGGTGTATTGAATACCAGGAGTTCGTTTTGTAGTTGTGTTTGACTGAGTTCTAGTAGTTGATGTAGTACGCTTTGGCGGTTTCTTTGTGCTAGAAGTTGTAGTTTTTCTGGGAGTAGCAGGTCTTGGCTCAGGGTTGTTCGTAACTTGGGTTACAGCTTTTTTTGGGGTAGTAGGTTTTGGTTCTGGTCTGGTCGGAACTTGTGTTACAGCTTGTCTAGGAGGGTTGGGGTTGGGATTTCCAACGTTGGTGAGGTTACTAGCCTGGGTTGGAACAGGAAAATTTGTCGCTGAGTTAAATCTTGGCTGGGATGAAGGGGCGGTTGATGCTGCTACTGGTTGATTAGGAAAAAGTCGTTGCCAAGTGCTGGCATCAACAATGCCATCTGGATTCAAGCCAGCTGCTTGTTTAAATCGGGAAACAGCAGTAGCTGTATTTTCACTATAAATACCATCTACTGCACCAGAATAAAAACCCAAAAGTTTCAGAGCTGCCTGAAGTTCAGCCACACGTTCGCCTTGACTGCCAACTTTCAGGCTAGGGCGGTTGATGCTATTTCCAGGATTTACTTGGGCAATTTTTTGTGGGGCTGCTATTGATACTAAAGTCGTTGAGGTAATAAGCAGAGGCGTAGCGGAGAACAAGAGTATTTTAATAGCTGATAAAGATTTAGACCTCTTTGGCCACCAATCTTTTTGCCGTTTTTCCATTCTACAGCGATTTACAGTTGGGTCTAGTAATTTTAAGTAACTCAAAATACTTGCTGTCAGGCTGCTTTGCATGGAATTCACTCCCAGAATATTCTCATGCTAATGGTACAGCCGCTTGGTCGAAAAAACAGCTGCTAGATTTTACAATATCTCTGATGGGCAAAGCTGCGGTACATTCTCAGTTCGCGATCGCTCGATTAATTGCTTCTTCTTGACCAACTAAAGACAAGTAAGGCTCTTTTAAATACTTACAAGCTGAAGCGATCGCATCCTTGGCACTCACCGCCGCAACCAATTCTTGAAACTTGGTGTCAAAATCAATTCCTAAGCCCAAAATTTCATACCAGCCGTATATCTGAGCAATTTGCCCGTTGGTTTGTTTACCCAAGGCGTATTGCCCCAGGATCTTATTTTTCGCAGCTTGGAGTGCGCTTTCGGATACTTCGGTGGTACACAACAAATCTACTTCTGTACGCAATCCTTCTAGGGCAATGCTGGTATTTTCTGGTGCTGTACCCATGTAAACTACAAAGGAGGCTGGAAATAGCCTTGTGGAGTAAAAAGCTGATACTTCGTAAGCTAAACCGCGTTTTTCCCGCAATTCGACAAACAACCGACTAGAAAGCCCATTTCCTAAGTAGGTACACAGCAACTTCAGGGCGGCGTAATCAACAGAACTCACCGATGTTCCCAAATACCCAAGCATCACGATTGATTGTTGTGTCTGTACTGGCTTTAACCTTACCTGCGGCTCTACCTTAATCTCAGGTAAATTCAGTATTGGTACTGCCTGATCTGGCACTTGCCAATCAGCAAAAACTTCTTCCACTAATCCTACTGCATCTGTGGGTGTGACTCTACCAGCAATACTAATTACTACATTATCTGGACGAAAATAAGTCTGGTGATACTCCACTAAATCCGCACGAGTTAAGCGGCTCATGGTGGTTTCATCTCCCAGCACTGACATGGAGTAGGGATGATTTTGGTACATTACCTGCCGCATTTGTTCAAAGGCGACATTGAATGGTTGCTCTTTTTGAGAACGAATATCCTGGAGTGCTAAACGCCGTTCTAGTTCCACTTGAGTTTCAGGAAAAGTCGGCGATCGCAAAATCCGCCCTGCCAATGTTAAAATTTCCCCAAAATCAGATGTTACCGTCTTGAAAGATAGCAAAAAATAATCAGTGCCAGCATCCGCACTCAAACTCGCCCCTACAGACTCGACTTTTTCTGCAATTTCCAAGCTAGAAAGTCCATCACATCCTTTTGTCATCACTGCTGATAACAAATGTGCTAACCCTGCTTTTTCCCGATTTTCGTTACAACTACCGGCACGCACAAAGATTCGCGCTGCAATAATGTCCGCAGCCGGATTTTCTGCCACCAGCACGACAATCCCATTGTTCAATACAGTGCGATGGATGGGCGATTTTTGCAGCAAGGTTGTCATTTGTCCTTTGTCATTTGTCATTTGTCATTTGTCCTTTGTCATTTGTCCTTTGTCAAAAACTAATGCCCCATGCCCCATGCCCAATGCCCAATGCCCAATGCCCCATGCCCAATGCCCAATGCCTAATGCCCAATGCCCAATGCCCAATAACTAACACGGTTTAAGTACAGTAACCGCGTAATTTTGCGGCGAGAGATACTGTTTAGCTAATTTTTGCAATTCTTGGGCATCAAAAGACTGAATCTGTTGGGGATATGTCACAGCTAATTCAGCTTGGGCGATGGTATTGTAATATCCATAAAGCCCTGTCAGTTGATTTGGCGTTTCGGTAGAAAAGGCATACTCGTTACATAGAAGTCTGCGTATACGGGTAACTTCTTGTTCGCTAATTCCTTTAGTCTGCAAATCATCCAAATGAGCGCAAATTAAAGACTCAACTTCCTCCAGATTTTCTGGTTCTAACCAAGCAGTAATTGTAAATAAACTTGATTCTCGTTGTAGAGAAAAACTACTGCAAATTCCCTGTACCAATTGCAAATCTTCTCGCAAATCATGCACTAAACGCGAAGTCCGCCCTTCTGCCAATAACACTGACAAGAAATCTAAACCATAGCCAGTACGGATATCTTCCACTCCAGGTACCAGCCACGCCATCAACAATCGCGCTTGTTCTATGCGTGGTAAACACAATTCTTGACGATGAATTCCGGCGATCGCTGGCTTTGTCACTTTCTCCAACTGCGGACAATTTGAGGGTTCGGCAAAATCAGCAAAGGAATGATTTACCATTTCCCAAGCTGGTTGCTGGGCTATACCCCCGGCAATTACCACCGTCATGTTTTCCGGCTGATAGTGAGTGCGGTGAAAACAGCGCATTGCTTCTGGCGATTGCTGCATCAGTTCTTGTTCTGTACCCAACACCGAACGTCCGTAAGGGTGATGCGGATAGATGCTTTGAATCAGCGCTTGAAATCCTATCCAGTCGGAATCGTCTTGACAAGAGCGAATTTCTTCTAGTACCACGTCTCGTTCGCGGCTAAATTCATCTTCTGGAATTGCCGCATTGAGTAGTAGTTCTCCCAAGTAGGGCAGAGTATCTTTTAAATAAGGAGCAGCTGTGGTGAGTGAATAATGAGCATAATCATAGCTTGTCGCTGCATTACTGACGCCACCCCGATTTTCCACTTTGGAATCGAACATTCCAGGGGGTAGCGTCGCCGTACCTTTAAAAATCATGTGTTCTAAAAAGTGCGCCATGCCAAACCACGGTTTTGGCTCTAAGCTGGCTCCAGCACGCACCCAAACATCCGCCACAACTACAGGAGTAGTGGGAATTTCTTGATGAATAAAAGTTAAACCACTCTCTAGTCGGAAGATCGAGGCTGGAAATACGGTATTAGTTAGTTGTTTTAACAATTTTTTGTAGTTTTAACCACAATTTAACGCAATTGTGTAATTTTAACTCTGAACGCTACCTCATTTAGAATCAAGGTATACAGATTTAGTAGAATTATGCTATTCCTGTTCTCCACATTACCGAAAAATTAGAAGCGTTATGCATTGCGAAGAAAATCGCAAATTCTTTAAAATACTGGAATCTCAATGACAAATTCTGTTCCTTCGCCAAGCACAGAATTGCAACTCAACCGCCCATCATGGGTTTCTTCGACAATTTGACGAGCGATCGCGAGTCCCAATCCTGTTCCTTTCCCAACCTCTTTTGTTGTAAATAGGTGGTCAAATATCCGCGATCTAATCTCCTCTGGCATCCCCTGACCGTTATCTTTGATGCGAATTACCACCATATTTTGCTCACTGGATACTTCGGTGTGAATCAGTATTTGGTGATGATTTGCTTGGGCTTGAGCAAAAGAAAGCCCCTCGCAGGAAGAAGTATCTAAGGCATCAATGGCGTTAGCAAGGATGTTCATAAATACTTGATTTAATTGTCCTAAAAAGCACTTAACTGGTGGTAATTTTGCGTATTCAGTAATGACTTCAATTGCTGGACGTTTTTCGTTAGCTTTGAGGCGATACTTCAAAATCAACAGTGTACTCTCAATCCCTTCATGGAGGTTACAAGCAACTTTTTCAGTTGTATCGGCTCTGGAAAAGGTGCGGAGACTGATGCTAATATCTTTGATCCTTTCTGAAGCCACCTTCATCGAGTCTACTAACTTTGGTAAGTCCTCGGTCAGGAATTCTAGGTCAATTTCTTCGCCATGCTCAATGACTGCGATCGCCGGATTGGGATGATGTTGTTGGTAGCATTGGATATGAGCGAGTAAGTCTTGAATATACTCTTCGGCATTGTTAACACTGCCTTTAAGAAATCCAATGGGATTATTAATTTCATGTGCCACCCCAGCAACCAAATTACCCAAGGTTGCCATTTTTTCATTTTGCACCATTTGTAGTTGGGTATGCTCAAGTTCTTGTAGCGATCGCTCTAACTCTTGGGCATAATTTTGAGATTCTTGATAAAGACGGGCATTTTCTAGAGAGATGGCAGCTTGAGCGCATAACAGTTGGATAACTTCGGTGCGATCGCTTGTAAATGCGCCAATCGTCAACGGATTTTCTAAATATAGCAGCCCGATGAGTTTACCTTGATTTAACATCGGCGTACACAACACACTCTTAGGTTGTTGCTGCATAAAATATGAGTCGGCGATAAAATCAGTTTGTGCTGTCGCATCATCCAGCACAACAGTTTTTAAGCTGCGTTTGACATAGTTCACCAGTGTAATCGGAATGCCTTCACTGGTTGATAATGGTATAGATACCAGAGCCACTCCTTCATTGATGGTAGCTACAGCTTCAACCACCAAGTTGTCCTGTTGAAGTACAAGCAGAGCAGCTTTTTGTGCGCCGGCATTTTCCATCACTACTTGCAAAAGGGTAGTGAGCAACTGCTCTAATTGAATTTCACTGGAGAGAACTTGTGCGGCTTTAAAGATGGTGGCAAAATCGAGTGCTTCCGAAATACTGCTGCTAGAAAGGTTTGTGTGGATGGTTTGATGAGGAAATGATGATGTATCGACGGTTGAACTGTGTTGAAAGCGATGATACTGCCCTTGTAAGATGGGAGCCAGAAGTCGAGGATAGCGTTTTTCTAAATCCTCAGTTTTGGCTTTAGCGCCCCAACGAGCGTAGCAGTAATAAGCTTCTTGCATATAAACTTGGGCGATTTTTTCTTTGCCCCAGTCGAAGTAGAATTTGGCAGCTAGCTCATTACTTAAGGCTTCTTCTTGGATATATTGGTTTTCTTTCGCTAGAGTTATGGCGCGATCGTACAATTCCATTGCTGCTATTTTTTCGCCTAAAACCCGATGGCGTTCTGCTTCCACCAAATCAAATTTGTGCTGAAAATTCATCGGTGCGAAGTTGGCTCGAAACAGCAATTTTTCCTGATTTTCACCAACCTTTAAGAGTAATTGTTCTTGTTGAGATGGTTCAGCCGTTGGATAGACAGCCAGACGAGACAGAGAATCGTAATAGTAGAAAACAGCCACAGATAGCATTCCTGCGCCACCGTTGAGGTATTGCTCTCCCTGATTTCCATTTTCAACTGCCGCCGGAAAATTCTCAAACAAATAACTTAGTGTTAACTTACTTAAGAAAAATACATGGAGTGTTAATTCGTCATTTTCTTTAATGAGCGCAGATAATAGTTGTTCATCTCGATCATCTTCACCAATGAAGCGCTCTGTGCGATCGCTAGATTCGGTTAAATTATTAATGCTTTGACAAATTATATTCGACCAATTTAATAAGCGCTGATTTTGGGCAAAATTAGACTCGTAGGCTTTGATATCTGCTAAGAGAATTTCTAAAACTTCTGTGCCACTTAAATAGACATAGAATAACTTGAAAATCATCGATGCCAGTACATGAAACAAATCGCCTGTTTCTAATCCAAGACTATGGGATTCCTGTAATAAACTAATTGAGGTGCGAACGTGTTGTTTATTAAATTGACTCAATGCACCCACCTTAAATAGAGTTATGCTTTGAACAGATTTTGCTTGAAATCTATCCACAAGTATTAAAGCTAGCTGACCAAATTCGTAGCCTGACTCGAGTTGGTTACAAATATTAAGTACAATTCCAAAATCTGCATATCCTGGTGCAGAAAGTGGTGCATTGCCGTATTTAAGAGATAAATTCACCTCTTCGCAAGCAATAATTGGTAACAGATAGGAAGAAGTCTGGTGGATGGCGGGAGCAATACTAGCCATAATCCGCAAAGCAACCAAAGCTTTGGGATCGTCCATCAATGGCAAATCAACTAAGCCCTGAATACTTCTGCCTGCCAAGGTGGAGAGCGTGTTTACTACATATTGCTGAATGTCTAGAGGTGTTACTGATTCAGGTAATGTTACCCCAAGTTGAGCGAGAAGTTCGCATCCAGTTGCGATCGCTTGCAATGGTTGACCCTGAACCTGATAAGCTTGGAGTTGCACTTCATAAACTTTCACTCTATCTAGTAAGGTGGTTGTTTGTTCGATGACAACCTGAATAAGAGATTCCATCTGCTCAAATTCATTGTTGAGAAAGGCAGCTTCGGCAGCTTCTTCGTATAAACTTCTAGTCAATTCGTAGGCGATTTCCCAACTATTAATCGGTAGCAGCTGCATTCCAGAGTACAAGTAATGAATTGCTGCACCATAAGCGGTAGCTTCTTTTGCTTTTCGACCAGCATTCAGATTTAACTGAGCTAATTGTTGACGTTCAGTCGGTTGGGTAATTAGCAGTATTCCTCGATTCAACTGACTGACAATCTCGAAAATTCGCTCCTCTTGCTGAGACTCAGAGGTATTTTGCAAGAGTAATTGACCAATTTTAAGATGGGTAAATTGTTTCTCTTCATCTGGAATTAGAGAGTAAGCCGCTTGCTGCACGCGATCGTGTAAAAATTTATAGATGGGGATTTGGAAATTAGAGTTTAAGGGGTTTGAGTCAGAATTATGCTCATTATCTTGAAAAAATTTATAAACTTCACTAGTAGGTAAAACTAACCCTTCTTGCAAAGCTTTCCATAAAAATGCTGCCGTTTCGGTTTCCGATTGTTCAGAAACAATTGCTAAGGTTAACAAATCAAAAGAGTTGCCAATACACGCGGCTAATTTCAACACATTTTGCGTTGCATCTGGCAACTTTTGCAACTGTAGCGCTACGAATTCTACAACATCATCGGTAAGAGCAAGTGCTTTCACAGCAGCAATATCACATTGCCAGTAACCTTGAGCAAAATTAAAAGTAATCAGCCCATCTTCATATAATACTTTGAGAAAGTGCGTTGCAAAAAATGGATTTCCTTGAGTTTTTTGATAGACGAGTTGCGTTAGTGGTTGGGCAGTTTTACTCGAACAACTCAAGGTATCAACTACCAATTGATTTAAACTCGTTTTACTTAACGGGGCTAAAGTAATGCTGTGAATTGTCGCATTGACTTTGCGAATCTCCGCTAAAGTCAACATCAACTGATGTGCGGTAGATACTTCATTGTCTCGATAAGCGCCAATTAAAAGTAAAGCTCCACTTCCTAACTCGCTCATCAACAACTGCATCAATTTTAGCGATGCAGAATCAGCCCACTGCAAATCATCAAGAAAAATTACTAATGGATGTTCTTTTGTGGTGAATACCTGAATGAACTTTTGAAAGAGTAAATTGAAGCGATTCTGGGCTGCACTCTGTGAAAGTTCCGTTGCAGGTGGTTGTTGACCAATAATTTGTTCTAGTTCAGGAACTACCTCAAGAATGACTTGCCCCTCATCCCTTAGCACTTGTAAAATTTTATTTTTCCAAGTTGACAATTGGACATCACTTTCACTCAGTAATTGCCCCATTAAGTCTCGAAATGCCTGCACAAAAGCGGAAAAGGGAATATTCCGATTAAATTGGTCAAATTTGCCTTTGATGAAGTAGCCCCGTTGCCGGACAATAGGTTTGTGAACCTCGTTAACTAAAGCAGTTTTACCAATACCAGAAAAACCAGCCACCAGCATTAGTTCTGTTTGGTTGTTGCTAACGCGTTCAAAGGCTTTGAGCAGAGTTTCAACTTCATGCTCGCGCCCATAGAGTTTTTCTGGGATAATAAAGCGATCGCACACATCCCGTTGAGCAACTGGGAAACTTACAATCTTACCCGTTTCCTTGAGTTGAGCTAAACAATTTTCTAAATCATATTTCAGCCCAAATGCGCTCTGATAACGGTCTTCGGCATTTTTCGCCATCAGTTTGCTAACAATCGATGAGAGTACAGGCGCAATTTGCGGATTAATTTCATGTACTAAAGGCGGAAGTTTGGCAATATGACAATGTACCAATTCCATTGGTTCGTGCGATTGAAATGGTAATTGCCCTGTTAGTAATTCGTAAAAAGTTACACCCAGAGAATAAAAATCAGTACGGTAATCAATCCCCCGATTCATCCTTCCAGTTTGCTCTGGAGACAAATAGCCAAGTGTCCCTTCTAATACATTAGGACTCATGAGGCTTTGAGTTTCTCGTGGTAATAAAGATGCAATACTAAAGTCAATTAACTTAACTTCTTTAGTTTCTGGATTAATTAAAATATTGGCGGGTTTAATATCTTTGTGAATGACCCGATGACGAATTAGAATATCTAATGTATTGCACAGTGCGATCGCTACTTGTAAAAACTCAATCAGAGCTTGTGGTGTTTCCCCTATTCTCCTATTCTCTCCTCTACCTTGCCACTGCTTTAGAGAAATTCCCCTAAAGTCTTCCATCACTAAGACATAGCCATTCTGATAGGGTTCCAGACTATAGGTTTGGATGATTCCAGGTAGATTCAAATTTTTGGCAATGGTGAACTGGTTGCGAAACTGTACCAATTCACTGAAGCTGGGATAAGCAGTTTTCATCAGCTTAATCACCACAGATTTTTGGTCAGTTTCTCGATTAGCGCGATAAACCAAGGTTCGAGAACCGTTGTAGAGTTCTTTGCTAATTTGATATCCGGGAATGCTGACCATAGGGCTTAATTCTTGAGACCTCAGTATCTAGGTTTCCCAAAAATATGGCAATCTTTACTGTCAGTTCGCTTATTTTAAATTGATTGAAATAATTAAAGCTCCCAAATTCTAACTGACTTTGGGAGCTAATAATTTTAAGTTCACCGCGACGCCGTTTTACCTAAGTTTATGACCTGGGTTTATCCAGGTGGGAACCTAAATTCCTCGTTTAAAGTTTCCGGGTACATGCCCGGTATACTGCCACGAGAACAGTTGACTCCCTTGTCATTAAAGGCATAGATCAAAAAACTTGATGGCAGTCACCAACGTCGTAGTGCAACTCACTCATTATAGCTTTTCAAAAGATGTTGTGTGTTCAATATCGAAACTTTCCGATCTATTTACCTGGGATACCAGATAGATTCTATGTTGTGGGCGATGTTATTGGCGTATGCACTTGCCGACTCTCGATTCCGATTATCCAGCAAAACAGTGACATGTCCCAACTTTCGCCCAGGACGTGATTCTGTCTTCCCATACCAGTGAACGTGCGCCTGGGGAATTTCTGCTATTTGTTGACGCTGGCTTTGGTAGTCGCTGTGAGAATTTTCATATCCCAGCAGGTTCACCATCACAGCACCAGCGCACTGCAAAGTCGGATTCCCCAAAGGTAGACCACAAACTGCTCTCAGGTGTTGCTCAAACTGCGAAGTTTCACAAACATCAAGGGAAAAATGCCCAGAATTGTGGGTACGGGGTGCAATTTCATTTACCAGTACTTTGCCATCAGCCCTGAGAAATAGCTCAATTCCAAAAATTCCCACTACTTCTAAGCTATTTAATAGAGTATGTGCGATCGCTTGGATTTCTGCTACTTGATTGGACGTAATCTCTGCTGGCGCAATCACCCGCCGACACACTTGTTGTTCTTGTTGGGTTTCCACTACTGGATAAGTGACAATTTCTCCCTCCACAGAACGAGCTGCAATTATTGCTAGTTCTCTTTCAAAAGGAACAAATTCTTCTAACAAGAATAGCGATCGATTTAAAGTTTTTGTTGTGGTTTCATGACTTAGCTTTTGTTCTAAAGCAGCAAAATCCTGAATTATGAAAGTACCTTGACCGTCATAACCATGACGGCGGGATTTCAAAACTACTGGAAAACCTAGATATTCTATTTTTGATTTGAGATTTTCTACCTCGTCAAGGGCGAAAAATTGAGGAACTGGTAAGCCTAAGTCGCGTAAATAGCAACGCTGATGATATTTATCTAAAAGAGGAGTTAAAGCTTCTAATCTGGGACGAAAACAAACGCCTTGCTGTGCTAAACCAGATAAAGCTTGCAGGTTAACAAATTCGTTTTCAAAGGTGATAACATCGCATTTTTGAGCTAATATTTCCGTAGCATTTGCATCATCAACTGGCGCAAAAACAGTTTCCTGAGCGATTGACACGGCCGGGTCGTGAACGCTTGGAGTTTGTACTATTAATTCTACTCCTAGCTTCTGTGCTGCATCCGCCATCATCCAGGCTAGTTGTCCGCCACCAATTACACCAACACGCTTCATTGACATCCTAGAGAATCACGAGTTTGCACACCTGTTTTGGAATTCACACCACTGGCTTTTTCGCACAGTTCTTTAATTTGCGCTCTATCCAAAATTGCATCTGTAAAATCTGCACCGTCTATATTTACATCATTAAATATGGCGCGGAGCAAAAGAGCTTCTTTGAAAACTGCATCGCTCAAATCTGCCTTAGTCAAGTTTACCTGATCGACCATTGCATTCGTTAAATCTGCTCCGTGGAGATTTGCTTTTGTCATCACTGAAGCGCTCATAACTGCTCCGCGTAAGTCAGCGTTTGTAAAGTTAATCAATTCCATATTGGCGTTAGAAAACTCCGCAGCTTGCAAACTCTGTCCAGAAAAATCACGTCTTGATAGCTCTGCATTGCTAAATGACAGTGGATGAGTCCAGTCTACTGCCACTGCTGGATCGGCCACACACCAGATAATAATTCCGAGAAGGAATGCTAGTGTTTGCCGCCAAAAGATATTGAGAGCCAATTTAGTGTATAATTCCCGCATTTAATTACCGCATTTGAATATTAGCAAGACTGGATCGTACTAATTGAGACTCGCAGCCTTGCTACTGGACTTGGAAAACGTGTATTTCCGTTGCTTAATATTTTGTAACGCAAAAAGAGCATAAACTTCTTACTTTAGCAAAATTCTCCCTGCTACTTGAGGTAGAGAGAGGCAATCTGCGATCGCACTAAAATTAGATATCAAAACAATAATTACTAAATAGCGATCGCAATGACTGAGTATAAATTGTTTCTTACATCAAGCAAGCTTTAGCAAAATAGAGACGGGCAGGATAATCTGTCGCTCTTGATGAAAATAAAACTTGAAATTCCTAACTCTTAAGGAATAATTTAGCTGAATAAAGCAATGTCTACTATGGCCTATGCTTGTTGACTTAATTTACAATTCTTCATCTGTGGATTTAAATTTTCAACAGATAAAAACTTTTTTTAAGCAGTAATACTCACGGAGTTATTTACAATTCTTGACTTTCTATTTTGCAAGTAAAGTTTGTTGTCTTTTAAATTCAATAGCCCCGATCAACTGTTAGTCTTTTAATTAATGAAAGCAAGGTTTGAGCGTAATTAGATGCGTCTCAATTGCTTAACAAAGCTTAAAACTCGATAATTAGCGTTAATTTTATAGCGATTAGTTAGTTCTTCAGGAATCTCCCAGAGTTTACATTCACCAAGTACACAACTTCCACAAACCGAACTGCGAAACCCGATGATGAATCATTACTCTGTTCAATGGATTGAGGCATGGTGCCAAGAAAATGGCTGGACAGATTTATTTGTTGAGCGACGTAACAATTTCTGGGCTTTTCCTCCGGGTGGGGTAATGCCAGAGCCAATTCCAGTTCATGTTCTCAGATTGATTAAAGCCGAAAAAGGGCTGACTTTTGAAGAACGATTGTGGTCGCTGTCGGCAGTAATTGGCACAATCCTAGCTGTTCTTTTTACCTTTTGGTTTCAGTCGCCGATGCCATTAGTTTTAGCTTTCGCTTTTAATGCTGTTACGGTGGCTCAATTTGAACTTGAAGATGCCTAAATTATGATTTTGGGCTTTGCTATTCAAAACTGCTCTTGTCTACTTTCAGCAAGAGCAGTTTTTAATTTTTAAGAAGAAAGAATTCAGGAGTCAGGAGCCAGAATGGGCTAAACCTTAGCTATCGGCTAACAGAATTGAATTCTGTGGAACTAGAGCATCTTAATTCTGAATTCTTCTTCAATGATTTGTATAGCAGCCTTCTAGTCTATTAGGACATAACAATAGAAATAACTAACATCCATTTAAGAGCAGCTAGCTGGTAAAGCTACTTTCGCGTGTTTGTTAACGTAGTCCACAAATAATTGCTTCAATCGGGGACTAACGCCAGCGTGTTCAAAGAATCCAAAACCGAGATTCCTTGCTTTTGCTAAAGTTTCCTCTGGTGTTAATCCTTCCTGGATAGCGATACTCAACAGCGCAATTCCAGTCGATCGCATCCCGGCGGCACAATGCACAACTGCTGGTTTTGGGATTTGTTCGAGTGTGGTGAGGATTTTGGTAATTACCTCTTCATTCAAATTTTTGAGATCCACCTTGAGTGGAACATTTTGATAATACAGCCCCAATGCTTCCGCTACTTTTTGCTCATCCTTAGAAAATCCTAGTTCATCAGGCGATCGCAAATTGAGAACGGACTTAAAACCTTCTTGAATAGCTTGCTCAAGCTGTTTCGGTATGACTTGTCCTGTTGTTGTCAAGTTTTCGTTAATTTGTATGGCGTTGATCACATTCACTCCTTTTGATTTTCTAATGTCTGCTAGCTTGGTAAATACTCTAAGAGAGCAAGCTTTGAGAAGACATTCAAAATAAACACAATAAAATTAGCCAAATATCACAAGATATTGCTTGATTAATTCAAAATTTGTCTTTTGAAGTTGGTTATTTTTTTGCTTTATCCATAATATACGGTTTGTCGATAGAATTAGTGATAATTAGAGTTTTTTATACTTTTTGTTGATGCAATTACCGTAGTTTATAGTTCTAGAGTTATACTATTGGGCAAGTTGCAGGAGCAATCGATCGGAATTTTTGCGAACAAGGGTATCAATAATGACTGTTACAGAACAAATTTCTTCTCTATCCATTGGAATAGTATTGTTCCCAGATGTGACGCAGTTAGATTTTACGGGCCCCTACGAAGTCTTTGCCAAATTGCCAAAGGCGCAATTATATCTGCTGGCGGAAACACTCGAACCAATTCAAAGCGATTGCGGCCTGACTTTTCTACCTGACACAACCTTTGCTCAAGCCCCAGCCTTAGATGTGTTATTTGTGCCAGGAGGCCCAGGTATCAATGCCAAAATGGAAGATGAAAAGTTCCTCGGCTTTCTCAAAACCCAAGGGAAACAAGCCCGCTATGTTACGGCTGTCTGCACTGGTTCGCTGCTGCTGGCGGCGGCGGGTTTACTTCAGGGCTATTGCGCCACTACTCACTGGCTATCGTTGGATTTACTTGAGATGTTAGGAGTGAAGACAGTTGCCCAAAGAATTGTCATCGATCGCAATCGAATTACAAGCGGTGGTGTGACAGCTGGCATTGATTTTGGGCTGGCTCTAGCTGCTGAGTTATTTGGGGAAGCGCTCGCCCAAGCAATTCAACTAGGGATTGAATACAATCCCCAACCACCCTTTAACAGTGGTTCTCCCCAAACTGCCCCTGCGGCTGTACTTGCTCGCGTTATAGATGCAAGTCACAATGTTCAGGAAATCAGACGGCAAATTGTCCAGCGAGTTGTGACTCAATTGCAAACTGCTAATAAATAGCTAGGCGCAAATAATTAGAAGATAGGGTAGATTGTATTAGCGTGAAACACATAACGCACCATTTCCGATTTTCGGTGTGTTACGGAAGCTGTAACATAGCTTACAGAACAATTCTTCTTTTTAAACTGGGCAATGTACCCAGAACTAAAGTTTTTATTCATACTTTTTTCCTCCTGCCTTCTCCCAAGGGGAGACGCTAAAAGCGATCTGCCCCTGCCTTCTCTTGTAATCTGAATGCCAGCACTGAACTATGAGCGCTAAGGAAATATCTCTTCGACCTGCCCAAGAAACAGATGCGTGGGTGTTGAGTGCAATTCATATTGCTGCTATCAAAGCTCTACCTCCAACTTTCTACACCCAAAAAGAACTTTTAGCTTGGCGCAATTACCGCGACAAACCTGATGGTTCAAATATCTTGAAGAGTATGAAAGCAGAATCTTTCTGGGTTGCGATCGAGGGAGATGTTGTTATAGGTTTTGCTAGTTTCATTGTTGATGAACTAATTGGGCTGTATGTCCACCCTAAATATCAAGGTAAAGGGATTGGACGTGCTTTAGTTCAACATTTTTGCGACGAAGCAACTGAGCAAGGTATAGATAAGGTAATTACAACCGCTAGCCTTTATGCTGAAGGGTTTTATTTACGACTGGGATTTACAGTCATCCAAAAAGCACCTCATTATTTAAGAAGTGGGATATTTGTTCCAGTTACTAAAATGAGTAAAACATTAGCTACTGCACCGAAATCAATTTGAGAAAGTAAATATTTTTAATAACTTTAAAAATGTTGGCATCAATACTATTTTCCCTAAATTACGACCACTTTTTCTACATAATCTATGATGAAAGTAAGTACTTGCCAGCATAAATGCACAAAACCATCCGTTCATCAACTCTCACCCGTACACGTTTGATAGAAGCCGCCTTGCAGGTATTTGCCAGTTTAGGTGTTCAAGGAGCAACTACCCGTGAAATAGCTCGTGTTGCTGGTGTAAATGAGGTGACTTTATTTCGCCACTTTGCTAGCAAAGAACAACTTCTGGGAGCAGTAATGAAGAATGCCTTGGCACTCCAGACAGAAGCCCTTGCATACCCCGAAGCGTGGACACAGGATTTAAAAATTGATTTAAAACAGTATGCCCATCTCTACAATACTATGCTAGAGACACAGGAGGACTTAATTCGTACCTTCATTGGAGAAGCCAAACGTCATCCAGAAGCAGCTAAACAAGTTATTCAAGAAGCTGCCAAGCCCTTAGGGGAAAAACTGGTGGCTTACCTGCAATCGAGTCAGAAACGAGGCACTGTCCGAGCAGACCTCGATCCATTTCCGGCTGTCGATATGTTTACAGGAATGCTATTGGCTGGAATGCTATGCCGCAGTGCAAAATTCAATCAAGGCAACTATAGCTGTGAGGACTATATCGAAACCTGTGTAGATATTTTTGTGCGTGGTATCAGTACTACTCCCCTCTAATACCATTTTACTTTAAGGTTGATACAAATAGGCAGCAGGGGAGCAGGGGAAAGAGTTAGAGACAAATTATTGTTTCTGAATTTTGAATTTTTCTTTAAGTTCAACCGATATAAATACCAGCTTATTTATATACATAAAGATATATGAGAATCTTAAAAGGTAAGGTTGTTAGTGGTTTAGGAAACTTTTCTTACTGGATTGAGAAACTCCAAGAATATTACTTGAGAAAAACCGGAATGAAATTCTTCCCTGGAACTTTAAATATTCAGTTAGATCGACATTACCATCTTCCGAAAAATGTTATGCGTCTGGAAAAGGAAGAATATGGAGGGACTGTTTCTGTGAGCATTGTTCCCTGTAAGATATTTGGCAGAGATGCTTTTATCTTAAGAACAGACAAAAATAATACCGAAAGTGGAGATCATCCGAAAACAATTATTGAGATAGCTTGCGATGTGAAACTTCGGGAGCTATATAACCTTAAAGATAATGATTTGATTGAAGTTGAGATTCACGATGCCAGATTTATCTGAATTAAACAATCTGCTTGGAGATGAAGCGTTAATCCATTACGCGAGTGGTCGGGAGCAAGATCGGTTATCAAAAGGTGCAGGTTTGCTGGAATTAGCCCGAAGCCAAGAACTTATTAACCGTTACCTACCGCCTCCTCCCGCAGTCATTTTCGATGTTGGCGGTGGCGCTGGCGTTTATTCTTTTTGGCTTGCTCAACAAGGCTATGAAGTCCATCTTATTGATGCGGTTCCTTTGCACATAGAGCAAGCTCGGCATTTGTCTCAAGCTCAACCAGAATATCCTCTAGCTAGTTTGGCAGTTGGAGATGCTCGGCAACTCAATCGGGCGGATAATAGCGTTGATGCTGTACTCTTACTTGGGCCTTTGTATCATTTGACTGAGCGCACAGATCGGATTATTGCTTTGCGTGAAGCTCATCGGATCTTAAAAACTGGAGGTTTTGTTTTTGCTGCGGGAGTCTCTCGTTTTGCTTCAACCTTAGATGGATTATTTGGCGGACATTTAGACGATCCTGAGTTTGTAGAGATTGTTAAACAGGATTTGATTGATGGTCAACACCGCAACCCAAACAACCATCCTCGCTACTTTACAAAAACCTTCTTTCATCATCCAGAAGAACTCAAAGCAGAGGTTGAAGAAGCGGGCTTACATTCTGAAAAGATTTTAGCGATTGAAGGGCCAGGCTGGTTATTACAAAACTTTCAGGAACACTGGAATGATGTAGGTCGCTGCAATCGCCTTTTAGAAGCAATTCGCTGGTTAGAAACCGAACCCTCTATGTTGGGGATGAGCGCTCACATCATGGCTGTTGCCCGGAAATAGACGGTATAGAGCGATCGCCACTAACTAAAAGCGCTTGTTGTTTTGCCAACACTTGTTTATGTAACCAGAGTAATTGTCTATCTTTAATGCCTTCACTGATTAATCCCTCAACAGTTTTCATCAGATAATCAGCGCAGGAACCCAATTTTCCCGATGCGGTGGCAATGCTATTCACAGTAGTTGTGAATGGTATTTGATGAGCGTACCTGGGATGTTGGCGATTAGCAACAAAAGCGATCGCTAGGAATTCCTGTGTACCATCAAATACCTTCACCCAACGAGCAATGTAGACACCACCCAACATCTCCCGTCGCCAAATCAGCAGTAATTCGGATGGGACATCAGCAGCAGCAATCCGATAAATAACGCCACGACAGCTACCACCCCGATCGAGTCCTAAGAGTAATCCGGGATTATCTGGAGTACCGCGACCGAGGATCATCCATGTACAGAAGCGCCGATGCCAACCATAAACGATCCCAGCACGGCGCTCGACGTATGTGATTAGAGGATTCCAAATCAGCGAACCGTAGGCAAATATCCAAATATCAGAATTTGGTGGCTGCTGTTGTAATGTTTCATCGAGCGATCGCTGTAACTCATCTTCGCTCAGGGTAGTTAGCTTGATTCCAGAGTGTGATGCTTCTAATAGTCTTGTCTGTATGTTTCCAGCTTCGAGGTCGCTACGACTGAGTGACATAATGTATATTATTTTTTCTGTAAATCTTCAGTAATTCACTCTAACTTTAAGATAATTTAATTCTCAACGAACAGCTTTCAATGTATCGTAAAGTAGCTTGTAGCGCTTAAATCCTGCTTCATATAAAGGATTTGGCTGCGGCTGTACTACATTATTATCCTGCGATAAAATCTTGAGTGCAGCTTCTAAATTCGGATAAACACCAATCCCCACCATTGCCAAAATAGCTGCTCCGTAAGCAGCTCCTTCCTCAGCTTTGGGTGCAATGAGTTTTGTTTGCAAAACATCTGCCAAAATTTGTAACCAGATGTGAGAACGTGCGCCTCCACCCGTTGCTAAGAGTTGATCGAGGGGAGCGATCGCACTAATTACCTCCAATGCTGACCGCAAGCTAAATGCAACCCCTTCCAGGACAGCGCGAGTTATATCTGCTTGTGTATGAGCTAATGACAAATTCACGAAAGCACCACGAGTATCTGGATCGAGGTGGGGACTGCGTTCTCCTGCGAGGTGGGGTAGAAATAGCACACCACGCGCACCAGGCTGCGATCGCTCTGCCATATCCATTAAATCGGTGTAGAATGTATGCGGTGCAAATGTATCTCGATACCAACGCAGAGAACCACCAGCTGCTAGCGTCACTCCCAGCAGATGATAGCCACCATCCACATGGCAGAATAAATGTACCCGACCTTCGGGATCGGGAATTGGGCGATCGCACGGTGCAAAAATAACTCCCGATGTGCCAATACTCAAACTACCCCGATTTAGGTTGCTTGATGAGATGCCCAAACCGATGGCGGCGGCGGCATTATCACCTCCACCTGCAACCACAGGTAATCCCACAGGTAATCCCACACGGGCGGCTATTTCTGATTTGAGCCGTCCAGCGATCGCGGTAGATTCGATGGCTGGGGGGAATAACGCGGGGCTGATATCGAGAGCATCGAGAATATCTGTATCCCATTGCCGATTTGCCAGATTCAGACAGCCGACACCAGAGGCATCAGACGGTTCTGTTACTGCTTCGCCTGTTAGCACATATCTCAGATAATCTTTGGGCAAAAGAATCTGCCACAATCGAGTATAGGCTTGTGGTTCTTCAGTCCGCAACCATAGGAGCTTCGGCAGTTGAAAGCCTGTAATTGCCGGATTTCCAGTGCGCTGGATCAACTCTTGACGGGGAATGGTGGCTTCAATCTCAGCAACAGCTTTACCCGTGCGCTGGTCATTCCACAAAATTGCCGGTCTAATTGCTTTGCCTTCCGCGTCGAGAGGAACCATACCATGCATTTGTCCAGACAAACCGAGGGCGAGCGGTCGATGTCCGTTTAGCTGTTGAGTAACATCGAAGAGAGCATCCAAACTTGCTTCCACCCAATCCGATGAGTTCTGTTCCGTCCAACCGGGTTGTGGAGTTAACAGGGGATAGCTTCTGGTTGACTGAGCGATAATTTGCCCTTGGAGGTCAACTGCGATCGCTCTTACTCCTCCTGTACCCAAGTCTAAGCCAACTACGATGTCAGTCAATTGCCCCTCCAAATTCTTAATATTCAGAAGGCAGAAATGAAACTTCCACCTTCAAAGCTCACAGCTTTCACTCTTTGGTTAAGTTTTGACTAATGTTTCTTTCGCTCCAAACTTATACAATCTGTGTAAATGATTCGTAACTGACTCAACAAAAAGCGGTGACTGGGACAAATCGCCAAAAATCTCAGTTAAATTAAGCAATGGTTTGGCATCGCTACCACTGGAATCAGCTAATTGAGTTAGAGTACCTGCTATTGGGTCATCAATGGGAATAGTATTGCCTTGGTCATCGTTTCCATTGAGGTAACGGAACCAAGCAGCAACCGTTAGGCTCATGTATTCAATTGCCCCTCCTTGATGCAGCGCGTCACGGACTGAGCCTAAAACAAATTTTGGCATTTTAGCGGAGCTATTGAGGCAAAGACGCGGGAGTTGATCTCGAATTTTAGGATTGGCAAAGCGTTCAATTAAGGTTTTTTTGTAATTATCTAAATCAATTCCAGGTACGGGTTGAAGTGTGGGCGTAACTTCTGCCATCAAATTATCGACGGCTTGTCGGATTAATGCATCTGCCATAACTTCATGGACGTATGTATAACCTGCTAAGGAGCCGAGATAGCCAATCAACAAGTGACTGGCGTTGAGCAACCGGATTTTCATCATCTCGTAAGGATGAACATCACTCGTCATCTGAACGCCAACTGATTCCCAATCAGGTCTACCTGCGCTGAAATTGTCTTCGACTACCCACTGAAGAAACGGTTCGGCAACAACTGGAAAGGCATCATCAATGTTAAACTGTTCCGCCACCATTTTGATATCTGCTGGGGTTGTGGCGGGGGTAATGCGATCGACCATGCAGTTAGGAAAAGCTACCTGTTCAGCAACCCAATGCCCTAATTCCGGGTTCTGCATTTGGGCAAATGCGGTTAACATTTTGCGGGCAATATTGCCGTTACCTTGCAAGTTGTCGCAGGACAACACGGTAAATGGTGCGATTCCTTGTTGACGGCGGCGATTAAGGGCTGCTGTCAAAAAGCCATATACTCCAATTGGCTCGTCGGGATGCTGCAAATCGTACTGGATTGTTGGGTGATTGACATCGAATTCACCGCTACCTTCAATATAGTAGTAGCCACCTTCGGTAATGGTGAGGGTAACGATGCGGCATTTGGGATCTGCTAAGGTGTCAATTACAGCTTGGCGGTTATCTGGGGCAAATAGATATTTTGTAATTGCTCCAATCACACGGGCGCGATCGCCTGCTGGGGATCTTTCGATTAAGGTATACAAACAATCTTGTGATTTAAGTGCATCCCGCATCTGTTTATCGAATTCTAGTAGCCCAACCCCGCATATTCCCCATTCAATACCGGAATTTTGATGAAAGTAATTATCCAGGTATAAAGCTTGATGTGCGCGATGGAACCCACCCACACCGATATGGACAATACCGTTTGTGATTTGATGGCGATCGTAATTGGGTACGCGAATGTTATTTCCTAAATGAGACAGAGATGCTTCATTCAGCTTGATTGCCGATCCTCTGCTGATATTGCTGTTCATGGGATTCATTCTGGGTTAGGTGGTGACGATGAACTTTGGGGATGGCTTCACCGTCGCGATCGAACAAATGGCAAAGCTCACCATTAATGTAAATCGGAACGTAATCGTGCATGTTGGCTGGATTATCTCCGTCTGTTTGCACAACTATGGTTTCGCCACCGGCAATTTTGATGTAGAGAAAAGTTTCTCCGCCCAATCGTTCTACGACTAATACTTCACCATTCACGCTTGGGTTATTGCGATCGAGCCGCAGATGTTCGGGACGAATCCCTAATGTTGCTCTATCCCCAACTGAGAGGGTTTTGGGCTTCACTGGAATCGTTACGCTTGCGTCACCAGGTAGTCTAACTGTTGCCCCAGAGTCATTGACGGCTGAAACTGTCACCGAGATAAAGTTCATTTTCGGTGAACCAATAAATCCGGCAACGAATAGATTGCGGGGATGATGGTACAATTCCAGGGGAGAACCCATTTGTTCGATGATGCCGCCCTGCAACACCACAATCTTGTCGGCAAGGGTCATTGCCTCAACTTGATCGTGGGTAACATAAATCATGGTGGCTTGCAGGCTGTCGTGTAAACTGGCAAGCTCAATCCGCATCTGCACCCGCAATGAAGCATCCAGGTTGGACAGTGGCTCATCAAACAAAAATACTTTGGGATTACGCACCAAAGCACGACCGATCGCCACGCGTTGCCGTTGTCCTCCCGATAATTCTTTGGGCTTCCGGTTCAAAAGCGGCTCTAATTGCAGGATACGAGCGACCTCACGCGCCCTTTCATAACGCTGGGCTTTCTGCATACCCGCAAGTCGGAGGCTAAAAGCCATATTTTCTGCCACTGTCATGTGGGGATATAAGGCATAAGTTTGAAACACCATTGCTAAACCACGTTTATCGGGTGGCACATCATTGACTTTTTGTCCATCAATGAGTAGATCGCCGGAGGAAATTTCTTCGAGTCCAGCTATCATGCGGAGTAAGGTTGATTTCCCACAACCGGAGGGGCCGACGAAGACAACAAATTCGCGATCGCCCACGTCGAGATCGATGCCTTTGATAATCTCTGTATCGGCGTAGGTTTTATGGATATTTCTTAAAGCAACTGTTGACATAAAATATTTCCATTAATGAGTTTAAGTTTTTGTCACACAGAGAAGAGTGCAACATTTAATTAATTCGTAGCAAATTCTCTGCGTACCTTTGCGCTTACCTCTGCGCCCCTACCCTGCGGGAAGGCGAAGCGCCTATGCGTTTAAATTTCAACCCTCAATTTGCCACGATTTTACGCAAAGCTGTAAGAGTGCCTGCCTTCACTCATTTCACTGCACCAAAAGTAAGACCCCGGACTAATTGCCGTTGACTCAGCCAACCAAAGATGAGGATTGGTGCGATCGCCAATGTTGATGCTGCCGAAAGTTTTGCCCAAAATAATCCTTGAGGACTGGAAAAAGAAGCAATAAAGGCTGTAAGTGGGGCTGCATCTGCCGTTGTTAAGTTCAAGCTCCAAAATGCTTCGTTCCATGACAAAATAATCGAAAGCAAGGCAGTAGATGCAATTCCGGGTACTGCTAATGGCAACAACACATGCACAAGTTCTTGCTGTGTGGTTGCTCCATCCATGCGATCGGCTTCGAGAATTTCTTTAGGAACTTCTTTGAAGAAGCTGTAAATCATCCAGACGACGATTGGTAAATTAATCAGGGTATAAATAATAATCAAACCGATGTGAGTATCCAGCAATCCGGTGTTGCGACACAAAATGTAGATTGGCACTAGCACACCAACGGGTGGCAGCATTTTGGTAGACAGCATCCAGAGTAAAGTGCCCTTGGTGCGTTTGGTTGGGAAAAATGCCATTGCGTAGGCAGCAGGTACAGCAAGCAGCAGCGCGACTATAGTAGAGCCAAGGGAAATCGCTACGCTGTTAAATGCATAATTGAAATAATTTGCCCGATCTTGGATGGCAATATAATTCTCCAATGTCGGGCGGAAAAACAACTGAGGGGGAGTTGATACTGCCGCGACTTCAGTTTTGAAACTGGTGAGAAACATCCAGAAAATTGGAAAAAACAATATGCAGGCAGCAAGCCAGCCGAGTAATGTCCATAGCCAAATCTTCGAGGTTTTACGTGCCATAATGCTAATTCGTAATTTGTAATTCGTAATTCGTAATTAGAAAAGTTAGCTTCGGTAGCCTTATTTGGGAAACTTGGCATTAAGTATCCAAATTACGAGCAACACTACGCATCAAAAAGATTGCCACGATGTTGGCAAGGATTACGGCAATTAATCCACCGGCTGAAGCACCGCCGACATCGAATTCCAGCAAGGCTTTTAAGAAGATGTAATAAGCTAGATTAGTGGTTGCAAGTCCTGGCCCGCCGCCTGTGGTAACAAAGATTTCGGCAAAGATGGTCAGGAAGAAAATTGTCTCAATCATGGCAACCACAGAAATGGCGCGGCTCAGATGGGGTAGCATAACGAAACGAAATAGAGCGATCGCATTTGCGCCATCCATCCGCGCAGCTTCTAACTGGTCGCGATCGAGTGACTGAATTGCAGTCAACAAAATCAGCAGGGCAAAGGGCAGCCATTCCCAGGACACAATAATAATGATGGCAAGCAAGGGAAC
Source organism: Nostoc sp. DedQUE07 (assembly GCF_034530975.2). Taxonomy (NCBI): domain Bacteria; kingdom Bacillati; phylum Cyanobacteriota; class Cyanophyceae; order Nostocales; family Nostocaceae; genus Nostoc; species Nostoc sp. DedQUE07. The sequence goes on along the minus strand of NZ_JAVRCC020000017.1, from coordinate 29,943 downwards.
GCTGGCAAACCAATCGATCGCCCCTAAACCCAAACCTCTAGTAATTTGAGCAAACAGCCCATTCACTGGATGCATCAGCATATTTTTCCAGATTAGGGCGCTAACTGTGGGCATCACGAAAAATGGTGAAATTGCCAGTACCCGCGCCACTCCACGACCATAAAAATCTTGGTCAAATAGTACTGCTAGTAATGTACCCAGACCAATTGTGATTGCTAAAACAGAAACAACCAAAACTATTGTGATAGCGATCGATGTCCATAAAGCTGAGTCACTCAGGATGAAAGTGAAATTTTCAATCCCAATAAATTTACGTGCATCTGGATTCAGCAAGTTATAACGCTGAAAAGAAAACCATATAGTCATCACCAGAGGCACAATCATCCACAGCAGTAGGAGAACGACCGAAGGCGCAACCAGAGGTAAGGTTGACACTTGCCGCGTAGTCCGTTGCTTCGTGGGTGGTGGCGTTTCCGATTGAGGTTTTACCGCTAATGAAGAAGACATAACCCAAAGAAATTTTAGATTTTAGATTTTGGATTTTAGATTTTGAATGTTTTGTAGTTGAGCATCGGCTCTTTTTACCCATGCCCAATGCCCAATGCCCCATTTCACTCGATATAACCCGTGTGTTTCATGAAGCGTTCAGTTGATTTCTGCGATCGCTGCAAGGCTTGGTCTACCGAAGTCCGATTGGTTAACGCTGCTGCCAGGGTTTGCCCGACAGAAGAACCGATCGCCTGAAACTCTGGAATATCCACATATTGAACTCCCTTATAAGGAGTTGGTTGTGCAGATGGACGGGTAACATCAGCAGATTGAATTGCTGCCAGTACTATTTCAGCAAAGGGGGCAGCTTTTCGATAGTTGGGATTTTCATAAGTGGAAGTCCGAGTCCCTGGTGGTACAGCAATCCAGCCATTTTCCTTAGCAACTAGTTGAATGTATTCCTTTGATGTTGCCCAAGCAACGAACTTTTGCGCGGCTTCCGGTGATTTTGAGGTTTTTGGAACCGCTAGCGCCCAGGCCCAAAGCCAGTTTGAACCGTTGGGATATTTTTCAATTGGCGCACGGGCAAAGCCAACTTTGTTATAAACTTGGGATTCTTTGGGATTGGATAATAAACCCGCAGCAACGGTTGCATCTACCCACATACCACATTTACCCGTTGAGAATAACGCCAGATTCTCGTTAAATCCATTAGAACTAGCTCCTGGCGGCCCATATTTGTTGAGCAGATCGACATAAAAGGCGATCGCCTCTTTCCAAGCTGGAGTATTGATCGTTGGTTGCCACTTCATATCAAACCACTGTCCACCATAGGTATTAACCAATGTGGAAACAAATGCGACGTTTTCACCCCAACCAGGTTTTCCGCGCAGGCAAACTCCATAAACCCCATGCGCTGGGTCGTGGATTTTGCTTGCCCATTCTCTCATTTGGGGATAAGTTGGCTGTTGAGGAACTGCAATTCCAGCTTTTTCAAACAAGTCTTTTCGGTAGTACAGCATGGAACTTTCCCCATAGAATGGCACGGCATAGAGTTTGCCGTTATTGGAAAGTCCTTCTCGTATGGGTTTAAGCAAGTCATTTACGTCATAGTTTGCGCCTAGATCCAAAGGTCTTAACCAATCCCGCCTAGCCCAGATTGGTGTTTCATAAGAACCGATCGTCATCACATCAAACTGCCCACCTTGGCTTGCAACATCTGTAGTTGTGCGTTGGCGTAACACATTTTCTTCCAGCACAACCCACCGGAGTTGAATATCAGGATTAGCTTCCTCAAATTTGCGAGAAAGCCCTTGCATCACCACCATGTCGCCATTATTAACAGTGGCGATCGTTAGTTTAGTTTTCTCTGCGGCTTGGGAGCGCGGTGAGCAAGCATATAGCAGATGCACCAGCATTACTCCAGCGAGAAATGCAGCCAGCACTTTAGCGAAGCGGCGAATACGCATCGCATAACTCCTTTAAAGTAAAAACCGAACGAAATAAATTTTTGATTTTATGCTCTATTATTGGGCAAAAGCTCAATAATAGAAATCATACCAATCTGATTTCCATCACGGTCATTTGCAACAATTCTTCAATAAGAGGTTGAATCTATGACGGCAAAAGCAACTTATCAGTTTGCAGGTAAAACGATCCTAATTACTGGCGGTGCAGGAGATATTGGCAAGGCAACTGCACACCGTTTTGCTGCCAATGGTGCAGGAATAGCCCTGCTAGATTTGAATGAACCGAAGATGGCAGATGTGGCTCAGGAACTAAAAGAGTACAACGTTCCAGTCGGAACGTTTCGCTGTGATGTTACATCTAGTGATGATGTCGCCAAAGCCTTTACTGGTGCTGTTGAGCAATTTGGACGCATCGACTATGTATTTAATAACGCGGGTTATCAAGGAGCATTTGCCAAGACTGACGAATATCCTGAAGACGACTTTCAAAAAGTGATCGACATTAACGTTGTTGGCGTTTTCCATATTCTCAAGGCTGCTGCACAACAATTACGCGATGCAGGTGGAGGCGCGATCGTTAATATGGCGAGTTATGCAGGGGTGGTTGGGCCGCCAAATATGTTGGCTTACGCCGCTTCTAAGTTTGCAGTGATTGGAATGACTCAGACAGCAGCAAAAGACTTGGCTCCCTATGGCATTCGGGTGAATGCACTCTCGCCTGCGTTGATTGGCCCTGGTTTTATGTGGACGCGGCAAACGGAATTACAAGCAGCAGTAGGATCGCAATACTTTGATGCCGATCCCAAAGTAGTTGAGCAACAGATGATTAATTCAGTGCCAATGCGGCGTTTGGGAAGTTTGGAAGAGGTGGCAAATGGAGTAGCGTTTTTGATGAGCGAAGAGGCAAGCTACATTACTGGCTTTAACTTGGAGGTTACTGGGGGATAATAGAAATTTAAAAATAATTGAGCAAAGATATAATCTTTGGGCATATACTCGGTAAAATGCAATCATACCTTTGATAGATACATAGTTTTTGCAGGTAGTATATGGGACAACCTTTTTTAGAGCGGCGCGATGCCACCCCCCTTCGGGCACGCAAATTAGACTTGGCTGCTCATGCTGCTTGGCTCTATTACATCGCCGGCAATACGCAAGAAGAAATTGCCGCCAAGCTTAATGTGTCCCGGCAAGCTGCACAACGCTTAGTGGCACTGGCAGTCAGTGAAAAATTGATTAAATTTCGACTCGATCATCCCCTGAGTGAATGCATTGCTTTGGCTGAGTCGTTACGCGATCGCTTTGCTCTATCACTTTGTGAAGTAGTACCAACTGACGCAGGCAGTGGTGATACATTATACGGGATTGGTGTATGTGCTGCCACCCACCTAGAAGCTTACCTGATGGCTAAAACCCCAAGTATACTGGCGTTTTCGTCAGGTCGCACATTGCGAGCAATGGTGGAACAGATACCCTCAATGAACCAACCCCAACATAAGATTGTTTCAATTATTGGGAATATGTCTCATTCTGGGCGTGCAGGTCGTCACGAAGTGGTTATGCATTTATCCGATCGCGTCGGTTCCCAAGCTTACCCAGTGCCGACTCCCGTTGTTGCGACTAGCATTGAAGAACGAGAACTCTTGCAGACTCAGCGATCGTTTCTCGCCGTCAAAACTCTCGCCGAGCAAGCCAAAGCAACCTTTGTCGGAATTAGTCACATTGCCTGGAATGCTCCGTTACATCAAGACGGTTTCATCAATGACGATGAGGTAGCTGAATTGATTGAACTGGGAGCAGTCGGAGAAATTGCAGGTTGGGCTTACAGCGATCGTGGAGTATTGCTGCAACAAGGGACAAACAGCCGGGTTGCCAGTGTAGCGCTCGAACAACCCGCTCATCGACTGATTATTGGTGTGGCGGGTGGTGTGAAAAAGGCAGAGGCGATTTTAGCTGCTCTGCATGGCAAGTTAATTACAGGATTGATTACCGATGAAGCTGCTGCCCAAATGATTCTTTCTAAAATTTAGTAAATATAGCAACAGGCAAGGTGGTTAGGACATCAACAGACGATAAAACTTAGATACAAAAAGGCTTTTCACCCAGTCCCCAGTCCCCAGTCCCTTGCTATACTTGGAATTTGATTAAAGATTTTCACTACTTATCTAAAAAAGGGCATGACTGTTAAGCCTGCCCTTTAGCTTTAGTGTTCTTGTCCCGTTGGTCTGATGAGGATTTCGTTGACATTAACGCGTGGCGGTTGCGTAAGAGCGTAAACGATCGCAGCCGCAATGTCTTCGCTTTGCAGAGGTTGAATTGACTTGCGTCGTTCTTCGATCCGTTGTTTGGCAACGGGATCGGTAATTTGGTTGTCAATTTCCGTATCTACTAAACCTGGTTCAATAATGGTGACGCGGATGTTGTCTTTGTGGACTTCTTGGCGCAATGCTTCCGAGAGGGCATTAACACCCCATTTGGTAGCATTGTAAACACCAACACCCGCCCGCGCTGTCCGGCCAGCCACTGAGGAGATATTGACTATATGCCCTGATTTTTGCGCCTTCAACAAAGGCAAAACGGCATGAGTAGCATATAGCAGTCCTAATACGTTGAGGTCAAACGATCGCCGCCAATCTGAGCTATTTCCCGCTTCAATTGTGCCCAGTAAGGCAATCCCGGCATTATTCACAAGGATATCAACCCTTCCCAATTCTGCATTGGCCTTTGCCACCAAGTTATTTACCTGAGTTTCATCAGTCACATCAGTGACAATAGGCAATGCCTTCCCACCACTAGCTTCGATGCGTTCTGCTAATGCCTGAATGCGATCGCCACGCCTAGCAGCGAGTACTACTGTTGCTCCAACTGAAGCCAAAGCGATCGCAGTTGCCTCTCCAATTCCCGCTGAAGCCCCAGTGATAATTGCCACTTTTCCTTCTAATTTACCTGTCATTTATCTAACTCCTTAGTAATTGATTATTGAATATTGAGCATTAATTATTCCTCCCCTGCTCCTCTGCCCCCCCTGCTCCCCTGCTCCCCTGCCCCCTGCCTCTTACCAATCCTCAAAACAGATGCAACAGCCGCCCCACAAAGTATTAGGGCTGCAAAGCGAAAAGTTCCTTGGAACCCTGCAACGATCGCATCAGGAGGGGCGACAGAGACATCTGCACCCGCAGACATACTAGCGATTAAGGCTCCAAATACTGCCCCAATTAGAGAAACTCCTACGGTGTTTCCTGAGGTACGTGACAAAGATAACAGCCCAGAAGCAATCCCTAGCCGCTCTCTCGGTACCGATCCCATAACAGTGCTGTTGTTGGGCGATTGAAATAAACCCAATCCAATGCCGTAAATAAAATAGCGCGATACATAGCCTAGTTCAGTAATTTGAGCATCAAAGGTGCTAATCCCCAGACAGCCGCCAATCATCAACCCCAACCCAATCGAACTGATTAGTCGAGCGCCAAAACGGTCTGAAAGTATTCCAGCCAGTGGAGCAATTAACCCACTCAGTACAGGCGATACGGCTAGTAATAGCCCTACTTTTACCGTCGGATAATGCTTGACGCTCTCTAGAAAGAAAGGGACGATCAGTAGCGAACCGCCAATAACAATGAATGCTAACCAGCCACTTAGCAAACCCATACTCAACTGAAGATTGCGAAACAGCTTTAGCTCTAGTAGTGGCTGCTTTAGAATCGCTTCAACTACCAAAAATGTAATGAAACTTACGGTAGCGATCGCTAATAATATCAATGTATTAATACTGCTAAAGCCCTGGCTTTGCCCTAGTGTCATACCCAGCCCAAAACTACCCAGAGTCAATAAAGCTAATATGGCTCCCAAAAAGTCAAATTTCTGTTTGCCCTCAATGCGTGCAGAAGGTGGCACTACACGAGCTATTAAGAAACTAGCGATAATCCCCAAGGGTACATTGATGAAGAATATACTATGCCAGCCTGACCAGCTTAAGAGCAATCCGCCAGCAGAGGGGCCAAAAGCAATTCCCAGTGACACTACACTACCGATGATGCCAACAGCCCGACCTCGCTCGGAAGAGGGAAAAACTTCTGTGATAATTGCTAAACCAAGCCCAGAAATGAACACAGCACCTAATCCTTGAAGCGCCCGAAAGCCAATCAACCACTCGATACTAGGTGCAAAACCACACAACAGCGAACTGAAAGTGAACAGAACTAGTCCCCCTTGGTATAGGGACTTCTTACCCCACATATCCCCCAAGCGGGTTGCTCCCAAAACTAAACCAGAACTGACCAACTGGTAACTCAATACAGCCCATTGGGTGGTAGGAAAACTAGTGCCAAAGGCTTGCACTAATGTGGGCAAAGCAACATTAATGATCCCCACATCCAGGGTAGACATGAATACCCCAAGTCCGACACCGAGTAAAACCCAATTTTTTTGAGAGCTTGATAAAGCCAGAGGTTCTGCTTGGAATTGTGCCAACGTTTAGCCTCCACCTTTGACTTTACGGTTGTGAATAGTTTGCATACGTATATTCATTGTAGGGTGCTATCCTCGCTACTAAGTTCAGGAAACTAAGTTTACTTTCCATCCTTGACGTTGGTGATTTTTTTGAGTGCGATCGCAGCAGACACTTGGTCGATCGGAAATGCTCTCGATAGGTTGAAAAATTCAGGTTTATATCAAGTATCTACTTCCCAATCGGCAAGATTGGCTTTTCCACTTGTCATATATTTGGTAAAGTACTTAAGTACTCTTAACTCTGCACTCCTTCGGCTATATTAACGATAGTGTTCAACAAAGTACGGTAATTCGATAGACTTACTGTATTTAGACTAATTAGCAAACTATCATAGACAACTCTCAGAAGCAAGCTCTAAAGAAAATGGAGAAAAGGGAATGGGAAATGTCAATCATTAAAGTCACATCTGCAACTGCAAATAAGTACCTTTTTGTATAAGCAATGACTCAAAAAGCTGCCTTATCTCGATTTGCATTAGGATTTATTGCAGGCTTTGTGTCTGTTTTGCTATTTCATCAAGGTGTATTGGCGCTGCTACATGCAGTAAATTTTACACCTCGCGCCCCTTATTCAACTGCACCAACACAACCATTAGGAATCCCGCAAATTTGGTCAAATGCTTTCTGGGGAGGGATTTGGGGACTGATTTTGGTAGTAATTGCACCTCGTTTTCGACACGATAAAAACTATTGGTTAGGAGCTTTAGTCTTTGGTGCAATTGCTCCGACGCTAGTGGCTTGGTTTGTAGTTGCACCACTTAAGGGTCAACCCATCGCAGGCGGCTGGAAACTTGTGGGAATAGTCACAGGTTTATTGGTTAATGGGGCTTGGGGTGTGGGAACCGCTGGGTTACTGAGATTATTCTCTAGGAGGCAATTGTTTAACAGCTAGAGTTTTAAGCACTTCTAAGTATTTGAGTAATATTTAGTATTATTAGTTACTAAAATAACTTCCTGCTTATTTCAGCATCAAGTTGAAAATGTGTATATTATTATTTGAGAATAATCGGTCAAAAAATAGCGATGTATTATTCGCGTTAGACCAATTCTGTATAAAGATGTGTAGAAATAACCCCACTACCTGCGGCGCTTCCCGCGAGTTTGGGAAGGTTGGAAGGGGTCTAAATGATGTGCAGCTTCACAGAGAATTGGCTTTACTCAGTAAATCAAAAATCAAAAGAATTTATTACAATGGATAATTTTGGGATTTATACACTGGCTAATGACGTGGTATTTGACCAACTAGTAGCTTTGCTAAACAGCATTGAGGTAAATGTTAGTCCAGATATTCCTATTTGTATTATTCCCTATGATGACCGCTTAAAACGAGTTAAACAGGAGATACATTCTCGACCAAATGTCACCTTGTTTGACAATAAAAGCTCGATCAAAAAATGGGAGGATTTTGCCGTTCAAGTTTGGAACGCTTATCCAAGAAATGGTCGAAAAAATAAACCTTCTATCGAATGGAATAAAAAAAATAATTTAATCCGAAAAATGTGTGCTTTTGATGGTGAGTTTGAAAGATTTGTATTTTATGATGCTGATAGTTTGGCAATGAATAAGTTGGATAAGGTTTTAGAAAAACTAGACCAATACGACTTTGTGTTTGATGACTGGGAACACACAAAACAAACTTCAGTTGCAGCTTTCGACTTGCCGAAGTTAGAACAAAAAATGTCTTTGCCTGAATCTGAAATCAGACGAGAAATCCACTGTTCTAGTTTTTTTGGTTCAAAAAAGGGTATTTTAGGCGCTGAAGAATTAAAAATACTCAAAAAGCGATTGATAGAAGATAAAGAAGTAGAATTGATTAACGAAATCGCTTGGTGGTGTGACGCAGATTTATTTAGTTACATGACTTTTAGAATTGCTCGACCACTATTTAACTTTACACTCAGTCCCAATGGTGAAGATAGAACTGGTAACTGTGCTAATGCAAATCCATTTGTGAATATTGATAATGTTCTTTACAACCAACAGGGATTAAAACCAATTCATCGTCTTCACTATATGGGCTATTCTGCTATTGGATTTGCCCGCTTGTGTAAAGGTGAAGATGTTGATATTCGTTACAAAAATGAATTTTTACACTATCGCTTTCTGAAGCAACCAGAGCAAAAACCGAAGCGATTAAAGCCACCTACCATAGCGGCTAGAAGCAATCGATTTATCAAAAAAGTTTGGAATAAAATTAATCAAACTATTTCCTACACCTAGCTTTTGCCCAGCCTTGCTCATTAAGCGTTTAGTTTAGTGAGCAATGTCCACTCTCATCTTGCAAAAATGCCTAAAGTTAGTGTTTCCATTCCCACGTTTAATCGAGTTAATTTACTGCCTTTCGCAATTGACAGTGTACTCAACCAGTCTGAGCAAGACTTTGAGCTAATTATTTGTGATGACGGTTCTAGCGATCGCACACCCGAATTGATGTCACAATACAGAGACGATCGGATAAAATATATCCGTCATCAGCAAAATATTGGTAAAAGTAATAATATGCGCTCTGGTTTTGATGCTGCCAGTGGTGAATATTTTATTAAATTTGATGATGACGACCGCCTAACACCCGATTTTCTCGCAAGTACATCAGCTATTCTTGCTCAAGACTCTAGCATTGATTTTGTTGGTACAGACCATTGGATAATTGATATTAACAATGTCCGGGATGAGGCAAAAACTCAAGAAAATTCTCATCGCTGGGGTAGGAAGAATTTATCAGCAGGTGTTGTAAATAATTTGTTGGAAGTTGTATTTATTCAGCAAAGCTTTCAAGTTGGGGCGACATTATTTCGCCGTAAAACCTTGCAAGAATTAGGATATATGCAGCCAAATCTGCAAAATTGTGAGGATAATGATTTATTTGTACGTCTGGCTTTGGCTGGAAAAAAGGGCTATTACTTACCAGAATTATTGATGGAATATCGCTACCATGCAGAGCAGCAAGGTATTAATCGAGCCATTCCTTATTTATTTGATAAAATTCAGTATTTAGAAAATTATAAGTTTGAGTCTGAAAAATTAGAAAAGGTCAGGAAAAATCGTTTAACTGAAACACAATTATTATTAGGTTTGCGTTTAATTGAAAAGGGTGAAACGCAAAAAGGCAGAGAGCTAGTTTTAGCGGGACAGTCTTTTTCGACTGCTAAAGCTTGGACTGGTTTAGGTTTATCGTTGTTACCAGTTGGGTTGCGAGCTAAGGCGTTTAATGCACTGCGACAGATGCGGGGTTAGAAAATAGTTCTTGAAATGTTTCACGTAGAGATGCAGAGAAAATTATACAGGGTTTTTACACTGTGAAGAACTTCTCCTAATACGGTTCAGTTAGCCCTAAAAACTTTAAGCTACGTAGGTTGGGTTGAGGAACGAAACCCAACATTAAGCCTTAATCGTTGGGTTTCACTTCGTTCAACCCAACCTACTAGCTGCTTATTTAACTAACTACTAACTTCTTGACCACTCATCAATAATAGTCAAAATTGTTTTATCACCCAAGTTCTTAACAGATTTTACTACATCACGATAATCTTCAAACTCTTGCTTCGGTTTCTTGCGTCGAGCATCAAATATGTCTTTTGCAAGTTTTTCAGCCCCACGAATTCTAGAGCGTTGTAACTTTCTGGATAACTCGTCTCTATCCAAAGAGTTCAATAAACTAAGTGGATTGGTCTGTTCACCCTTTTGGGGAATAAGGTTTTCAAGTTGCTTAAACTGACTATCTATTCTTTGCCTTTCTTGTATAAATTCTGACTTAAATTCATTTAATTGCTTCTCAAGACGTAATTCTAAATTTGTCAGACGTGGTTCTAACTTTGTTGTTTCAGGCTGTGGTGTTACTGGTTTAGTAGAAGAATCAATTCCTTTGAGAGATACAACTTGCTTTACTACTAAATCCTCTACTTTTGGGGCAATAACACAAGCATTAACCATTTCACCTTGTCGAGGATTTTTTTCTCTTGCCCTGACAGCAGCATAATATTCAAAATGTCCATCAACTACCGTATAGCTCTCTACACCTGTTACTTTCAGAACTAATGGTCTGATAATTCCTCCTGTTTCTATAATTATGTCTGCAAGGTTCTCTAAATCAGCTTCTGCAAAATTTGAACGAGGTTCATTAGAAGTAATACTTTTTACATCCACCAAAGAAAAATTAATCATTAATCAATCCCCAATTTTTGGATAACTTCATCTGCTAATACATTAAATTCTTCAGCAGAAATTTGAGCAGAAGTTTTTAATTCGGCAAATTTAATAATAGACTTAGGGTCAGGATATTCTAAATCTCCAACCGTGATAGTCTGATTCATACATTCTGATAACGCTGTTCTGTCATAAATTACAGCTTCCATTAGTGGCAGTTGATAGCGATCTGAAATTACTTCTCTCTGTTTAGGAAAATTGTATTGTAAAAATTTAGCATTTGTTGAGATTTTAGAGGCAAGAACGCCCATTATACTAATTGGTGGCTTACCCACCATGATTTCTCTGGATTCATTAATTTGATTAACAAAGTTTTTGACCGTTGGTAAACCTTGGTTAGCAAATGGTTTCAAATCCGATGGAATTATCAGGTAATCACTAGCAATCAGTGCAACTTCAGCATACAAATCTCTTGATGGAGGGGTATCAATAATTACAATATCATAATTATTTTCTACCCTTTTTAGTTTTGTTACTAACCTGCTCCTACTAGGTAATATTCTATTCAGTTTCTCCTGATATTCAATCAATGTAATATGTGAAGGAATAACATCAATTTCTGGATTGTTGAAATAATCAGATGTACGCACTACTTCTGGGATAAAGTTAAAATCTCCTGATTCTAACAAATGGTATATGTTTCGCTCTCTTAAATTATCATCTTCTTCAAATTGAAATTTAATTAGTCCTGTAGCAAAAGTAGTGTTTGCCTGAGAATCTATATCAATTAAAAGTACCCTTTTACCTTTTTTACTTAATGCTGCTGCAAGATTAACTGCAACAGTAGTCTTACCAACGCCGCCTTTATTGTGGTAGATTGCAATTGTTTTCATTAAATTTTGCCTCTTTATTTCAAAGGTTGAATATTTTTCTATTTGAATTTCTGGTTTATCTACTAACTGTCCTTCTTTTAGGCTCTCTCTACCAATTAAACCTTTAATATTCTCTAATTCTGTCTCAACTTCTTTCCCAGAACATTGAAATACTAGTTGAATATCGTATTGTAATTTCTGATAAATTCTAATTTCTTTGCCGTTAGTCAGCAATCCATACCTAACATTTAAGCTGGTTAAATAATGTCTGAGTCGGGAGACATGATGATTTAAGTTTTGTTTGGGATGCTTTGCCTCCATGACAACACTCAGCGGTGAGTTGGCATCTAAAACAAAGGGAATCACTTGTGCGGCAAATGCTAAGAAATCTAAGCGGATGCTACCAATGGCAACTTCTTGATGCCAGGTGTCAGGAGTATAACCTAGCTGTGGTAGCAAATATTGCACTATGAGTTTGCTTTCAACTTCGCTTTCGTTACGGCACAGCTCAGGATTAAAAAGCAATATTTTTCTACCTCTAATTAATTATTGGACTTGGGACAAAACCTGATATTTGCTAGATTATGGCATAGCCTTAATTATGTTGAGTGATAGAAATCACTTATAAAATCTAAAAAATCATCATAAAATTAGTACTTCTGCTGATAAAGTAACCAATTTTGACAGCTAGCCATATTCAAAATTAACAGACTACGTATGTATTTCCCCATTATCCCTGTAAATGGCTAGAATCAAAGTGTTTACCTATTTGCGCTAAAGGTTTTGGCTACTGTATCTTGTCCCCACTGCCATCAACTTGTTGATAGTCAAGCTATTAGTTGTCCCTATTGTCGGACTACACTTAAAGCTTACGGTCATCCCGGTATTCCATTGCACCGCGCCGCTGGGGATGGGTATCTGTGCGACACCTGCACCTATCACGCTGATGATACTTGCAATTTTCCTAAACGTCCCTACGCCAAAGACTGTACCCTCTACCAAAATATTGAAGAGACAAAGTTAGAGTTGGAACAGCAGCGTTACACTAAGAGTTTTGCTGTAACTGTGAAAAGTTGGGTAAAACGCAATCAGGCTTTGCTGTTACTTTTGGGTTTATTATTGATCTGTTTGTTGTTCGTGATATTAAGGTCTTGATTTGGGTTCTCTGGGGAGTTAAGAATACAACGCTTCTGTGTTGAGTCTAATACAGAACTAAAAAGGGAGCATCTCACTTTTGCAAAAGTAAGATGCTCCCCTTTTATACGACGTGCCTTTAACAGTTGACCATCATCAGCACCAAATACAGTATTACTATCGCTTTGACCCACTAACCAGAAATCATTAGTCGCCTGCTAAAGCATACTTTGATGCTCTTGGATAATAAAGTAGCGTTTTTCAGCAGCAATACCAAATAAGAACTTGAGTGTACAACAATTCCGGTCTGCCAGCCAAACATTGTCTTCTTCAATAGTAGGTAAATCATACTATGCACTCCAGAATTACTGAAGAAAGTTGAAGGAGATGTTAAGCTGAAAATTATAGCGCGAACATTTACTCCTGTCTTAAAGGTGGTGAATTTAAGAAACCACTACTAACGAAATATGAAAAGTATTTATCAAATAGTTTAACATCCATTGGTGGACAAATAATTGTAGAATCTGCCAATCCATTGAGAGTATTTTGATAGTCATAATCAACTGTATTTTGATACAACTCCATGATTGTCAAAGAATTTTGATAGACTTTTTCAGACATCATCGGTAAAAGCGGATGTAAAACATTTTCCTGAGAGTGCCTGAAATTTGCAATTAGCTCATCTTTCCATTGAGTATATGGTAACTTCTTAAGTTGATAACCATAAGAACAAATAACCTCAAAAAGCTCGATGAGTGGAATATTTTGGTCTGGTGGCGGTACTATATGGAAAGCTTTTCCTAGAGATTCTTGTTTTTTAGATAAATGGACAATTGCTCTGCTGGCGTAATCCACAGGAATCATTTCTTCTTTTTGCTCTATGAGTTCAGGATAACTACCAAGCTGTATGCATCCTTTAATAACTCTAGGTACATAAGCATCTTTTGTATGAGCAATACCTGTTTTGCTATCTCCCATGAGAAACCCTGTTCTGAAGATGCTAACAGGTATTCCCCTAGACTTGGCAACCCATACAAGATTTTCGGCTACCCATTTGGTTTGAGAATAGCCGAGATCCAAAGCAACATAGTCTTTACAAAGCTGGATATCGTCATCTTCGTAAACTAGTTTTTGTCCTGTAAAATGGTTGATTGCACCAAAAACAGCAACGGTAGAAATGTAATGCATTGGTTTGACTTTGCCCATACAAGCTAATCTGAGAACTTCTTGAGTTCCGAGGACATTGGATGCCTTGATTGCAGAGTATGGTTTAGCAAAATTCACTTGGGCAGCACTGTGATAAATAGCATCAATTTGCAAACCCAATTTTTCAAACTGTTCAATAGGAAGACCCAAACATGGCTGTTCTAAGTCTCCCGGAATTGCAATTACATTAGAGCTAAAATTTGGGTGATGAAGGGAATATTTTTCTAGGTTTTGTTGAATCTTTTCTAACCCTTCATGCTCGTTCGGGGAGCGCACTAGGCAGTATATTTTTGCTTGAGTTTGATGTAGCAGTTCATCAATTAAAAAAGCCCCCAAAAAGCCTGTAGCTCCTGTGAGAAAAACATGACGCAATTCATCGACCTGAACAACAGTCCTTCCTTGAGCATCGATGGCGGGATCGAGTACTACCTCAGATTTTAGATCGATCGCACTGGTTAAAGCAGAAGCGCCATCTCGACGCACTGTCTCTATTACCTGAGCCAGCGCTTCTATGGTGGATTTTTCAAACAAGCTTTTTAGAGGTAAATCTACTTGAAAGATTTCTCTCACAAAAAAAATCAACCTAGATGCTAGTAGAGAATTACCGCCAAGCTCAAAGAAATTATCGTGAATCCCAACTTCTTCGATCGCTAAAACTCGGCGCCAAATTTCAGCCATTTGTGACTCAATCAGAGTACGAGGTGCGACAAATTTTGCTTCCAAATCGCTTCTATCCAATTCAGGCTCTGGTAGACTGCGAATATCTATATTGCCGTTGTATACTCGCTTAGTTTGCCGATCGCTAGGGAATGTTAACAGGGGTAAGTTGGAAATTGTCTGGTCTGGGTTAGAGACAATACTCTGTACTAGAGTAGAAAAATTTTCCACCATCAGAGCGATCGTCTCAGCTTTAAATAGGTCAGTATTATATTCCAAGTTGCCAGATATCCCTGCTGCTGTCTCGCGCAGTTCCAGGTATAGATCGAACTTGGATGTCCCGTTATCAATCTCCAGACGGTTCATTGTCAATCCGGGAACAGTTAGCTTAGGTCTTGGGGTATTCTGAAGATGAAACATCACTGAAATTAGTGGATTCTGGTTCAAGCCTCGCTCGATCTGTAGAGCATCAACTAGCTTCTCAAACGGGAAGTCTTGGTGAGTATAACCCGATAAAGCTACTTCCCGGACTCGACCTAACAACTGTCGGAAACTTGGAGAGTCAGACAAGTTGGTTCGCAATACCAAAGTATTGAGCAAAAACCCAATTAGCCCTTCTAATTCAGAACGGTGGCGATCGCTAATCGGAGCGCCTACTAAAATGTCTTCTTGCCCTGTGTAGCGAAATAGGAGTGTCTGGAATGCTGCCAACAAGGTCATAAACAAGGTAGTACCTTCTTGGCACGAGAGAACATTGAGGGCATCGGTTAGAGATTTGGGGATAACGACCGATTGACGCGCCCCCTGATATGTTGGCTCTAATGGTCGTGGATAATCGGTGGGCAATTCTAATATAGGTAGACTGCCACTCAAATGTTGCTGCCAATAAGCAAGCTTATTATCTAAAATTTCACCTTGTAGCCACTGCCGTTGCCAAGCTGCAAAGTCTGTATACTGAATAGCTAAATCAGGAAGGGGCGAAGGGTTGCCAGTGGAAAAAGCTTGATAGAGAGTTGACAGTTCCTCGAACAAAACACTTAAAGACCAATCATCACAAAGAATGTGGTGTAGGTTGAGGAGGAATATATGTTCCTCTGAACTCAATTGCAGCAATGTTGTTCGCAGCAATGGCCCTTGAGCTAAATCGAAAGGACGTTGGGCTTCTTTAAGTACGATCTGGTGGACTTGAGATTCTCGATCGTCTGGAGACAGCCCTTGGAGATTCACCACTAAGAGTTTGATGGGAAAAGTTGAGTGGATGACCTGTATGGGTTGTCCGTTCAAACTGGAATATGTAGTTCGGAGGACTTCATGACGTTTGATAATTTCATTCAAGCTCTGCTCTAATATTGTGGCGTTGAGTACACCTCTGAGGCGAAAGGCTTCAGGAACATTGTAAAAAGCATGATTGGGTACTAACTGGTCAATAAACCACAACCGTTCTTGCCCAAAGGAAAGCAGTAAATCGCCATCGCGCCCAATGGATTGTATTGGCACAACAGAATATCCTATGTCTTTCTGTTGTGCTTGTCTAATACTGTCAGCTATTTCAGAGATGGTGGGCGCTTCAAAGAAATGCCGCATTGATAACTCAACTTGAAAGATATCGCGGATACGGCAGAGGATCTGAAAGGCTAGTAAGGAATGTCCTCCCAACGCTAAGAAATTGTCATGAACGCCAATGTTTTTTAGACCCAATACAGTAGACCAAATTTCTGCTACTCGTTCCTCAATAGGCGTGCGAGGAGCAACAAACTTCTCATTTGCATTCAAAGTTTGAACGGGTGCTGGGAGTGCCTTACGATCGACTTTTCCGTTAGCTGTTAAGGGTAAAGCACTCAATTGCACAAAGCGAGAAGGGATCATGTAGTCGGGCAATTTCTGTTTGACAAAACGGCGTAAATTACCAATATTTGTGTCTGATGATTCGGGCTTGAGAACTACGTAAGCTACTAGGCGTTGGTCGCCAGGGGAAAATTCTTTAGCAATCACTACAACTTCTTGCACATCAGGATGTTGCCACAGTGCAGTTTCAATATCTCCTAGTTCAATCCGGAAGCCGCGAATCTTTACTTGTTGGTCAATGCGCCCAATATACTCAATGTTGCCGTCTGATAAGTAACGAGCTAAATCCCCAGTTTTATATAATTTACTCCCTCCTGCCTTCTGCCTCACTTCGGCTACGCTCAGTGACCGCCTGCCTCCTGCCTCCTCAAAAGGGTTGGGAATAAATCGCTGATCTGTCAGTTCTGGACGGTTGAGATAGCCTCTAGCTAGTCCCTCGCCGCCAATATATAGTTCTCCAGAAACACCTGTGGGGACTATCTGCATTTGTTCGTCCAACAGAAGACAGTATGTGTTGGTTATCGGACGACCGATAGTCACACTGCTATCACCTTTGTTAACTAAGGCAAATGTGGAATAGGTCGTATCTTCTGTAGGGCCGTATAGATTAAAGACTTTTTGAATATTATCCAACGTATATATCTGCTGCACCAAACGATTTTGCAGAGGTTCGCCGGCTAAGTTAACGATGCGAACAGAAGCGGGTATACCTTGAATTCTCAGTAACTCTGCGATCGCAGATGGCACTGTATTGATGAGAGTGACTTCTTGAGCGGCAAGTAAGTTAGGTAAATACAAGGCATTCTCTGCCAAAATCACCTTACCACCACAACTGAGGGGAACAAATATTTCAAAAACTGAGAGATCGAAACAAATAGATGTTGCTGCTAGTACTCCAGCTAGATCCTCGGTTGTAAAAACTTCTCTGGCCCAATGCAACAGAGCGACTGTGCTGTGATGTTCAATAGCTACCCCTTTCGGTTTACCAGTCGAACCGGAGGTGTAAATGACATAAGACAGGTTTTTATCTGTCGCTAGACAGGTTAAATTCTCCTGACTTTGTTGAATAATTACCTCTTTATCGCTATCTAGACAAACTATATGGGCCTGATGCTCTGGAAGCTTTGAAAGTAAATTTTGTTGTGTCAGCAGTATCGATAACTGTGAGTCCTCTAGCATTAAAGCTAGGCGCTCTGAGGGATAGGCTGGATCTAAGGGGACATAAGCTCCGCCTGCTTTGAGGATGGCTAATAGTCCAACAATCATTTCCAGCGATCGCTCTAGGCAAATGCCAACTAAAACCTCTGGTTTGACATTCAAGGTCTGTAGATAGTGCGCTAGTTGATTAGCTCGCTGGTTAAGTTCTTGATAAGAAATTTGTTTGTCTTCAAAAATGACCGCAATTTGCTCAGGTGTTTTTTCTACTTGATATTCAAACAACTGATTGATACATATATTACTTACGTAAGCTGCTGGATTTTCATACCATTCCAGAAGCAGCTGATCTACTTCTATCTTGGGTAAACTGAGGTCTTGTTGAAAACTTTCAGTAGAATTTTTCACAGTAAATTAGTAGTTTTTGATACTACTAACCTATTCTAAAATACTTAAATTGGCTAGTCACAATGAAAAGTTTTTACGCTGAAGTTGACACATATCAGCAATGCTGTGCCCCTACCGCGTGGTCTATTTACCTGAAAATAGCTGTAAGATATAGCCTTGGCTCTGACTGGTTAAGAGCCTCCAGGCTCTTAACCCATTCTGGAAGGCTCCGCCTCCAGAGACTTCTTGGCATTTGTAGGGAAAAGGGTAAAGGGTAAAGGGGAAAGAAGAAACCTTTAACCTTTACCCTTTAACCTTTTCCCCAAATCCAATTCCGAGTTAAAAATCCACAAAGCGTGCAGTATTGTAAAGGTATGGAATTTTTTCAAACCCAGTAACCTTTCCCCAACCGGAAAGTAAAAGTAACTTTTGCAAGATGTCTAATAGATAGGGAGAACAATCTCAAATTCAGTTCCCTCAGTGGGCTGAGAACGCACAGTTAAAGTACCGCGATGTTGTTGGATAATGGAATAGCAGACAAATAAGCCCAAACCTTGACCGCGACCAATGGGTTTTGTAGTGAAAAACGGTTCAAAAATTCGCTCTTGCAGATTTACAGGAATGCTACTATCTGTATTGGCGATCGCAATTCGTAACCATTCACGATCTATTACTCCAGTACGAATCCGAATTTCTGGGTGTTGGCTGCTTTGGGCATTATCTCGAATCGCATCAATGGCATTGTTAATCAGATTTAGGAAGACTTGATTCAACTGGCTAGGATAGCAAGTCACCAGAGGTAGATTGCCATACTCCTTAATGACGCGCACTTCGGGTTGATTTTCAGAAGCTTGTAAGCGATGTTGCAAAATTAACAGCGTACTTTCAATCCCACTGTGTAAATCTACAGCTTTGATTTCGGCTTCATCTAAGCGAGCAAAGTTGCGTAAACTCTGGACAATTTTGCTGATGCGATCGCTACCAATCTTCATAGATTCTAAGGTTTTATTAGCATCTTTAAACAGAAAATCAAGCTCAATTTCTTCCTTCATCGCTTGAATAGCTGGATTATGTTGGGGATATTCCTGCTGATAAAGTATCAGCAAACGCATCATATCTTGAATGTAATTTTCTGTATGGGTGAGATTACCCTTAATAAAATTAACTGGATTGTTAATTTCGTGAGCAATACCAGCTACCAATTGACCCAAGGATGACATTTTTTCGCTATGAATTAATTGTCCTTGAGTTTGCTGCAATTTTTTCAAGGTCTGCTCTAAATCTTGGGCTTTTTGGTTGAGAGCTTGGGTTTTGTGTTCTACCTCTGCTTCTAGGGTGTAAGAATAGTTTTCGGTTTGTTGATACAAACGAGCATTTTCCATAGAGATAGCGGCTTGACTAGTTAGGAGTTGGAGAATCTCGATGCGATCGCTAGTAAAAGCGCCTAAAATTAAGTTGTTCTCCAGGTACAAAATACCGATGAGTTTTCCTTGGCGACTAATGGGAGTACATAAAACTGATTTGGGCTGGTGAGTGAGAATGTAGCGATCGCTGGCAAATTGCACTGCTGTACTCAAGTCTTCAAACACAGCCGTCTCTTGAGTTCTTGCTACTGCATAAATCAAACTTTGGGGAATTTCTGAGTATTGCTCCAGGGGAATTTCTAAAGTTTTTACCAGTTCTCGATCGGCTTGAGCTACAACTAACCATTGTTCCTCTTGGCGAAGAACCAAATGACCGATTTGGGCGCCAGCATTGGCGATCGCGATCTGCATCAAGGTTGCCAACAGTTTCTCTAATTCAATTTCTTGAGAGATGGCTTGTGCGGCTTTCATCACCGCTTGTAAATCTAAGTATAAATTTTGGTTGCTAGAACTTTTAGTTACACTTCTCATCAAAGTTAAGGGGATGGTTGCCGTAGATGTGATAGCAATATTAGGCGATTGGAGAATAGCTGTTAGTAGTTGCGGATATTGTTCTTCTAAATGGGCAACTTTCGCCTTTGCACCCCAATGAGCGTAGCAGTAGTAGGCTTGTTGCATATAGTCTGCGGCCAGCTTCTCTTTGCCCCAAGCTAGATAGAATTTGGCGGCCAGCTCATTGCTGAGTGCTTCTTCTTGGATGTAGTTGTTTTCTTTTGCCCCCTGAATGGCTTTTTTATAGTAGGTCATTGCGTCTAAATGACCCAAAATTTTTGCCCGCTCTGCTTCAACTAAATCGTATTTGTGTTGATGATTGGCAGGAGCGTGAAACGCCCACTGACTCATCATTTTCTGGTTTTCTGCAACTTTTTCTAGTACCGATTGTTGCTCTGCTTCATTGCCATTTGAACAGGTAGCCAAAAGAGCGAGGGAGTAATAGAAATTATGTTCGGCAAACTGCAAGAAGCCAACCATGTTTCCCAGGTATTTTTCGGCTTCTTGAGCATGGATAAGTGCCTGCTGATAGTCCTCAAAGATGAACAGAAGAATGGTCTTTGCCAGATGGAGCAGGAACAAGAGAGTTCCGTTTTGAGTTTCAATTAAAATCGGCAGCATTTTTTGCTCGTCGAAACTCTCTCCAACTAGTATTAAGGGATTTTCTGCTGCTCCCATCAAATTCAACACCAGCTGACGACAAATCTGGCTGAAATAAATTTGATATTCTTGTTTGAATTTCAACAACAGATCGATGTATTTTTGCTGTTGCTGATTTACCTGCTCCAGTGCTTCACCGATGAAGAAAAGATAGTTACAGTAGGAGGCGGCGTTGTAGCAGGCATACTCTACATCACCCATTTCTAATCCAACCTGAATAGCTTCACGTAAAGGAGCGATCGTTTTGCGAGCGGGTTCTTGCCAGTGCCGCACAAACACATCAAAAATGTTAACCACTTTTGCATACAATTTCCTGTCGTTGAAGCGCTCCAGCAATTTTAATCCTAATTGTCCAAACCGATAGCCTTTTTCAATTCCGGTTGGGGTACCACATAGAACCAGGCCATAGAAAGTGTAGCCAAATGCTGAAAATGCCGAATTGCCAAATTGAATCGATAGGTTCACTAGTGTGTAAGCAATCGGTGGTAACAACTCTGGTTTAGCGTTCAGGCTGGGAGTGACCATTGCGATCGCAATTCGCATGGCTGCTAACTTGTGCGGATCGAGCATCTCTGGAAGGTTAATTAAATCCTCGATCGCTAACTCCTGTGGAGGTTCTTTAAACAGCGGTTCGCCCAAAAATTCCAGCACTTGCAGACAGATGTCGATTGCTGCCAGCATTTGATTCTGAGCAATGTAGAAATAGATTTTGATTTCATACATCTTGACCTTTTGCAGCAAATCCTGGGCGTGCTGAAGAACAATTTCTGAAAGCCGTTCTGCCTGCTCGAAATGGGCAGTCAGGTACTCAATTTCAGCCGCTTCTGTATAAAGGGCAAGGGTCAGGTCGTAACGATCTGACCAACCGTTTTCTGGGAGCGCTGCCAGCCCTGCTGTGAAGTATTTATTTGCCATTTCATAGGCGGTTGCTGCCTTGGCTTTTTGTCCTGCAAGCAGGTTCAGTTGAGCTAGATCCAATTCTTGCAGCCTGGAGATTTCGTCACCATTTTGTGCATTCAACAATCCAGGAGAACTTTTTTGAGATGTCAATTTCAGACCGTAGTTCAATTGATTGACAATTTCAAAAATTTTCCCTTCTCGCTCTGCTTCCGGCGTATTTGCCCACAGTTGTTGCCCGATTTGGAAGTGGATAGACTGTTTTCGATCTTCTGGAATCAAACCATAGGCAGTTTGTTGGACGCGATCGTGCAAGAATTTATAAGGAACGACAATCTCACCACCGCGATCGATATGGTCTGAGTTATTTGATTGGAAGAACTTGTAGGTTTCGCTAATCGGGAGAATCAGCCCTTCTTGTAACGCCGTCCATAGGTTGGTCGCTATATCAATCAGTGATTTTTCAGAAACCATTGCCAAGGTCTTCAAATCAAATTGGTTGCCAATACAAGCCGCCAGTTTCAAAAGCTCCTGTGTATCCACCGGAAGTTTTTGTAACTGCAATGCCATGAACTCTACCACTCCATCGGTCAATGCCAACTGCCGCACCGAAGCCAGATCGCATTGCCAGTAACCCAGTTCTGGCTGGAACTGAATGCAACCCTCTTCGTGTAGTGCTTTGAGAAACTGCGTTGTAAAAAAGGGATTCCCTTTGGTTTTCTGATATACCAATTGCGTCAGGGGTTGAGCCAGTTCATTGGGACAACTTAAGGTGTCTGCCACCAATTGATTCACCGTTATTTCGGACAAGGGTTGCAGGGCAATGGTATTGACGGTAGCTTGGGCTTGCTGAATCTGTTCCAGCGTTAGTATCAAGGGATGAGTCGGAAAAACTTCATTATCTCGATAAGCACCCAGAATGAGTAAATATCCAGAATTGGCTTCACCGATCAATAATTGCAGCAAATTCAAAGAAGCCGAGTCTGCCCATTGCAAGTCATCCAGAAACATCACTAGCGGATGCTCAGGGGTGGTGAAAACCTCGATAAATTTCTGAAATAGCAAATTAAAACGATTTTGGGCAGCATTACCAGATAGTTCTGGGACTGGCGGCTGTTGACCGATAATTCGCTCTAGTTCCGGGATCACATCAACAATTGCTTGTCCGTTTTCACCTACAGCAACCAAAATTTTTGCTTTCCACGCCGCCAATTGGACATTACTCTCACTCAGCAGTTGTCCCATCAGATCGCGAAAGGCTTGCATAAAGCCACTAAACGGAATATTACGCTGAAACTGATCGTACTTGCCTTTGATGAAGTAACCGCGTTGTCTGACAATCGGTTTATGGACTTCATTGATCGCCACAGTTTTACCAATCCCGGAAAATCCTGCTACTAGCATCATTTCTGAACTGCCATTAGCGACGCGCTCAAAAGCTTTGAGCAAGGTTGTAACTTCTGTGTTTCGCCCATAGAGTTTTTCGGGGATAATGAAGCGATCGCACACATCCCGTTGTCCCAAGACAAAGGTTTCTATTCTACCCGTTGCTTTCCATTGATTGAGACAGCATTCTAAGTCATATTTCAAACCCAAGGCGCTTTGATACCGATCTTCGGCATTTTTCGCCATTAACTTCAATACTATCTCTGAGGCGATCGCGGGAATTTCTGGATTAATACTGTGTGGAGCGAGTGGCAGCTTGGCTAAATGACAGTGTACTAACTCCATCGGATCGTTGGATTGAAAGGGTAATTGTCCAGTCAAAAGTTCGTACAATGTCACCCCTAAAGCATAGAAATCACTGCGGTAATCAATGCCGCGATTCATTCGTCCGGTTTGCTCTGGGGAAAGATAGGCAAGGGTTCCTTCCAAGACATTCGGATTTTGGATTTCCTGGGTTTCGCGGGGGAGGAGGGAGGCAATGCTAAAGTCAATCAGCTTGACTTGTTGTGATTCTGGATGAATCAGAATGTTGGCAGGTTTGATATCTTTGTGGATGACTCGATGCTGGCAAACATCATGGAGAATATCAGCAATTTGTCGGGCTATTTCTAAAAATTCCCCTAAAGATAGGGAATAATTTTGGGTATAATCCCGTAGGGAAATGCCGCCAAAGTCTTCCATCACTAAGGCATAGCTGTTAGCGTATGCTTCTAGGCTTAATGGATGGATTATGCCAGGAATGTTGAGATTTTTGGTAATTGCATACTCATTACGAAACTGTAATAACTCGTTAAAGTTGGGGTAGTCTTGCCGTAATAGTTTAATCACCACCGGACGCTGACTTGACTCCTGCACTGCTCGATAAACTATTGTCTGAGAACCTGCATATAGCTGCTTAACAATGGCATAACCAGGGATATACGGCAATGGATTTGAATCGGGGATTGCTGCCAGCGTCGTCATAGGGTCAAGTTAAAATTTTGAGAAGAAGTTGATAATTTTAATATTTCCCAAGAATTTGGCAGAATAAACATTCCGTAACTTGTATACATAATTAATTGAGCCACAACTAGGCAAAATTCAATGCTGTTTGCACGAAGATTAGACCTCTTGCAAAAGTAATTTTTGCAAGAGGCGGTAAAAGGGGAAAGGTAAAAGGGAAAAGGTTTTTATTGTTCCTTTCCCCTTTCCCCCTTACCCTTTTACCGACAAATGCCAAGAAGTCTATTGTCAATGACAGTTATATCAACAACTATGCGAACAGTTAGTGTAGTATTTCTAGATTCAAAAGAAAGCAATGCGATTTTGTGAGACGATCCACCTAGAGAGCGATCGCTAATCAACTCTTATCTATAAATTGAATAAAGTGTGGCAATTTCTTCAAAAGCTTCATCCAAAATTGCCACTATCGGGAATAGTCAAAAATAACAAACCATACTCAATCTTTAATCTTCAAGCTGTGATGATTTTGGATGCTTCTGCAATTTTCAAACTGTGGTAATTTTGGATGTTTCCGCAATCGGTTCAACTTGTATCAACGGCGCTTTTTCTTCAAAGATGGCTAAGTCAAACCAAAAAGTGGTGCCAATGCCGACTTCACTCACTAGATGGACTTTACTACGATGTCTGTCGATGATATTTCTAACAATCGATAAACCTAAACCCGTACCTTCTAGGGTGTGAACTCGGTTTTCTACGCGGAAAAAGCGTTCAAAAATTGAGTGTTGATCTTCTGTGGCGATGCCAATTCCAGTATCGGAAATTTCAA
The DNA here is from genome assembly GCF_034530975.2 of Nostoc sp. DedQUE07. Classification (NCBI taxonomy): domain Bacteria; kingdom Bacillati; phylum Cyanobacteriota; class Cyanophyceae; order Nostocales; family Nostocaceae; genus Nostoc; species Nostoc sp. DedQUE07. The sequence goes on along the minus strand of NZ_JAVRCC020000017.1, from coordinate 5,390 downwards.
TCCGCACTGGTACAGATTCGCTGTGACTGGGGTTGAAATCTAGTTGGTAGGCGCGGATTGCTACTTTACCACCGGCTTTGGTGAATTTAAGCGCATTACCAATTAGGTTGCCAAACACTTGTACTAACAGATCGTAATTACCCAATACTAGCGGCAAATTAGGGGCAACTTCCTGAACAAGTTCAACACCTTTATCTTTGGCATTGAGTTGGTAAGTACGCAAGGTTTGCTCGATCGCTTGGGCCAAATCTACGCCATCAAAGCTGTAGTTGCGACCAGATTCGAGTTTTGATAAATCCAAAACATCGTTAACTAGGCGGGTGAGGCGATCGGTTTCATGGTTGACTGTTTGCAGAAACTCTTGCCGTTCTTGTAAAGCCAAGTCTTCGCCGTAGTCGTGCAGGGTTTCAATATAAGTTTTAATGTTAAATAGAGGCGTTCGCAGTTCGTGAGAAACGTTGCTGATAAATTGACTTTTTGCCTCGTTTAGTTCGACTTCACGGGTTATATCTTGAATAGTAATCGCAATACCTTTGATGCTTTCTCTTTGCAGGTTGAGTACTGTAGTCAAAAGAATGCGGATCGTCCGTGGGGTGGGTTGGTTAATAAAAATTCGGAATTCGGCGCTTTCGCATTCGCCTACTGCCATTTCGTACAAGGGACGGGTGATTTCGATTTGTACTGATGCTGGCAAGTGATGCAAGACATTGCAACCGACTACATTAGCGGCTTCCCAGCCAAAAATTCGCTCTGCTGTGGGGTTGACTAAAATCACCTGCATGTTGTTGTCAATCAACACAGCACCATCTGCGATCGTGGAAACTAAAGTTTCTAGCTTGGCTTTTTCTGCGGTTAGTTCTTCAATGTTCTGTTCTTCATAGCGCTCTAATCGCTCTGCCATCTCATTAAAGCTGAAAATTAATTCTCCTAGTTCGCCGCCTAAAGGTAAATTAATCCGCTGCTTAAAATTCCCGGTAGCAATTTGCTTTACCCCCACCAGTAGTTCTTTAATCGGCTTGGTGATGGTCAAAGCGTTAATCACTCCTGCCAAAATCACCATTACCCAAATTGTGATAAAAACGGCAATGGTGACATCGCGGGTAAAATTGGTAGAGATAACAGCGGTTTGATTGGGGTTGAACCCGATCGCTAATACACCTAAGTATTTTTTATTGACAATCAGGGGAATAAATACATCGGTGACTGTTCCATCTGGGGTTGTGTGTTGCCGCACCATCGGCTTTTCCCCATCACCAGGATAATCTTCTGGCAGTTGTATCCGCCGTTTAATGGTAAGAGAATTTTCTACCTCGGCTTCCCAAAAAGGAATGCCAAAAAAGATTTCCCCGTTTTCATCGGCATAAAGCATATAACGCACGCTAGAGGTGCTGCTATAGAAACGTTGGGAAAATCGGGCAACCTCCGTGAGATTATTGTCCGCGACCAAGGGGGCAACGTTGGCAGCAAGCAGCAGCCCCAAATCACGACCAAAGCGGGTATCATTCATCTGCGCATCCTGCTGGATTGTATTTACAGCCCAGAAGGTTAAACCACTCATCACCAACGAAACTACCATTGTGGCCACAGCCAGCAGTTTAGTTTGGAGAGTGAACTCCGACCACCAACTTGCGATCGCATCTCGAATTGATTTGAACAGACTTAGCATCTTAAATAAAGTTGTTAGTAGTCTTTGTTATAAAGCCCAACAACTTAAAAATTAACAGTTAATTTGACAAATATGTTAGGGAAATGGGGAATGAGGCATCCCTTCTCTGCGAGACGCTACGCGAACGGCTTCTCTGCGAGACGCTACGCGAACGCTCAGGGCAAGTGGGCATTGAGCAAAACAGTTCCAAGTTCCAAGTAACATAAGTGAGATTACCAATTCAGCACTGGCTCAACGCCCTGCACTCAGAACTCCTGAAGGGTATTAGGCATTAGTTTAACTTTCTCTCTCCTGTTTTCCTCAAACCCCAACAACTAAAAAATTAGCGATCGTTAGGATGCTACTGCAAAATCTGTGTACTGCCGCATTTTAGGCTCATGGAATGCCAAAACTATATCTTCTTTGGCAACACCTGCACGAACTAGGTCAGTTGCGATTCCATCTTCAGTCCAATCTTCCTCAATCCAGAATTTGCCATCTCGAATCCGAACGTAGACAGTCATACCAGTAATGCGTTCGCCATTTTGCCAACCAAGGTTCATCCAAATATAGTGACCCTTTGGCTCATCGATAATTAAGAATCTTTCGATGTCTCGGTTAGAACGACGGTTGCATAGTTCTACGTACTCAGTAAGGATACGCTTAATTATCTGGGGATACTCAGTTAATTTATCCATTAACCACTTTATGCCCTATATCTTTTCGGTAATACATCCTTTGAAACTGAATATGTTTGATACTAGCGTAGGCTTGAGCGATCGCTTGCTCAAAATTTTCTCCGATTCCGGTCACATTTAATACTCGACCCCCATCTGTGACTATTTCTTGTTGCTGGTTCAATTTCGTACCTGCATGAAATACAGTTGCTCCTGCTGCTTCTGCCTGCTCAATGCCAGTAATCACCTGCCCCTTTTGATATTCTCCTGGATAACCACCGGAAGCGGCAACGACAGTCGCAGATGCTCCCCCTTTCCAAGCAATGGGCGGCAATTCACTTAAGCGCTGCTGTACGCAAGCTAGAATCAATTCTTCTAGGGGTGTTTCTAACAGTGGTAAAATCACCTGGGTTTCGGGATCGCCAAAGCGACAGTTAAATTCCAAAACCTTCAAATCGCCATCGGGTGCAATCATTAACCCAGCATACAGCACGCCTCGGTAATCAATGCCTTTAGCTCTTAAGGTGGCGATCGCTCTTTCTAATACTTCTGTTTGAATGCGTGCCATCAACTCTGGTGTAGCGATGGGTGCGGGGCTATATGCTCCCATCCCGCCAGTATTTTCGCCTGTATCGCCGTCACCAATCCGCTTATGATCTTGCGCTGGCAACAAGGGTCTAATTGTTAACCCATCAGTCAACGCTAAAACTGACACTTCTTGCCCAATCAAACATTCTTCAATGACGACAAACTCACCAGCATTGCCAAATTGCCCTTGAAAAATTGCATCAATGGCACTTTCTGCTTGTGTAACTGTTTCAGCCACCGTTACACCCTTACCAGCCGCCAAGCCATCAGCTTTAACAACAATGGGCGCTCCCTGAGATTTGACGTAAGATTTTGCTGCCGCAGCTTCCGTAAATACCGCAGCCCGTGCCGTTGGAATCCCTGCTTCTTGCATCAGGGCTTTTGCCCAAGCTTTACTCGCTTCAATTTGCGCTCCGGCTCTGACTGGCCCAAATACCATCAATCCTTTATTTTGGAGGTAATCTGTGATTCCCTTAGATAGGGGAACTTCTGGGCCAACTATTACCAGAGTTATGCCATGTTCTAGAGCATATCGGCTCATTCCCTCAAAATCGTCTACTGCTAAGGGCAAGTTCTGGCAACGTTCCATACTTGCCGTCCCCCCATTCCCTGGTACACAGATAACTTGCTCAATTTGCTTAGATTGCAACAGTTTCCACGCCAGAGCGTGTTCGCGCCCTCCATTACCAACGACTAAAACTTTCACTGATTTCCTCGTGCGTCCCTTGCAAAATGAGAATACCTTAACTGCTCTCGCGGATCAATTTTTTCATCAATTTTCACACTTGTGCAAGTTTCTGATGATTTAGTATACCTGTTGTAAAAGTCCCCTAAAATTCCACTCCCCTTAATCCCCCCGATATATTGAGCTACGGTGTACACACAAACCCTGGATTTACCCCCCTTAGTCCCCCCTTATAAAGGGGGGAAATAAGAAATCTTGTTCCCTCCCCTTGTAAAGGGGAGGGTTAGGGTGGGGTAAAACCTTGGGTTTTTTAGCTATTTCAGACTTGTGTGTACACCGTAGCCTTTACAAGGGGAGGGTTAGGGTGGGGTAAAACCTTGGGTTTTTCAGCTATTTTAGTTATTGAATTCCAACTGCATTTATTTTAAAAATTAAATTTAACTAATTAGTAAAATTTTAGTTTTTATTATTAGTAATTACTCCATCAAGTTCATAACACATTTTTAGCATAAATGTATTAGTTTAATTATCTTTTATGCTGATATAATTCAACCTATCTATAAAATAATCTTCAATTAATAACCGATTTTTGATTATAATTATTAACCTGTGAATATCGCGGTTAATCAGGATAGAAAAAATCGGCAACATGGCTAAAATTATCGTTACTGGAGTCGCAGGCTTTATTGGTTCTCATCTTGCAGAAACATTGCTACAACAAGGAAACGAAGTAATCGGGATTGATGAATTTAATGATTATTACGATCCGATGTTAAAGCGAAACAATGTTGCACACTTGTATCGTTTACCTAATTTTGCATTAATTGAAGGAGATATGCAGTTTTTAGATTGGCAGAAACTCCTAAAAGATGTTGATGTAGTTTACCATCAAGCGGCACAAGCAGGGGTCAGAGCAAGTTGGGGTAAAGCTTTTCGAGGCTATACAGAACGAAATGTTAACGCTACACAAGTTTTGCTGGAAGCAGCTAAGGATGCTAAACACTTAAAAAGATTAGTGTTTGCCTCTTCATCTAGTGTATATGGTGATGCAGAAACATTACCTACCCACGAAAAAATTTGTCCTCAACCGGTTTCTCCTTACGGCATTACCAAGCTAGCAGCAGAGTTTTTGTGTGAATTGTATTACAAAAACTTTGGTGTGCCCTGTGTGACATTGCGCTATTTTACAGTTTATGGCCCCAAACAGCGCCCAGATATGGCATTTCATAAATTTTTTCAATCCATTTTGCACGATGAGGCGATTCCTATTTACGGCGATGGCCAGCAAACGCGGGAGTTTACCTTTGTTAGTGATATTGTCGCCGCTAATTTAGCCGCCGCTACCGCACCCCAAGCAGTGGGAGAAATCTTTAATATCGGTGGTGGGAGCAGGGTGGTTTTAGCAGAAGTTTTAAATACGATTGAAGAAATTGTTGGGAAGCCAATCAAAAGAAACCACATAGAAAAAGCGATGGGAGACGCGCGCCACACGGCTGCTGATGTATCTAAAGCACAGAAAATTCTCGGATATCAACCGCAAGTCTCTCTAAAAGAGGGTTTGACGCAGGAATGGGAGTGGGTGAAATCTTTGTATTCCCTATCTTCCTAATTTTCCTTATTCTCTTTATCCCTTAGCTAGTAGTCAAACAACACCTTGGCGCACAGCACGCTTGCGTAGGCGTAGCCCGTCGTAGACATCGCTTTTACGAGTACCCCCAGCCATCTGATACTCATGGCTATTATTACCATATTTATAAGCAATACCACGCAAAATTTTCTCAGAATAGTCTGCTAA